>CAIOGM010000026.1 GCA_903857795.1 uncultured Geobacter sp.
CCGTAGACGATATCCTTTTCCTGGAAGTCCGAGGTGAACTGCATGCCGAACTGGGTGACCCCGTTGATGCCGCTCATCAGGTTGCGCCGGGTCCCCCAGGAGTACCAGCCGCACCCAACCGGGCCGTGGGAGACATGCACCATGTCGCGGATGGGGCCCCAGACGACCCCTTTGGCGCCGGCGTAGGCGCACCCCCGGGCGCTCATGACACCGGGAACCGTCTTCCGGTTGGACTTGACGCAGGTGGAGCCGCTATCGGGAGTATTGGGCGCCAGATGGGGGGCCCGCTTCTTGCGCCCCTTCTCGGGATAGGCCTCCAGTGCCTTGTCGATGACCCCCTGGGTGAACTCCTTGGTGATCCCTTCTATTTTCTTTGTCGTATGAGACATGATAATCTCCTTTTCTCTAAGCCGCCTTCTCCGCCACGCCGACGATGCTTTCGTCCTCGGCCTCCATGATCCCGAACTCCATGAGCAGGTCTTCCAGCTCTTCCATCTCCAGAGGGGTCGGGACAACCAGCATCTTGTTGTTGAGGATCTTCTCGGCAAGATTGCGGTACTCCTGGGCCTGGGGGTGTTCCGGTGAATATTCGATGACGGTCATCCTGCGCATCTCCGCCCGCTGGACCTGGTTGTCGCGGGGGACGAAATGGATCATCTGGGTGCCGAGTTTCGCGGCCAGCGCCGAGACCAGCTCAAACTCTTTGTCGGTCTTGCGGGCGTTGCAGATGAGGCCGGCCAGCCGGACCTTGCCGGAGGAGGCGTATTTGAGAATCCCCTTGGCGATGTTGTTGGCCGCATACATGGCCATCATCTCGCCGGAGCAGACGATGTAGATCTCTTCAGCTTTCCCTTCACGGATCGGCATGGCGAACCCGCCGCAGACAACGTCCCCGAGCACGTCATAGAAGACGAAGTCAAGGTCGGGGGTGTAGGCGCCGTTCTCTTCCAGGAAGTTGATGGCGGTGATGACCCCGCGGCCGGCGCAGCCGACTCCCGGCTCCGGACCGCCGGACTCGACACACTTGATGCCGCCGTAGCCGACTTTCATGACATCTTCGATCTCCAGGTCCTCAACGGTGCCCAGTTCCCGCACCAGATCCATGACCGTGTTCTGGGCCTTGGCATGGAGGATGAGCCGGGTGGAGTCCGCCTTGGGGTCACAGCCGACGATCATGACCTTCTTGCCGAGGTAGGCCAGGCCTGCCACCGTGTTCTGGGTTGTGGTTGATTTTCCGATGCCGCCTTTGCCGTAGATAGCGATCTGTCTCATGTTCCTGCTCCTTTCGTCCACCAATCCGTGGACATCCAGTTGGGTTGCGGGGCAAACGAAAAGGCGCCCCAGTGTTTGATCCAGGGCGCCTTTGCCGGAAGGGCGAAGACTCCTGCGTCTTCACCCTGCATTCTTCTTGAGTTGTATCTACCCTATTGCACTCACCATGCCAACTCGTAACCTACCGTTTTTACGTGCGGCACCCCTTCTGGCCACCTAACTTGACGCCTCATGAGCAGGCATCTGCCCACTTATTAATCACGATTCGGTCAAAAGGATTGCATCGGCGATCTGCTTCATACTCTTGCGCTTGTCCATTGCCAGTTTCTGCATCATCCTGAACGCCTCGGGCTCGGAGAGCTGGCGCGACCGCATGAGCGCCCCCTTGGCCTTCTCGATGACCTTACGGCTCTCGATGGTCTCCTTCAGATCCTCCACCTCTTCCTTGAGCGCCTCCACCTCATCGGCATGGGCGCAGGCCAGCTCGATGGCCGGCCAGAGATCCTGGCCGCGCAGCGGTTTAGTCAGCATGGCGGCAATCCCGTTTTTGGCGGCCCGCTTCACCGTATCCGGGTCGTAGCAGGCGGTCAGGAGGATGATGGGGATCTTCAGCCGCTTCCGGATCTCCGCCGCCGCGGTGATGCCGTCCTTCCCCGGCATGGAGACATCCAGGATCGCCAAATCCGGAATCTTTTCCAGGCAGAGCTTCACCGCGGAGTCGCCGTCGGCACACTCTACAATTTCATCAAACCCCAACTCCTTGAGCTTATTTTTTAGGCTCATCCGGAGAATCGGCTCGTCATCGGCAATCAGTACGCTTCTCAATTAAATCACCGCCTTATGGTTTATTTTACTCTCAGCTGATTTTTCCCAACCTTTAATGAAGCACGAAGCGTTCCAAAACCAGTGAATCAACCGCACCCGAGAAAGAAAGCGCCTTGACAGGCGATTGCCCTTACAATATTGTCGCAACCTTATGGATATTACTAACCCAGGACAGCCGTGAAAACCGGATGAATAAGGTAACGCTGCAGCACGACAACTCAAAAGCACTCACGGCAACTTCCCCTCCCTTGACGGGAGGGGATTAAGGGGTGGGAGACAGTCCGAACAGAATCTGCTCCCCCACGAGGTATCCCTGATGAAAAAACTGGCGGTTGTGACTCTGATCATCCTCATTGCCGGTGGAGCAGGCTACTACCTTAGCATGAAGAGCAGCCCGTCGGCCACCGGTATCAGGCTCTCCGGTACGGTGGAGGCGACCACCGTGGAGCTCAGCTTCAAGCTGCCGGGGAGGATTCTGGAGCGGTTGGTGGACGAAGGGGAGCGGGTTACCAGGGGGCAGGTTATCGCCCGGCTGGAGAGCGACGACCTGGCCCGGGAGGTAGCGGCCCGGCAGGCGGAGCGGGATGGTCAGCGGGCCGCCCTGGCGGAGCTGGTGGCGGGCTACAGGAAGGAAGAGATCGGCCAGGGCCAGGCGCTCCTGGACCGGGTCAGGGCCGAAGAGCGGCGGCTCCGGGACGACTTCAGCCGGCAGCAGAACCTCTATGAACGGGAGGTCATCCCTCGGCAGAGCTTTGAGGCCTCCCGGGCCGCCCTGGAAAGCGCCCAGGCGACGGTGCGCGAAGGGGAAGAGCGGCTGAAGCTCCTCAGGAACGGGCCACGCCCCGAGAGCATCAGCCAGGCCCGGGCCCGGCTGAAGGGGGCGGAACAGGGGGTGGCCCTTGCCGAGAGCCGGCTCGGCTATGCGCTGCTCACCGCTCCCCAGGCGGGAACGGTTATCGCCAGGAACAGCGAACCGGGGGAGCAGGTGGCGCCGGGAACGCCGGTGGTGACCATCGCCAACCTGGAGAACGTCTGGGTTCGGGGGTATATCGACGAGACCGACCTGGGACGGGTCAAGCTGGGGCAGCAGGCGACGGTGACCAGCGACAGCTGGCAGGGGAGGAGTTATGCGGGGAAGGTCAGCTTCATCTCGCCGGAGGCGGAATTTACCCCCAAGAACATCGAGACGGAGCGGGAGCGGGTCAAGCTGGTCTACCGGATCAAGATCACCCTCCCCAATCCGCGGCAGGAGCTGAAACCGGGGATGCCGGTGGTGGCGGTGATCCGGCTGTGAAGCCACGCTGATGACTCCAATCCGCACCGAAAAACTGACCAAACGGTTCGGCGACCTGACCGCCGTGGAGAACCTCACCCTCTCCCTGGAACCAGGTGAACTCTTCGGCCTCGTCGGCTCCGACGGGGCGGGCAAGAGCACCACCCTCCGGATGCTGGCCGGAATCATGGCGCCGACCGGTGGTGACGCCTGGGTTCTGGGGCACCACACCGTCCGGGAGAGCGGCGCCACGGCCGGAGATATCGGCTACATGAGCCAGCGGTTCGGCCTCTATCCCGACCTCACCGTCCTGGAAAACCTCCGCTTCTTTGCCGACCTCCACCTCCTCCACCGCGCCGAACGGGAGCGGCAGACGGAGCGGCTCCTTGCCTTCAGCAACCTGGCGCCGTTCAGCAGGCGGCTGGCGGGAAACCTCTCCGGCGGCATGAAGCAGAAACTGGGGCTCGCCTGCGCCCTCATCCATACCCCCCGGCTCCTCCTTCTGGACGAGCCGACCAACGGGGTCGATCCGCTCTCTCGCCGGGATTTCTGGCGGATCCTCTACCGGCTCCTGGCCGAAGGGGTCACCATCCTCATCGCCACCGCCTACCTGGACGAGGCGCAGCGCTGCAACCGGGTCGGCCTCCTCCACCAGGGGAGACTCCTCGCCTGCGATACCCCCGAGAACCTGAAGAGGCTCATGAAGGGGACGCTCCTGGAGCTGCGCGCCCCGGATCCGCGCCGCATCGCCCGCCTCCTCCGGGAAGAGCTCCCGGAAGCTCAGATAAACCTCTTCGGCGACCGGATCCATATCGTCGCCAACGATCCCTCACGGATTACCGGCCGGATAACCGCGCTTTTCGCAGAGGCCGCGCTCCCCCCGCCTCTCCTTCACCCCATCGAGCCGAGCCTGGAAGACGTCTTCGTCTCGGTGATGGAGGAATAAGAACCGTAACCACAAAGCAAAGGCCGTACCTCTCATGGTTGTGAGAGATACGGCCTTTGCTTCATCTTGACGCTGATTACCGGCGGAATTAGAACATCATCCCGCCCACATACACACCGGCCGCCACGAAAAGATCTTTACCGGGAACCCGGTAGACATAGGTGACCTTTTGAGAAGGCGAGTTTTTGCCCGGTCTCGGCCACATATATTCGATCCAGCCATGACCGGGATTTTTTGCCGTATTGACAAAGTTGACAAAAATAGCCTTGTCCGTCGGGTCGGTGATGAGCAGGCAGTGGGGAAGCTGGGTAAGCTCCGGCTGCATGGGATGCGCCAGCATCTTCCCGTCCAGGTTCATGAGGAAGACATAACTGTCTTTCCAGACAAACGGCCCCTTGGCGTTACCTATCTGTTTTATCGCCTCAGCCACCCCTTTGGAATTGATCAGCGCCGCGGCTTCGTAACATTTGGATACGCATTCATCCTTGGTGGCTGACTGGTCAGCCCAGGCAGCGACAGATAACAGCAGGGTTACAATCAAGGCTGCCCCAAAATACATTTTTTTCATGACTAGCTCCTTTGCTCTTGTCTGATATTACTCCAACTCCAATGCGCCTCTTTTTAGATCCAGGCCTTGCCTACCGGAAGGACATCCCTGCCGAATACCTGCAAGAAGATGGTATGAGCCATCATGTACCATGCGGAAAGAGCGCAGAGCATCAGTTCATAACCGGCAACCTTGGTCATATCCGGATAGCCGAAGTGAGCCAGGTCAAGCAGGATGAAGCCGACCAGCAGGAGCGAAAAGGTGACAGCCATCGCGCCGTGAATCTTCATGGCGGGAATCCACATGATGAACGTATACATCGTCCAGGCGACGAGAAACCAGCCGATGTCCTTGGTGTCTGATTGGTAAATGTGAAATTGATTCAGGATGAAGATGATCCCGAGGGCGATCCAGAATGCTCCGTACGAAACAAAGGCGCTGTAGCCGAAGTTATTTCCACATTTGAATTCCTGAAAGCCGGCAATCAACTGCGCAAGCCCCCCGAACACAAATGCCAGGGCGACTATCGGACCCACACCACACCAGCCAACATTGTGAAACTGCAAGACCATGGTCGTAAGACCGAAGCCTGCTAATCCTACCACTCCGGGGTTTCCTGTCGGGCTCTGACTGTTTGACATTCCATGACTCCTTGTTTTTTAAATTAGTTACCACATAAGATGTACTGCAGGCGCTCGGTCAGACTGGGGCTTATTTTCATCTCCTTTTAAAATTTTCGCCAAAATATATCATCGGTTGAAAAAAGACAAGCGGTTTCCATCCGGTTCGGCATTTAGAATTATTCAAAATTTCCCCACCATCAACCAACTCCTCCCAAACCACGTGATCAACCGGAATTTTTTCATACTGTAGGGAAAGTATTCCCATGGAGTTCGGACTGCTCCGGAGGTCGCCGGTGGAGGATTCACCGTTTTATACCGGTTGCTCCGTATCAACAGGGCGATGGGAACCGCCACCCAGGATCTTAACCTCCAGTGGTCGCGAGACGGATACCTGTACATCCCGCTGGGGGAAGGGGATGCCGATACCCGCCTGGGAGAGGTACTCGCCGATCCGATGCCGGATCTCACTCCGGACGACGTTGCCGTTGACATCCGGGTGGAGATTTATCCAGAAGAAAGCACGGAAATCAAGGGAACTATCGGCGAAATCCTCGAAGACCACCAAGGGGGCCGGATCAACCAGCACTTCCGGCTGCTCCACCACCGATCTCAGGATCACCGCCTCGGCGCTGCGGGTTGACGTGCCGTAGGCGACTCCCACCCGGATCTCGTAGCGCGTACACGGGTCCGAGAGGGTCAGATTCACCACGTTCTGCTGGAGAAAATGGCTGTTGGGAACGAGGATCTCTATACCGTCGAACCGCTTCACCCGCGAACTCCGGATATTGATGGCCGCAATACGACCGCGCTGCCCGTCGATCTCCACCACGTCGTTCAGTCGGACTGTCCGGTCAAAGAGGAGGATCAGGCCGCTGATGAAATTATTGATCAGGGTCTGGGCGCCGAAACCGACCCCGATGGCCAGCGCCCCGCCGAAGAAGGCGAAGAAGGCCAAGGGGATGTTCACGGTGACCAGCGAGAAGAGCAGGATGCAGATGAAGAGGAGGTAGTAGGTCACCCGACCGAAGACATGGGCGTCGTTTTCGTCCAGGCTGAACTTCCGGGCGGCAAACCTGCTCATCGGCTTCATCACCCTCCTGGCCGTAAACAGTCCCATGAAAAGTATCAGGAGGGCCTGGATGAGCTTACCGACGGTAACACTCCGCGGCCGGATGATCTTCTGACCGTCGATAATCACCAGTTCTTCGGCAACATAGAGCTCTGTGCTCCAAATCTTGCCGGCGATGGCGAGAGTCTTGTTCCAGACCCTCTTCACTGAACCGGTGACCAGGCGTTCCTCACCGGAACGGGCCGTGATCTCACCCTCCAGCCGCGAGATGAGCTGCTCAGTCCCGGATATCTGTTCTTCCATCCGGAGCAGGTACTCTTTCTGCTCCTGGTAGGCAGAGAGCAGCTCCCGGGACCTGCTCCGCTCCATTTCCGACAGGACGGATGAGGTGAGCTGAGCCTGCCTGCTCCGAATCTGGTTTTCCACCCCCTTCATGCGTGACCGGAGATACTCCTCCCAGTTCTGGTACGATGCCAGGTCTTTACGGACCTCATTAACATGGGGGAGAGCGCGGCCATCGCCCCTATTGGTAATCTGGTAGCGGCTCTCCCAGGCCGTACGCTCCACCTGGATCAACCGGTAGATCACCTTGAGGGTCAGGACCTTGAGTCCGGCCGTCTCGACCCGGACCTGCCACACCTCCAGCGCCTGCCGGAGAGCCACGAGACGCGGCGTCACCGTGGAAATCGGCGAGCTCTCCTTGAAGCGCTGCAGGGTGTCCCGTGCCCGCTCCTGCGCCGTCCGTTCGCTCTCCTCCGCCCTGATGGCGTTTTCCAGTTCCTTGGTGACCTGCTCGCCCCGGACATCGAGTCCTTTCAGTTTCTGGAGCAGCTCTTCGCGGGTGAAGCTGACGTTCCCCATGGCATGAGTCAGCTTCTGGTCGAGGAAGTCGAGCTCATGCCGGGACCGGGCCAACCCCTCCTGGAGCATCTGCCGCTGAATCCCCATGGAGATGACGCCGGCCTCGTTCAGGTCGTTACGCCTGACCGCCACGGCCAGCAGCCACCGGAGCCGCTCTTCTCCCGGCGTGCCGCCCCCTTTTTCCAGACGCTCCTGGGCGAGACGTACCTGGGCACGGCTCTCCCGCAGGTTGGAGCTGTACTCCTCGACCTCTCCGTCGGTGAAGGTCAGCTGCACCTCGTGGGTCCGGCATTCGATCTGCCCGGTCCTGATGGCATCCTGCAGAGAGTCCACCAGGGTCATGGGATAGGGGGGCTTTTCGTAAAAACCGCGCCACCCCTTCCGGCTGGTCTCCAGGTCCCGGACAGACTGGCGGATGTCTTTGATATAGCGGTAATTAGTGATCCGGCTATCCAGGAGGTTGACGATCCTGGCTGTCAGCCGCTGCCACTCCTGATACTCTTCGGCGGTGGCGCCGTTGGGCACTCCCGACGGGAGGAGTGTGATCCCCGGTGGAAGAAGCTGCCGGCGCAGCTCTTCTTCCCGGCTCTGGATACGGCTGATGGTTTAGTCGATCTGGCTGTCGGAGAGGGGGGCGGCCGTGGACGATGCAGAGGAAGAGAGCTTCTTGAACCCCGTGGTTCCGGGAGGCTTGAGGATCGGAGCGGCAGCGGCCGGTGAGAGCAACAGGAACAGCAGAGAGATCAGGATGAGTGTTCCGCAAATCTCCAGATGAAGAGTTGCCAGGCGTGGCGTTTTATGGCAGCGGTTGGAGCCGTTCATGGACGAAGGGAGGCGCCGGCAGTAACAGGAGAGTGAGTCCCTTCCCGGTAGTAGACTTCAATGAGACACAACCCCTGGGGAGGGGCCGTTGAGCCGGCCAGGGAGCGCTCCCCCACGGCGAGGAGCTGGGACACGTTTCCGGGCGCCATCCTCCCCTGTCCCACCGCCACCAGGGTCCCCACCATGATCCGCACCATGTTCCGCAAAAAACCGGTCCCCCGGACGTCGATGGTGATGAACCCCTCCCGATCGGCGGTGATCTCCATCCCCGTGATCCGGCGCACCGTGCTCCTGGCCGCACAGTTGGCCGCCTGAAAGGCCCGGAAATCGTGCTCGCCGATAAATTCCGCCGCAGCCTCCCCCATAGCCGCCAGGTCAAGCCGCTCCTTGATCAGCCAGGAGGCGGATCTGTTCAGCGGAGAGCGGGTGGGAGCATTGAGGATGGTGTACCGGTAGAGTTTGCCGAGAGCCTCGGCCCGGGGATTGAAGGAGTCGGCCACCTCTTGGGCGGAGCGGATAGCGATGTCGGGGGGGATGAGATTGTTGAGCCCGTGGTGATAGGCGGCCATGGGCAGGGAGCGGCTGGTGGAGAAGACGGCGACCATCCCTCTGGCGTGAACCCCGGCATCGGTCCGCCCCGAGGAGCGGAGCCGCACCGGCTCTCCCAGCAGCTCCTTCAGCCCCCCCTCCAGAACCTCCTGGATGGTCACACCGTTGGGTTGGAGCTGCCAGCCGGAGTAGCCGGTACCGTCGTATTCGATGATGAGCTTGATGGAGGGCATGGGCCCCTCAGCAGCCGCAGCCGCAGTTGTGGCAGACCGTGCGGTTATGATCTTCGGGGGGAACGGTCTCCGGGGCAAAGGCGATCCGGTTCACCGCCCGCCGAATATCCTCCATCAGGTGCAGGTTGGGACTCTTGCCGATGACATGGCCGATGCAGATAGTGGTGAACCCGTCCTCGGTTGAGGTGATCCGGACCGCGTTGAGCAGGTCGCCATAGCTGTTGATGTCGATGGTAAACAGCGGGTTCTGTACGAGGGTGAGGGTTACGCCGCAGCGGCCGAGCTCCTCCTGCAGGAGCGCGAGTTCCCGGCGGCAGTCGTCCGACTCCAGCTCCACCAGCCAGTCAGGGCGGAGGTGGTTCTGCCGGTAGAAGATGAGGGAGATCTGCTTGGTGGTCATCAAAAGTCACCCCGTGGTCACGGCGCCAGCGCCGCCTTTCTGCTCATGGAGTTGAAAATCATATCCAGGACCGCCTTCTGCTTGACCTCGTACTTGTTGAGGACCGCCAGACAGGTCCCCATGGGAAACTGCTCGTGGAGATAATCGGCGTCACGGCCGGAGAGGATGACGATCCGGTTCTTGTCGATGCCGCACTCCCGGGCGTACAGGAACAGCTTCATCCCGTCCAGATTGGGCATCTCCAGGTCGATGAGGAGCAGGGAGACCGGACCACGCAGCGCCCCCAGCGCCGTCATGGGGCTGGTGCAGGTTTCCACATCCAGCAGCGGGTAGTAGTCACGGATGTAGCCGCAGAGGATTCCAAGAAAGGTCTCATCGTCGTCGATAATCAGGATCTTGCCCATCGACACCTCGTTCCGGCCGGCAAGGGGCTCCGCTCAGGAGTCCTTGATCCCCTTGGTCGTCGTATAGATGAAGTTTCGTACTATCGGGTTGCTGCTCGCCTTCAGTGAAGCGGGGGTACCGACCTCTATGATCCGGCCGTCATGGATCATGGCGATCCGGTCGGAGAGATAGAGCGCGAAATTGAGGTCGTGGGTGACGATGACCGTGGTGTTCTTCACACTCCGGCGCAGAGCGATGATGGTGTTGGCCAGTTCATCGGAGTTTACCGGATCGAGTTCCGCCGTCGGTTCGTCGTAGAGGATCAGATCGGGATTCATGGCCAGGGAGCGGGCAATGGCCACCCGCTTCTTCATTCCCCCCGAGAGTTCCGAGGTTCTGAGCTCTTCCTTCCCCTCGAGTCCCACCAGCGCCAGCTTTGCGCCGATGATCCGCCTGATGGTCGCCTCGGGGCAGATCCGTTTATCCCTGAGCCAGAGCCCCACGTTCTCCCCCACCGAGAGGGAGTTAAAAAGGGCCGACGACTGAAAAACCATGCTGCAGCGGAACCAGCTCCCGTCGGCAACGGTTCCGTCAGGGGCGAAGAGCGGGCGCTCGTCGATGTAGATCTGGCCGCTTTCCGGCCGGTCGAGCCTGACCATGAGCTTTAAGAGCACACTCTTACCGCTCCCGGAGGGGCCGATGATGGAAAAGGTCTCCCCGGCCCGGATCTCCAGATTCAGCTCCTTAAGGACGTGATTCTCCCCAAACCGCTTGTTGAGCGCCTCGATCCTGATCCCGACGCCACGGGTCTCGGTCAGGTCCACGGCAGCCCCCCCTCCCCCCTTTTTGAACGGTTCAGACGACATTCAATCTCCTTAGACCACTCTTTTTTTAAGATGGCACTAAACCGCCCCTCACCCCGACCCTTTTAGGCCCGCTCCTGGGTCCTCCCACTGAGGGGAGAGGGAGAATTAGTAAGGGTTGTAGGGGGTTAAGAGAAATTGCTCAACTAAAATTGCTGCAATTCCAAAACTGCTGTCGCATGCAACGTCCCCTCTCCCCTCGTGGGAGAGGGACAGGGTGAGGGGTGGCCCAGGTATCCGGTCAGCTCTTCTTCAGCTTCATGTCGCTCACGGCGACGCAGACAAAGACCACGAAGAGGATGAAGCCGATGAAGAGCCACTCACCAGTTGAATAACCGAACATAGTTCATCCTCGTCAGAGATACTCTCCCAGTTGGCGGCGCTGCAGCTCGGCCACAATCCCCTTGACCTCCTGTGCCCTCTCCCGGTGACAGACCAGGAGGGCGTCGGGGGTATCCACGACAATGAGATCACTCACCCCCAAGAGCGCCACCAGCTTGCCGCCGCCGTAGGCGAGGCAACCCCGGCTGTCGGTGAGAATCTCCCCCGCGGAGTTGATGATCACATTCCCCTGATCGTCCGCCGCAAGCACCTCGGGAAGGGCGCTCCAGCTCCCCACATCACTCCAGCCGAAGGTGGCCGGAAGCATGACCACCCGCTTCGACCGCTCCATCACCCCGACGTCGATGGATTCGCTCTTCACCCCGGCATAGAACTCCTCCAACCCTTGGGGAGAGAGACGGCCGTCCCGGACAGGGAGCGCCTGAAGCCCGGCATGAACTTCAGGGAGCTGCTGTTCCAGCTCCTGGAGGATGACATCCGCCCGCCAGAGGAACATACCACTGTTCCAGTAAAAGCTGCCGGCCTTCAGGAACTGTTCGGCCCGCTCCAGATCGGGTTTTTCCACGAAGCGCGAGACCGGAAACGGCCCCAACCCCGTAGAGCCGGCGGCGACCTCGATGTAGCCGTAGCCGGTTTCGGGACGGGTGGGAGCGATCCCCAGGGTCACCAGGTTCCCCTCCCGGGCGGCGGCCTCCCCCCGGCGGAGGAGTCGGCAGAACTCCTCCTCATCGGGGATCACATGGTCCGCCGGAAGCACCGCCATGACCGTATCGGGAGAGAGCGCCAGCCGGGCCGCCAGCCCCACCGCCGGGGCGGTGTTACGCCCCACCGGTTCGGCGATCACCTCCAGAGGGACCCCGGTGATAGAGGTCAGCTGGGCCGAGCTCTCCTCGGCCTGGAGCCGGTTGGTGATGACGATGATCCGCTCCGGATTGAGGGGGAGCACCCGCTCCACGGTCCGCTGGAGCATGGACTTCCCCCCCAGGACCGACATGAGCTGTTTCGGGTGACGGCTGCGTGACAGAGGCCAGAACCGGGTGCCGGAACCGCCGGCCAAGATGACGATGATCATAGGAAGGTCCTGTATCTCACGCGTATTTGACCAACTCCACCATCTCCCGCACCGCCCGCTCCAGGCCGACGAACAGGGCCCGGGAGATGATGGCGTGGCCGATGTTGAACTCCTCGATGCCGCCGATGGCGGCAACCTTCTTGATATTGGTGTAGTTCAGCCCGTGGCCGGCATTGACCCCCATCCCGAGCTTCTTCGCCAGTTTCACGGCGTTCTCGATCTTGATCAGCTCCTGCTCCTGTACCTTCCACTCGGTCGCCTCGGCAAAGGCGCCGGTGTGAATCTCGATGCAGTCGGCCCCCGCCTTGCTGGAAGCCTTGATCTGGTCCATATCCGGATCCACAAACAGGCTGACGCTGATTCCCCCGTCCTGAAGGCGACCGATAGCCTCAGTCATCAGCTCCAGATTGTACCGGACGTCCAGCCCCCCCTCGGTGGTCAGCTCCTGCCGTTTTTCCGGGACCAGGGTGCAGAGCTCCGGCTTGACCTCCAGGGCGATCCTGACCATCTCATCGGTGGCGGCCATCTCCAGGTTGAGCTTCGTCTTGACGGTCTGGCGGATGAGACGCAGATCCCGCTCCTGGATGTGACGCCGGTCTTCGCGGAGATGGATGGTGATCCCGTCGGCCCCCCCCAGTTCCGCCAGGGCGGCGGCTGTCACCGGGTCAGGCTCCATCCCACCCCGGGCCTGCCGGACCGTGGCCACATGATCCACATTAACCCCAAGATTCGCCATCAGTGCGCCCTCTCGCCCAGCTGCTGATCCACCAGGGAGATGATCTCCCGGGCCCAGCCGGTAATCTGCCCGATCTCCTCCCCCTCGATCATCACCCGCAGCAGCGGCTCGGTGCCGGAGTAGCGGATGAGAAGCCGTCCCTGGTCACCCAGCAGCGACTCGATCTCGCTCACCCGCGACTCGATCTCGGGGATGGTCATGATATCCCGCTTCTCCGCGACCCGCACATTGAGCAGGACCTGGGGCAGGGCGGTCATACAGGTGGCCAGGGCGGAGAGCGGTTTCCCTTCACGCCGCATGACGGCCAGGAGCTGCAGGGCCGACAGTGTGCCGTCTCCGGTGGTGTTGTGGTCCAGGAAGATCATATGCCCGGACTGTTCTCCCCCCAGGTTGTATCCCCCCCGGCGCATCTCCTCCACCACGTAGCGGTCCCCCACGGCGGTCTTGACCACCGTCCCCCCCCCCTTCCGGATGGCGATGTCCAGCCCCATGTTGCTCATGACCGTGGCCACCAGGGTCTTCTTCGCCAGCTTGTCCTGCTTGAGCATGTCCAGGGCGCAGATCGCCATGATATGGTCCCCGTCCACCTCCTTGCCGGACTCGTCGCAGACGATGACCCGGTCGGCGTCGCCGTCCAGGGCTATCCCGATATCGGCCCGGTACTGCCGGACCAGGTCGCTGATGACCCCCGGATGGAGGGAGCCGCAATCGGCATTGATGTTGGTGCCGTCGGGGGAGACTCCCACGGTGATGACCTCGGCCCCCAGCTCCCGAAAGACCTCCGGCGCCACCTTGTAGGCGGCGCCATTGGCGCAGTCAAGGACCACCCGAACTCCGGTCAGGTCCAGCTCCTTGGGGAAGGTGCTCTTGAGGAAGACGATATAGCGTCCCTTGGCGTCGTCGATCCGGGCGGCCTTTCCCACCTCGGTGGCCACGGGGCGGAGGGAGTCGATCTTCTGGGAGAAGATCAGTTCTTCGATCTTCATCTCAATCTCGTCGGGGAGCTTGAAGCCGTCACTGTAGAAGAATTTGATCCCGTTGTCCTGGAAGGAGTTGTGTGACGCAGAGATCACTACCCCGGCATCGGCCCGCATGGAGGAGGTGATATAGGCGATCCCCGGCGTGGGGAGCGGTCCGACCAGCAGGACATCCACCCCCATGGAGCAGATGCCGGCGGAGAGGGCGTTCTCGATCATGTAGCCGGAGAGGCGGGTGTCCTTGCCGATGACGATCCGGTGTCTCCGGTTACTCTCTTTAAAGACATAGGCAGCAGCCCGTCCCAGCTGCATGGCCATCTCCGTGGTCATGGGATAGACATTGGCAACGCCGCGGACGCCGTCTGTGCCGAAAAGTTTTTTCATACGATTCATTCTCCTCGAATTTCGCCCGGATTTCACTCCGTTGCTCAGTAGCTCCGTGTTTCGAATGCATTTTTTTGGTTTACTGTTGCGACTTCGCCAGCCGGAGCTCGATCCTGGCCGGTGAGATCATCACTATGTTGAGATGGGGAGGAATCTTGAGCAGCCGCTCCACCACGGGAAATACGGTCACCCCTTCTCCGATCCCGACAAGATCGAGATCCACTCCTCCCATACGGGAGGAAATGAGTGTGAGCGGTAATCGGGGACCGGAGACGACGACCTGCAGCCGAGAAGGGAGGCCGGTTATGATCATCCCGGGAGCAGCATTAACGACTCTGACCGGGACAAAAAAACGGCGTTCAGCCGGGAGCTCCCAGGTGACAAAGCACCAGAGGATCAAGGCCAGCACCCCCGAAAGGAGCATCACCGCGTAAGATTTCGTGCTCCGCTCACCCATCGGCGTCGCGCCCCGGCGCCGACTCCAGGTATCGGCTCAATGACTTCCTGAGCTCCGCAAGATCGAGGTCGCTGGTGATCTTCCCCCTGTTGACCAGGGAGATGGAACCGGTCTCTTCGGAGACAACCACCACCACGGCGTCCACCAGTTCGGTGAGACCGATGGCGGCGCGATGGCGGGTGCCGAGACTCTTGCTCACTTCCGGGTTTCGGGTCAGCGGCAGAAAACAGCCGGCCAAGGTCAGCTTCCCCCGCTCGATGATGACGGCGCCATCGTGAATGGGTGAGTAGGGGAGAAAGATCGAGGTCAAGAGCTCACTGGTCACCTTGGCATCGATCTCGGTCCCGACCTCGATGAACGGATCAAGCAGCATCTGCCGCTGCAGCACCATGAGCGCGCCGATGTTGCGACCGGCCAACGAGGCCGCTGCCGCACCGACTGCGTCCACCACCTCATCGACCTCGCTCCGCTGTCGGGGGGTTGAGTTCACCACCCTCCCGTAGGTAAGGAGCGCCCGGCGGATATCGGTATGGAAGATGACCACCGCGATGACCACCGCTGACCCGAGAAGCGAGTCAAGGAGCCACTGCAACGTCGAGAGAGCGGATAACCGGGAGACGATGGCAAGGAGGAAGGCGGCGATCAGCGCCAGCAGGAGTCGCAGGGCCAGGTCACTCTTCAGGAGGGTAACGCCCCGGTGGATGAGCAGTGCGACCAGTGCGATATCGAGCAGGTCGGTCCACCGGATGGTATCCAGAATCGCGGCCATCCCCCCTCCCGGTTCATCTGGTACAGCAGCCAAAGCCGCCGCTGAGGAGCCTCCTCAGCTCTGCTCTCCGCTGATCTCCCACGCCATGTCCGCCACGGCGCGCATGGCCGCCACGTCGTGAACCCGCAGCAGCGCCGCCCCCTGGGCCACGGCCAGGGCCACCGTGGCGGCGGTGGTGAAGAGACGGTTCTCCACCAGCCGTCCCGCGGCCGTCCCGGTGAACCCCTTACGGGAGGCGCCCACCAGCAGGGGCCTCCCCAGATCGAGCAGCTCGCCCAGGGAACGGAGCAGGCGGAGATTCCCCGCTCGATCCTTGGCAAAACCGATCCCCGGGTCGATCACCACCTGCTCCGCGGAGATGCCGGCAGCCAGGGCTCGGCCCAGTGAGGCGCGTAGTCCGTCCCGGACCTCTCCCACCAGATCGGCGTAGCGGGTGTTGAGCTGCATTTGGTCGGGGGTACCCCGGCTGTGCATGACCACAAGACCGGCATACCCGGCAGCCACCACATCAGCCATCCCCTCATCGAAGAAGAGGCCGCTGATATCGTTGATGATCTCGGCGCCGGCAGCCAGGGAGCGGCGCGCGACAGCCGCCTTGGTGGTATCGATGGAGAGCGGGACGTTCAGGAGGGGGACGAGACGTTCCAGCAGCGGCATGATCCGCCGCAGCTCTTCCTCTTCCGAGACGGGCGCCGCACCGGGGCGGCTGCTCTCGCCCCCGATATCGATGATGTCCGCCCCTTCCTCTACCATGGTCAGCGCATGGGCCACGGCCCGCTCAGGGTCGTTCCAGAGCCCCCCGTCGGAGAACGAATCGGGTGTCAGGTTGAGGATCCCCATGATGAGCGGTCTCCCCGACAGAACGAGAGTCCTGCGGCTCGTCCGCCAGAGGAGCGGAGGCGGCGGCGCGCCCGTCACGGTCATGGCTCTTCGACAGCTCCGTCCACTGCTGCCGAGTCTGCCCTGACCTGGACGATGAGTTCGTCCACGTCGGCGCCGGTCATGGTCTCCTTCTCGATGAGCACCTGAGAGAGCCGATGCAGGCTGTCGATATTGTCGGTGAGAAGCTGGAAGGCCCGGCGGTAGTTTGCCTCCACGATCGTCCTGATCTCGCCATCAATCTCCACGGCGGTCGCCTCGCTGAAGTTCCTGGCGGAGGCTAAGTCCCGTCCCAGGAAGACCTGCTCATCCTTCTTACCGAAGGTTACCGGCCCGAACTTGTCGCTCATCCCCCACTCACAGACCATCTTCCGGGCCATATCGGTGGCCCGCTCGATGTCGTTGCCGGCCCCGGTGGTGAAGGTATGGAAGATAAGCTCTTCTGCGGCCCGTCCCCCCATGAGGACGGCGATCCGGTTGAGGAGCGATTCCCGCGAATAACTGTGCTTGTCCTCGATGGGGAGCTGCATGGTGACCCCCAGCGCCCTCCCCCGGGGAATGATGGAGACCTTGTGCACCGGGTCGGTCCCGGGGATCAGCTTGGCCACCATGGTATGGCCGGCCTCGTGGTAGGCAGTGCTCTTCTTCTCCTCCTCGGAGATCACCATACTCCGCCGCTCGACCCCCATGAGGACTTTGTCCTTGGCGTTGTCGATATCTTCCATATCGATGACGCTCTTGTCCTTGCGGGCCGCCAGGAGCGCCGCCTCATTGACCACATTGGCCAGGTCGGCGCCGGAGAAACCGGGAGTCCCCCGGGCGATGACCTCCAGGTCCACATCGGTCCCCAGCGGGGTCTTCTTGCTGTGCACCTTGAGGATTTCGGCCCGCCCCTTCACGTCGGGACGGGGGACCACCACCTGCCGGTCGAAGCGGCCCGGCCGGAGCAGCGCCGGATCCAGCACGTCGGGACGGTTAGTGGCGGCGATGAGGATGACCCCTTCGTTGGATTCGAAACCGTCCATCTCCACCAGGAGCTGGTTGAGGGTCTGTTCCCGCTCGTCATGGCCGCCACCGAGCCCTGCACCCCGGTGACGCCCCACCGCGTCGATCTCATCGATGAAGATGATGCAGGGGGCGTTCTTCTTCCCCTGCACGAAGAGATCCCGGACCCGGCTGGCGCCGACCCCCACGAACATCTCCACGAAATCGGAGCCCGAGATGGAGAAGAACGGCACCCCGGCCTCACCGGCCACGGCCCGGGCCAGCAGGGTCTTGCCGGTCCCCGGAGGGCCCATGAGGAGCACCCCCTTGGGAATCCGCCCGCCGAGCTTGGTAAACTTCTTCGGCTCCTTGAGAAACTGGATTATCTCCTCCAGCTCCTCCTTGGCCTCTTCGATCCCCGCCACATCCTCGAAGGTGATCTTACCCTGGGCTTCGGTGAGGAGCTTTGCCCGGCTCTTGCCGAAGGACATGGCCTTGCCGCCCCCTGCCTGCATCTGCCGCATGAAGAAGATCCAGACCCCCACCAGGAGGATCAGCGGGAACCAGGAGATGAAGATGGAGAACCAGGAGACCCGCTCCTCCTCGGGGCGGGCGGAGATCGAAACCTTCTTCTCCTGGAGCGTCGGCACGATGTTCATATCGGCAGGCTTGTAACTCCTAAACTCCTTGCCGTCGGCGTACTTGCCGAGAATCTCGTTCCCCTGGATGATGACCGAAGCGACCTTACCCGCCTCAACGGCGGTGATGAAGTCGCTGTAGTTGACCTTGTCCTGGAGAGGGCGCGGCTTGTTGAAGAGATTGAAAAGGAGGATCATCATCAGGCTGATGACCAGCCAGAGCGCCAGGTTCTTGTAGAACTGATTCAAAATCTACCCCCATAAAGGTGACGCCGGACCAACAGTCGGCCCGGCTCAGGGAAAATGAGATAAAAGCGTGCAACCATTATCACAGATGCCCCTGTTTGACAAGAAATTTGGCCGGCCACCCCGGCCGGGGAGCCTTGCGTCCCGCTCACTTAAGACGCCGTCGGTCCCGAAGCGGGCTGCTCCCCCTTGAAAAGGAGTCGGAGCTCTTCGAGTTTCTGCAGGAGCTCCTTTTCCGAGAAGTCCACACACAGGAGCGACAGATCCACATCTTCACCATCGCGCCTGGTTATCCTCAGTCTGAAGTTCGTGTCCCTCAGACAGACCTCCAGGCGATTCCGTTCCAGGGGATTCTGGCTATAACGGTCGCGCTTGCCGTCGCTGAGCAGCCACCGCTCGCTCCGCTTCTCGACATAATATTTTTTCGACCAGAGAAAGTTCCGCCCCCACAACGACCTTCCCAACTTTCTCAGTGACCGGACCACCAGGGGGGAGAGAGAGTTGTATTTCTTGAGGTACTCCTTTGACATGGCGTCGAGAAACAGGTACTGGGCGCGCTTGATCAGGAGGCGAACCCCTCCGTAAAAACCCGTTGCCAACAGAATCACCAGGAGGATCCTGCCGGCGACCCCCACCAGCGCGTCCAGGCGGACAGGGGGCACTATTTCCCCCTTCAACTCCTGCCCCTTGACCGGCGCCGCTCCCTTCTCGTACTCACCTGCATGCCGCTCGAAATAGCCTCTCCCGGCGGCGGCGAGACTCTTCTGCTGCACTGTTGCGGATTTCATGACATCGGCGGCGAAATAATCCATCCGGCTGGAGTTGGTCAGACTCAGAAGCTGGTACACGTCATTGAGGATCGCCGTCTCCACCGAATCGGAGGCCGTCCTCGTATACCCCGGAACCGAGACGATCCGTTCCGCCTCCGCCCGAATGGCGGGGATGATCGCCTTGTCGAACCGGGAACGGGAGGGGGTCACCCTGTCGATGGCGATGATGACCGAACTTGACCCGTACTTGAGGTGAATCTGCCCCTCGGCCAACCGGTACGTGGCGGTGATCTCGCCGGTCTCCTTGATACTCTCCACGGTGAGCGTCTTGTCGAAGGTGGCGACGTACCCCTTGGGCAGCTTGACGATCCCCCCTCCCCCTGCGTCAGCAGAACCGGGATAGAGTTCGCCAAGACTCTTCAGAAACTGCACCTGCTGCTGCCCGCTGTCTCCGGGGTAGCGGGCAGCAGCCTCGGCATGCAGTTTTTTGAGGAGGGCGGAGAGCTCTCCCCCCTTCTTCTCAAACGACACAAATGCCGTAACCGTTCGCTGGAAGCCGTCCCCTGAGCCCGGTTCGGATATGGCCATCTCCGAGATCGCCGCCGGGGCCTGGGCAGGGGAGGCTGACGGGTTCGGCAGGAGTGAGCCCCCGAGGGTCACCCCTGGGGCGCCCAGCAGTATGACCGAACCGAGAGCGAAGTGAGCCAGGATGGTAAGCGTATTCCGGGATGACCCGGGAGAGTGGATGGATCTGTGCGCCGTCACGTTAAGTTGCCCCTTTCCCCTATTTTCGCGTATGATCCTGACAGAATAATTTTCGACAGAATGTGCAATACTCCCGAGTTCGAACAAGGAACAGCCCCCATGGGAATATCCCGCTACCCTTCCTCCGTCACCCTGCCGGAGATGAACCCGCCCTATCCGTCGCTCCGGGAGTTCCTGAGCATCCGGTTCCCCGCCGTTTCCGCCGAGCGTTGGGACCAACGGATGGCCGAAGGGAAGCTGCTTGACGAGACGGGTAATCCGCTCTCGCCGGAGTGCAAGTATCGCCCCGGCAGACGCCTCCTCTACTTTCGGGAAGTGGACGCAGAGCCGGTCATCCCGTTTACCGAGACGATCCTCCTCCAGGATGACGAGCTCCTGGTCGCCTGCAAGCCGCCGTTTCTTCCGGTAACCCCGGGAGGGCGGTATGTTGAGGAGTGCCTGCTCTATCGTCTGCGCCGACGAACGGGAATCGACGCGCTGGTGCCGCTCCACAGGATCGACCGGGAAACGGCAGGGATCGTCCTCTTTTCCGTTAATCCCGAGACCAGGGGGCATTATGCCGCACTCTTCCGGGAGGGGGCCGTGGATAAAACCTATCATGCACTGTCGGTAACCGTCCCGTGTAGCGGGAGAACCAGCTGGGATCTGGCCGACCGGATCGTCAGGGGAGAGCCCTGGTTCAGGATGAAGAGCGTGGCCGGCCCGGTGAATGCCCGCTCCGTCATCACCCTGGCAGAGGTCCGGGGGGGGATGGCCCGTTTCGTGCTGCACCCCCTTACCGGGAAGACCCACCAGCTCCGCCTTCATCTGAGCGGCCTGGGATTCGGAATCCTCAATGACCGGTACTATCCGGAGTTGCAGCAGGAGCGCGCCGACGACTATGCCCGCCCGCTCCAGCTCCTGGCCAAAAGCATCCGGTTCATCGATCCCGTTTCCGGCCGGCAGAGGGAGTTTTTTTCTCAACGGGAACTCGCTTGGGCGCCGGCTCCTCCGGCATCTCCTTCCCCTTCCCCCTGAACAGCAAACGGACCGGCGTCCCCTCGAAGCCGAAGGCCTCCCGAATCTTGTTGGTCAGGTACCGTTCATAGGAGAAATGAATCCCATCGGGCTTGCTGACGAAGAGGGCGAAGGTGGGGGGTCTGGTGGAGACCTGGGTGCCGTAGTAGATCTTCATCCTCCGCCCCGCCACCACCGGCGGCGGGTGGACCTCGGTGGCCGACGTGATGATCCGGTTCAACTCTCCAGTGCCGACCCGTTTTGTGTACTGCCCCATGACCTTGTCCACCTCGGCCATGACCGTATCGATCCGCTGACCGCTCTTGGCGGAGATGAAGAGGATGGGGGCAAAGGGGAGGAACTTGAATTCGCTCCTGATCCGCTCCACGAAGGCGCCGACGCTCTTGTTGTCCTTTTCCACCGCATCCCACTTGTTCACCACGAAGATGCAGGCCCGTCCCGCCTCGTAGGCGTACCCGGCGATCTTGGAGTCCTGTTCGGTGACCCCATCCTCGGCGTTGATGACGATGAGCGCCACATCGGCCCGATCCAGGCTCCTCAAGGCGTCCACCACGCTGTAGGTCTCGATTTTGAGGCTGATCCGCCCCTTTCGCCGGATGCCGGCGGTGTCGATGAGGAGGAACGGCTTCTTGTGCCAGGAGAGCGGGGTATCCACCGAATCCCGGGTGGTTCCCGGGGTGGGGTTGGCCACCACCCGCTCGAAGCCGAGGAGCCGGTTCACCAGAGAGGACTTCCCCACGTTGGGGCGCCCCACCACCGCGATCCTGGTCACCGCCTCCTCTTCGAGGGGAATCTCCTGCCGGGGGAGGAGCGGCAGCACCGCATCCATGAGCTCTTCCACCCCCCGGCCATGCTCTGCCGAGACCGGCCAGACCTCGCCGATCCCCAGCCGATAGAAGTCGCTGGTATCCAGCTCCTGCTTCTGGCCATCGACCTTGTTCACCACGAAGAAGAGCGGTTTATCCACGCGGCGGAGCATCGCCGCCACCTCGCGGTCCGCCTCGGTGAGCCCCTGGCGGCCGTCCATGACAAAGAGGATGAGGTCCGCCTCCTCCATGGCCAGCTGGGACTGCTCCCGCATCTGCCTGAGGAGCTGGTCGTCGGTGACCGGTTCGAAACCGCCGGTGTCGATGAGGGTGAAGGGGACGTCGTACCGTCCCACGGTGGCGTAATTCCGGTCCCGGGTCACCCCGGGCATATCGTCCACGATGGCCTTGCGACGGCCCACGAGACGGTTGAACAGGGTCGATTTCCCCACATTGGGGCGCCCCACGATGGCGATTATCGGTGTCACTGGTAGCCAAACTCCTTGAGCATGTTGGGGTTGTCGGTCCAATTCTTGCGTACCCGGACAAACAGTTCCAGAAAGACCTTAGCCTGGAGGAGCTCTTCGATCTCCTTGCGGGCCTCGATCCCGATCCGCTTCAGCATCTCCCCCTTGCGGCCAATGACGATCCCCTTCTGGGAGTCTCGCTCCACGGTCACCACGGCGCTGATGGCGATGACTCCGTTCTCCCGCTCCTTGAAGCTCTCCACGTTGACGGCCAGAGAGTAGGGGATCTCCTCATGGGTCAAGCGGAAGAGCTTCTCCCGGACGATCTCGGCGGCGATGAACCGCTCGGGCTGATCGGTGAGGATGTCGTCGGGGAAATACTGGGGCCCTTCGGGGAGGAGATCGCAGGCAAGGGAGACCAGGCTCTCCACACCATCCCCTGTGCCGGCGGAGAGGGCGATCACGTCACGAAAGGGGTGGAGCGACGTAAACTTCGCCAGGATCCGGCTCGCCTCCTGCTGTTCCACCAGGTCGATCTTGTTGAGCGCCAGGATCACCGGCGGCGATGTGGCCGAGAGGACCTCGGCGGCAAGCTCCACCTGAGCTCCCTGGGGGGCAGCGGCGTCCACCAGGAAGATGACCCCGTCAACCCCCTTCAGCGAGGCCAGAGCCTCATCCACCATGTAGCGATTGAGCATGGAACGGGCGCCATGGATGCCGGGGGTGTCGATGAAGATGATCTGGCAGCCGGGAGGGTTATGGATCCCCTGCACCCGGTTCCGGGTGGTCTGGGGTTTGTCCGAGGTGATGACGATCTTCTCCCCCAATATCCGGTTGAGGAGGGTCGATTTTCCGGCGTTGGGACGGCCGATGATGGCGATGAAGCCCGAGCGGAACGGTTTTTCAGACATGGCGTCCCTCCGCTTCACAATACTGCAGGTCGGTCACGATGTTTCCTTTTCTGGTGATGCCGCCACAGGTGACGGCGAGTTCATGAAGAGAGCTGCCGGGATCGGGGAGAACCTTCTCCAGCCGGACCCCCTGCGCCTTAAGCCGGTTCCGGGTGGCGCCGTTCTGGCCGATCACCGTGGAGAGCCATGACGGATGCGCCCCTACGGTCACCTCCCCGACACGCTGGTGGAGAAGCTTCAGCAGCAGGTCATAACAGAGTTCCGACTCCACCAGCTGCCGGAACGCGGGGTGATAGGGGCCGGCCACCACCCCCCGCGGGCCGGAGAGGAGATCCGTCGCCTGCAACCCCATCCGGATAACCGGGACAGCGGCGCCAAGCGCCGTGTGCAGGAGACGTGCCCCCAGGGAGACGGCGGCGTCCAGAGAGAGGGGGGAGTAGTCGCCACTGGAGTAGAGTCGGGCGAGCTCCGTCCCCTCCACCACCACCGTGGGGTAGATCCGGAGGCAGGCCGGATTAAGTTTCAAGAGCGCCCTCAACGACCGGAGCGCCCCCGACGGGGTATCACCCGGCAGCCCCGGCATGAGCTGACCTCCCACCGCGATGCCGGCGGCGGTGAGCATCGAGAAGGCCGCTACCGTATGGGCGGCGTTGTGTCCCCGACCCGAGGCGGCTAGCACCTCATCGTCCATGGACTGGACCCCCAGCTCCACCAGGGTGACCCGCAGCTCCCTGAGAAGAGCGATGGTGACAGGATCAATGGCGTCGGGCCGGGTAGAGAGACGGATCGCCGAAAGCCGGCCGGAATCAAGGAGCGGCTGGAGCGGCGCGAGGAGCCCCCGCTGCCGGTGGAGCGGCAGCATGGTAAAGCTTCCGCCGTAAAAGGCGACCTCCACCGACTCCCGCGCGGAGGAGTCCAGATAGAGCCGAATCTTCTCCCGAATCTCCTCCGGTGAAGGGAGCTCACCCGTCGAACCGCTGATCCGGCGCTGATCGCAAAAGAGACAGCTGTGAGGGCACCCACCGTGGGAGATAAAAAAAGGGACAATAACCTTTCCTGCGGTTCGTTGCACGTTAATTCCGATATCGGTCACTTTTTCGGCAAAGAGGGAGCGGTTATGGCCCCGCTTGTCCCAGTTTGAGCAGCGAAGCCCGGGCAGCCTGCTGGGATGCCTCCTTCTTGCTTCCCCCCTCCCCTTGCCCCAACTGATCATCGTTCAGGATCACGGAGACGAAGAACCGCTGGTCATGGATGGGGCCGGAGACGCCGTCCAGCCGATACCGGGGCGCAACGCCGAAGCGGGCCTGGGTCAACTCCTGGAGTCCGCTCTTGTAATCCTTGCCGACCACATCGGATGTCATCGAGTCGATCAGCGGGAGAAAGAGGGCGGCAACGAACCGGGATGCGGCAACGGGGCCGCCATCCTGATAAAGCGCCGCCAGGAGCGCCTCGAAGGCGTCGGCCAGGAGCGACTTACGCCCGGCGCCGCCGCTCTGCCGCTCCCCCTTCCCCATGACCAGGTAGGACCCCAGCCCCAGAGAGCGGGCCAGCCGCGCCAGATTCTCCTCACCCACCAGCGAGGCCCTCAGTCGGGAGAGCTCCCCCTCCCGTTTCTCGGGAAAACGCTCCAGGAGGAGTGACGCCACCATCAACCCGAGCACCGCATCGCCGAGAAACTCCAGCCGCTCGTTGTCCCGCGCCTCCCGCCCCTCGGGCTCGTTGAGGGCAGAGCGATGAGTCGTCGCCTCCTCCAGGAGGGAGCGATCCGCAAAGCGGTAGTCGATGCGCCCTTCAAGTTCCGAGAGCTTATCCGGTCTGTTCTGCATCCTCTCCCCTTCTGCAAGGATCGCCCCTGAGCTTGCACGATGGAGGCGTATCGTATCATTAATAGCCGATGGTGTCCATTCCCGTCTGATTTGCGGATCAAGCAGCTCTTTCAGCACAAGCATGATCAACGCACTCCCAGATCCTTCAACAGACGCAGATACTCCTTCTGGCTTTCATACACCATGCAGGAAACCAGGTTTATAAAGGGGATGAACTCTTCCCGGTTGCCGGCCTTGACCGCATCCAGGTAATCGGCGCGGAGCAGAGGCGGAATGATGGTGATGGGGAAGCCTGCCTGCAACAACACCAGGTTCATCAACAGCCGTGCGGTTCGTCCATTGCCGTCGATAAAGGGGTGAATGTTCACCAGCCGGGCATGTAACAGGGCGGCAAACTCCACCGGATGGCAGAGTGTTTTCAACGCAGGAATCCCGACCGCAAAAAGGCGCATCAGGCTCTTGATGCGTGAGGGAGGCGGAAAGGCGAAATCGGTACCGGTGACGATCACCCGCACGGAGCGGTACTTCCCCGCCTGCGCCTCGTCGATCCGACCATAAAAGAGCCGGTGCAGCGCCAGGATATCCGCCGCGACAATCTCTTTCCCGACCGCCAGACGGAGCAGCAGATCATAGGCGTCGCTATGGCCCACCGCCTCGTAATGATCGCGCAGCGGCTTGCCGCCGATGGTGATGCCCTCTTCGATGACCACCTTGGTTTCCGTCTCGGTGAGGCTGTTTCCTTCCAGGGCGTTGCTGCTGTAGGTCAGACCGATCCGGTAATAGTCGTGCAACTGGCGCAGCTCATCCGGGGTAAGCGGACGGTGGGCGAGGATTCTGGCCTGAAGTTTGTCGCAATCGGCACAACGATTATCAAAGGTCATGATGTCACCTCGCCTTGAGGGGATCCGGGTTGTCACCCTGAATGAAGGATGCTTGCCTGCAAACCGCTAATACTTCTCACAAAATGCTGAAAATGTAAAGGAGCTTTCACGGGTATCATTAAGCGGCGTCACGCCTTTAAACTACGCCATTCTCCATGATATTCCGCCTGCAACCGACCATGACGGTACAATATTGTTACAGAGCCGTTCTAGTGAAAAGTTTTTCAGTTGATTTCCGATCGCAGGATAGGGTATAAAGGATTGTTTTTCGGCACCAGCCACACATCAACAGGGAGGATTCACGTGAAAAAATCAGTACTTGTTTTACTTTTATGCGTCGTCGCAGCCGCTGCCGGCTGCAAGAACAAAGAAGATGCTTCCAAGGCAACCCCCGCACCGGCCGCAAAACCGGGCGCACCCGCCGACGCCAGCCATGGCGGCGATCCCCATGCCGGCCTGAAGCCGATGGAGATCCCCAACGCTCCCAACAACCACAAGGGGAAAGTCCTTGAGACCATGAACGCCGGTGGTTATACGTATGTTCAGGTCGATGAGAAGGGACAGAAACTGTGGGTCGCCGTGATGGAGACCAAGGTCACCGTCGGCGCCACCGTCGAATTCCCCGATTCCCCCCCCATGGTCAACTTCCAGAGCAAGAGCCTCAACCGGACCTTCGACAAGATCATCTTCGCTCCCGGCATCAAGATCGAAGGCGCAAAGTAACAGGAAGCAGTATTCATAAAAAAGCGCCGCCCCGGATAGGGCGGCGCTTTTTTCGTTTGCAGTCAGATGGTGAACATGCCGTTTTTGGGTTTACTACTGCGAATCGCCCCGGGAGAGACCGATGGAGAGGAAAGAGGCTCTTAGCCGCATCACCTACCTGACCGCCGAACTTCAACGGCACAATCGGCTCTATTACCAGGAGGATCAACCGGAGCTGACCGATGCCGATTACGACGCGCTCTTTCTGGAGTTGCGGGAGCTGGAGACGCAGTTCCCCGATCTCGCCCCCCCCGACTCTCCCACTCAACGGGTCGGCGGAGCGCCGTTGGAGCGTTTTACTCCGGTTCGTCACCGGCGCCCCATGCTCTCCCTGGAGAACGCCCTCATGGAAGGGGATCTGATCGATTTCGACGAACGGATCAAGCGGTTTCTTGGGCTTACCTCCGGCGAGATCGAGTATCTCTGTGAACCAAAGATGGACGGACTCGCCGTGGAGCTGATCTACGAGCAGGGGCTCTTCATCCTGGGCGCCACCCGCGGCGACGGGACCACCGGAGAAGAGGTGACCCACAACCTGAAGACAGTGGGAGAGATACCGCTTCGCCTCGACCTTCCCGCTCCTCCCCCCCTTTTGGAAGTACGTGGCGAGATTTACCTCCCCCTCGCCCCCTTCCGCCTGCTCAACCGGGAACGGGAGGAGAACGGTGAAGCCCCCTTCGCCAATCCCCGCAACGCCGCCGCCGGCTCTATTCGCCAGTTGGATTCCCGGATCACCGCCCGGCGACCGCTGGCTCTTTTCTGTTACGCGCCAGGGGAGGTGATCGGAGAAGAGTTCGAATCCCAGAGTACCTTTCTCTCAACCATCAGCGGCTGGGGGCTCCCGGTCAACCCCCTGGTCCGGAAGGTGGCCGGCGCCCAAGGGGTCATCGACTATTTCCGAACGATGTCCTCAGAGAGGGAATCGCTCCCCTACGAGATCGACGGCGTCGTCATCAAGGTCGACTCCTACCGGCTCCAGCGGGAGCTGGGCGAAAAAACCCGCTCACCCCGTTGGGCCATCGCCTGGAAGTTCCCGCCCCGGCAGGGGGTCACCCTGGTGGAGGCCATCATCTCTTCGGTGGGACGGACCGGAGTGGTGACCCCGGTGGCCAACCTGACACCGGTGGAGCTCTCCGGGGTCACCGTCTCCCGTGCAACCCTCCATAACTGGGAGGAGCTGGAGAAGAAGGATATCCGGGTGGGTGATACGGTGATCGTGGAACGCGCCGGGGATGTCATCCCGGCGGTGGTCCGGGTGCTGCCGGAGCGACGGACCGGGGCCGAACAGCCGGTGAAGCCCCCCGAAGTCTGCCCCGCCTGCGGTTCAACCATCACCCGGATCCCCGATGAGGTGGCGCTGCGCTGTCTTAACCTCGCCTGCCCAGCCCAGCTGCGCGAATCGATCATCCATTTCGCCTCACGCAACGCCATGGATATCGACGGCATGGGAGAGAAGTATGTTGACCAGCTTCTGAGGCTCGACCTGGTAACGACGGTGGCAGACCTCTACCGGCTTACCAGGGCCGATCTCATGCGGTTTGACCGGATGGGGGACAAACTGGCGGATAATCTGCTGGCGGCGGTGGAAAAGAGCAAGGAGCGGGAGCTTGGCCGGCTCATCTTTGCTCTCGGCATCCGCCATGTGGGACAACATACGGCAAAGCTCCTGGCTGCCGCCTTCGGCACCATGGAAAACCTGGCAGCAGCAACGGCCGAGGAGCTCCTGACGGTCCGGGAGGTCGGCCCCCAGGTGGCTCAGAGCATCCGCTCGTTCTTCGTCAACGAACGAAACCGCCAGGTCATCGCCCGCCTCTTCAGCGCCGGGGTCACCCCTCAGATCACGGCCAAACAGGTGGGGGGGAGATTCACCGGCAAGAGCTTCGTTTTTACCGGGAGCCTGACCCGCTTCACCCGTGACAACGCCAGGCTCATGGTGGAACAGGAAGGGGGGCATGCAGCTGGGTCGGTGTCCAAGAAGACCGACTACGTCATCGCAGGCAAAGAGGCGGGGAGCAAGCTGGAGAAAGCACGCAGCCTCGGCGTCACGGTGCTGAGCGAGGATGAATTTCTTGATCTGCTGGAGGAGGCGGGAGAGCCATGAACGTGAGGATGATCGTCAGGATCAGCGGCGAGGTCCAGGGGGTCAGTTACCGCTACGCCACCTGGCAGCAGGCCCGGAGCCAGGGGGTCACCGGCTGGGTGCGCAATCTCCCCGATGGCGCCGTGGAAGGATGTTTCGAGGGAGAAGAGTCCGCTGTCGCCTCCCTGGTGGAGTGGTGCCGCAGCGGCCCCCCCGCTGCCCGGGTGGAGCAGGTGACAGTCACCCGGCAGGAGTATGCCGGCGAATTTCAGGAATTCACCATAACGGAGTAAATGAACCTAAAAAAAGCAGTCCACCACGGAGACACTGAGACACGGAGAATAATTTTAACGCATTTATAGATAGTTACACTGATATGACTTCCGAAGTTGGTCAAACCTTCCGGGTTAAAACCAAAAATAAGATTTTCTCTGTGATTTCCTCCGTGTCTCCGTGCCTCAGTGGTTCAACTGCCGTTTTTGGAATGAACGGGGTAACGGTGATTTGTTCTTTTTTTTTGGAGAGAAGTGGTTTATAGTTCCGTAGTTTTAATTTGTATACACCACACAACCTAAAGGGGGTAGTAATGAGCGAAATTGCCGACATCTATGCACGCGAGATCCTGGATTCACGGGGTAATCCGACCCTTGAGGTGGAAGTATTCCTCGAATCGGGAGCAATGGGCCGGGCCGCGGTCCCTTCCGGAGCCTCCACTGGGGTACGCGAGGCGCTGGAACTGCGTGACGGTGACGCCACCCGTTACCTGGGCAAAGGGGTCATGAAGGCCGTCGATAACGTGAACAACGTCATCGCCGATCAGCTCATCGGCATGGAAGCTACCGATCAGGTGGGAATCGACAAGAAGATGCTGGAGCTGGACGGCACCGAGTTCAAGAGCACCCTGGGCGCCAACGCGATCCTCGGCGTCTCCCTGGCGGTGGCCAAGGCCGCGGCCGACGACGCCGGGCTCTCCCTCTACCAGTACATCGGCGGCTCCAACGCCAAGGAGCTACCGCTGCCGATGATGAACATCATCAACGGCGGCGCCCACGCCGACAACAACGTGGATATCCAGGAGTTCATGATCATGCCTGCCGGCGCCGCCTCCTTCAAGGAAGCGCTCCGGATGGGAGCCGAGATCTTTCACGCCCTGAAAGGGGTGCTCAAAAAACGGGGCTACAACACCGCGGTAGGAGACGAAGGGGGGTTCGCACCGAATCTCAAGTCCAACGAGGAAGCCCTGGAAGTCATCATGGAGGCCATCGTCAATGCCGGCTACAAGCCGGGTGAAGAGGTGCTTCTGGCGCTGGACGTCGCCTCCTCCGAGCTGTTCAAGGACGGGACGTACACCCTGGAGAACGAGGCCCAGCCGGTGAAAACCGCCGACGAGCTCATCGACTTCTACGAAAATCTGGTAAACAAGTATCCGATCATCTCCATCGAAGACGGCATGGCCGAGAATGACTGGGACGGCTGGAAGAAGCTGACCGAACGGCTGGGGAAGCGGATCCAGATCGTCGGCGACGACCTCTTCGTCACCAACCCCGCAATCCTCAAGGAAGGGATCCAGAAGGGGATCGCCAACTCCATCCTGATCAAGCTGAACCAGATCGGCACCCTCACCGAGACCCTGGACGCCATCGAGATGGCCAAGCGGGCCGGCTACACCACCGTCATCTCCCACCGCTCCGGAGAGACCGAGGACACCACCCTGGCCGACCTGGCCGTGGCGGTGAACGCCGGCCAGATCAAGACCGGCTCCCTCTGCCGGACCGACCGGGTTTGCAAGTACAATCAGCTCCTGAGGATCGAGGACGAACTGGGGCAGAACGCCATCTTCCGCGGCGCTGAAGTGTTTTATAACATCAAGAAGTAAATGGTAATTTAATAGGGTGGTTACAACCGGTCACCCAGTGTGGCCGGTTTTTTTTCGTGCGATTCAGGAGGGAAAGACCTCATGAATAAACAGTAAATGGAGAGGTGATAGCCCATGCTCTGGTTCAAGAAGAAGGAGTTGTCGTCTGACGAAATGGCAGTGGCGCAGCGGTGCCGTCAGTTGGCCGAAGAGCTCTACCGCTCCGGCTCGCACCACTGCGCCGAGGCGGTACTGGAGAGTGTCCGGAAACATTTCACCCCGGAACTCCCCGAAACGGTGGTTCAGTCGGTGAGCGGCTTCGGCGGGGGCTCAGGCTCCGGCTGTCTCTGCGGCGCCGTCTCCGGCGGCACCGTGGGGCTGGGGCTGGCCCTGAAGGACGACAAGAAGGCTATCACCCACCTGACCAGGGAGCTCCATACCTGGTTCAAGGAGAAGTACGGGGCCACCTGCTGCAAGAGCATCCGCCAGAGCCACAAGGGGGCCTGCCCTCTCCTCACCGGCGAGGTCGCAGGGAAGGTTGCGGAGCTGCTGGAACAGCGATAAAGGAGAAGAGCATTGGCCACAAGAATCACCATCCTCTGCGAGAACTCCGCCGGGCCGCTCTCCGGAACCTTGGGGGAACACGGCTTCAGCGCCCTGGTGGAGACGGACCACGGATCACTCCTCTTCGATACCGGCCAAGGTGAGACGCTGCTGCCCAATGCCCGGCGGATGAACAAGAACCTCAGCGCCGTCGCTCTGGTCGCCCTCTCCCACGGCCATTACGACCATGCAGGAGGGCTCTGGCCCCTGCTCCGGAACTGCGGCGGGAAGGAGATCCACGCCCACCCGGAGCTCTTCCGCCCCCGCTACCGGATTAACGATACCGGCGACCGGCTCAGCATCGGGATCCCCTACCAGCGGGAGTTTCTGGAGGGGCTCGGGGGGCGGTTCATGCTCAATGGGGAGTGGCGGGAGCTCCTGCCTGACATCTGTCTCACCGGTGAGGTTCCCCGAAAGAGCAGTTTCGAACGGGGCGACAACGGTCTCTTCTGCGATAGTGCCGGGTGCTCCCCTGACACGCATCCGGACGACCAGTCGCTGGTCATCCGGACAGCCCGGGGGCTCGTACTGCTGCTCGGCTGCTGCCACGCCGGCATCATCAACACCCTGGAGTATGCCCGGGAGAGAAGCGGCGTGGCTGAAATCTACGCCGTCATCGGCGGGATGCACCTGGGGTTCTGCGCAGAGGAGCAGCTGGACGAGACGGTGAAGGGACTCCGGCGCTTCGGCATCAGAAAGCTTGTGGGAAGTCACTGCACCGGATTTTCCGCAGCAGTCCGGATGGCACGGGAGTTTCCAGGATCGTTCCAGCCGGGACAGGTAGGCTTTACCCTGGAGGTGTGATGTGGTCAGGAGCAGTACTTAAACAAAAAGAGTCCCCCTGAGGAGGAAAAATCATTGACAGTGACACCATTGCATTTAGAATACTTCATGTCCCAAAAAGTCAGGTGACCATGAGGCGGTGACTGCAACCGGCATAACAGGTGAGAAGAAGATGGCCGTCATGATATCTTCACCCCATCATCATCCTTCATCAAGACAACCGCTCTGCAACTCTAACAGGGGCACCCTTAAGAGTCCCGCCTACAAATCGTTTCACAAACGTGACATGCTGCAGAATATTCCGTTTTTCTCCGCCTTGACCCCGTCTGAACTTGCCACGCTGGAACGCCTCATCAAAAAAAAAACGTACGTAAAAAGAGAAGTCATCCTCTCCGAAGAAGATTCCACTCATTTCATGTACGTAATATTCTCAGGCAGGGTCAGAGTCGTCCTTCTCAGCGAAGATGGGCGAGAACATATCATCGCCATCCACAAACGGGGCGATTACTTCGGCGAGATGGCCCTGTTTGACGGGAAAACCTCCCCCGCCACCATTATCGCCATAGAAGAGTCAGAGATCGGGCTCCTGGCACGAGAGGACTTTGAAATGTTCATCCTCCAGAACAGCAAAGTGCTCGAACTGTTCATCACCATGCTCTGCCTGAGGCTGAGAGAGTCGTGGATGATGATCAAAATCATGAGCTTCAGCAGCGCAGAGCAGCGGGTGCGGGCCGTGCTGAAAAATATCGGCCACCTGTATGGCGTTCGGGACAAAAGAGGGATTCTGGTATCGCTGAAGCTGACGCACAAGGATATTGCGGGCTATGCCGCCATCTCGCGCGAGACCGTCAGCAGAATCCTCAGCAAATTCTCAAAAGAGGGCGAAATCGAGTTTCTGGAGAACAGACAGCTCCTCCTGAAGTCATCCTCCCTGAAAAACAACCATCCGCTGTAGCCGCTCACTCCTAGAGCCAGATATCGGCATCCATGATCGTCTCTTTTTCCTTTTCCTGGGCGCTGAGGGAGACTTCCCACCATTTGTGATCGCGCTTCGCAACAACGGTGCTCTGCCATTTGGCGATCTTTCGCACATACACCGAGAAGTCGTTGGAGTCGAAATAAATCACCCTCCCCTGCTCGCCCCCAAGATCGGCGGAGACAAGAGGAATCCCCTCATTCCTCAGGAACTCCTTGATAAAGCTACCGTTCATCGCTCCAACCCTGTTAAAACTTCCAGCCTCCTCCGGAGTGGCGTAAATTGCGGCGCCGCCGAAAGCCTTGGCCAGAATTTTTTCGCGCCGGGCCCCCTGCCTCATCATGGAGTTAATGAGAAGTTCCATGGAGTTGATCCCATAGCGCCCGGCGTCGGTCAGGCTGAGGGGGACCTCGGTGGCGAACCTGCGACTGCTGAGCAAAAAGTGATTCATGCCGAAAACCCCGGCATCGGGATCAAACAGACAGGCTGCAACACAGGAGCCGAGAAGGGTCGAGATTACGGCGCTCCCCGACACAACCACGTACTCACCTGGTGCAATCCTGTGGGTTTTTCTACTTCTGAGATGAGAAGGCTGCATGAAGCACCTGGAGAAAACATAGTTTTTGCTACAGCCGGCATCCGATGATTATCTTGTGGAACTGTTCAAACAGGATGCTCTCGCAAGCCCCCTTGGAATCTTTCATGTTCTGTACCGCCTGCAGCGGTGTGACCGCCACGCGATGGGAATGATCAGAGGTCAACGTGCAGAACTTGTCGCAGAGGGCGACAATCTGTGCGCTCTTGGGGATGGCGTCTCCCGCCAGGCGGGAAGGGTATCCCTTACCATCAAAGCGCTCGTGATGACAGAGGACAACTGAAAGGACGGCATCGCTGAAGAGCCCCAACCGCTTCAGGTAATCATGCCCCATGGTGACGTGCTGCTTTATCTGATGATACTCTTGCAGAGAAGACGCTTTCGCCTGGTTCCCCGGATCGGAAACCCCGTCAACCATCCCGATATCGCAGAAGAGCGCGCCGATCCCCGCATCCTCCAGCGCTTTTCCTTCGCCCATCTGCAGGATCTTGATATGCATGAGCAGGGCGAGCACCGCCACCTGGACACTGTGCGCAACAGGGTACGGAGCTCCCTGGACCGCTCCCTTGAGAGGTTCCAGAGCATCTTTTTCAGAACAGAGATAACGACCGATCTGCCGGACCAGATTCCGGCAACGGTCCACATTCTTTATTTTTTCTGAATCCTCGAAGATTTCAGCCACATAATCGACGACGGTCTGGTAGACGATTCTCCCCTTCTGGCTGCTCTTCAAATCCGCACTCTTCAGTACCTGGCCAAGGTTGTTCTCCAGGTATTCCGAAACGATCTCCATGTCTCCGGTTCTGACATAGATGTACTCAGCGCCGCGCCTCTCCAGACGCTCATGATCGGCATCCGTCATTTTCTGACCATGAGGCTTGTAGAGCATATAGTTACTGCCGGTTTTTATATACACCGCCACGTCGGGGAAAAGACCGGCATTGAGACCGGCCACACTGATACCCTTGTAAAACTCTTCTTGCATGACACTGCTCCAAGTATAATTTATCGGCAGAATTTTGAAATATTTTAGCCTGAAGGAGAACAAAGCTGAAAATTTCGTCAATCGTCCTTAAAGTAACCCGCCCAACTGACGATATGGATATTGGAGGGAACTTACCCTGTCAGGAGAAGTACCGCTGCGGCCTGGAGATACGCAATGCCAATTTCATTGGATACCAGCACCCCTTCATGGCCCCAATCACGCTACAGCTACGACAGGGGGGGCGCGGGACCTCCTCCTCCTCCCCTCTCCTCACCAGACCAGGATCGCACATCATATCAGAAACTGACCACAACTATCAACGACCAAAAATCTAAAGGGGTCTCCCAGACGGGTAAAATCGAATGCCAGACCTGCAAGAACCGTAAATACCAGGACGGCTCGGATGATCCGGGGGTCTCCTTCAAGACCGCCGCTCACATCGACCCCGGCAACGCATCGGCTGCCGTCATGTCCCATGAACAGGAGCATGTCAAAAATGAATCGGCGAAAGCGGTTGCAGAAAAGAAAGACGTCGTCTCTCAATCGGTGAGCCTTGAATCCAGCATCTGTCCGGAGTGTGGGAGGGTATACATATCGGGAGGGAAGACTCTGACGGTCACCAGATCTAAAAATAACGAAAAAAACTCCGTGGCCGAGTTTTACGACAGGGCGCGTCAGGCATCCGGCGGTCACACCCTCTCCATCAAGGCGTGACTACCGGGAGTGAACTCGGCTCATTTTGCGCTCCGCCCCGGAGGTACCGGCTTCTCGGTGATTGAAGCCTGAGAGTTGGACTGTTTTGAATTGGAAACCATCTGAACCGCTTTTTGTGAGATGGTGACCGTGTCAGTGCTCCCTTTTTTGACCGCCTGCTGCCCCATCTGTCCAGCCAGGGCAATTGTCGAATGATCTCCCCTCTGCACCTGCGTAACGGCGGCGATCATACTATTCGGTGATAAGAGAGGTATAGACATGGCATTCACCTCGTATGGGTAAGGAGCAACCACTCCCCTCTTCACGCCTCATCGTTCCCGCCCGTTGCGGTCCTGATTCACGCCTCTAAGTTTCTCTTCGCCAATTGCGGCAAAAAGTTTAATTATTTAAGATTAGCCCCTCCCCCGGTCGTATGCCCGCCCCCCTGCCGCGTCTGAGGGAGCTTGACGGTGAAAACCGCCCCCTTCCCCAAGGAACTCTTCACCTGAATCTCACCCTGGTGTTTTCTGATGATCTCATAGGAGATGCTGAGTCCCAGACCGGTTCCCTGGCCAACGTCCTTGGTGGTGAAGAACGGGTTGAAGATCCGGTTACGGATTTCGTCGGGAATCCCTTTTCCGGTGTCGCTTACCGAGGCGTAGACGAACTCTGCATCATGCCAGCAGCTGATAACGATCTCTCCGGGAGGCGAAATTGCCTGACCGGCATTGATCAGCAGGTTCAGAAACACCTGATTCAGCTGTCCCGGATGACAGAGAATCTCCGGCATCGGTTCGTACACCTTACGGATGGTGGCCACATATTTGAGTTCGTTGTAGCAGATGTTCAAGGCACTCTCCAGGCAGCTTTCCAGGCTCACCATCTCATATTCCGGCACATCCACCCGGGAGAAGCTCTTAAGATCCTTGACTATCTTCGTGACTCGCTCTGCCCCGACCAGTGACTCGTTGATCAGGTCGGCGCCGTCACTCATGATATTTTCGATTTCCAGTGAACACCGGCTCTGCTGGAGAGCAGTCCGGCTCTCCGGCCTCATCTCCCCCTGAATATACTCTTCCCTGATCCCATCGAACCGGACGATCAGATCGAAATATTCGGCAAGCACGCGCAGGTTGCTGGAGATGTACCCCATGGGGTTGTTGATCTCGTGCGCCACCCCCGCCGCCAGTTGACCGATGGAGGCCAACTTTTCACTCTGCATCAAGGCCTGATCCTTCTCCCGGTTTTTGACGACTTCATCGGCAACCCGCTCTTCGAGTTCCGTGTTGAGCGACTCAAGCTGATGTTGCTGGGTCAGCAGCAACTCCTGGGCCTTCCGACGTTCGCCTACCTCCTTATTCAAGAGTTCGGTGGTGATACGTAACGGGTTGACGATGTTCGTAACGATGTTGTTGATCCCCAGGACCATCTGTCTCCAGTCACCGATGAAGAGTTCGGCGTTGGCCCGTTCGTCGAGCTTGCCGTCGGCCGCAGCCAGGAGGACCCGCGTGGTTTCATGGAGAAGGTTGGTCATGATGTCGACACAGTTGTTGAGGTTGAGCTTGATCTCGTTGAAGTCCCCGTAGTAGGTGGTGGTGATCTTGGGGGGGATATCCCCCTTGGAGATTCGGTCCACATATTCGGCTGACATATTCAGCGGTCCAATGACGGCGTCAAGGGTTGCATTAACCCCCATGACGATCTTCTGGAAATCTCCCCGATGCTTCGCGGCATTGACCCGGGTCGCCAACTGCCCCGCAATCGCGGCATCGGTGAGCATTGAAAAATCGGCGATCAAGAGCCGGATGGTAGCGACCATCTGTTTCATGGCCGCCATGAGCTGGCCGATCTCATCCGAGGACGAAACGGTAACATCTGTCTGCAGATCGCCGGCTGAAATGGCGTTGGCCACGGAGAGAGCGACACTCAGCGGTCGTGTGATGGCGCGCGCGATGAAAAAAGCCCACGTTATCCCCAGTGCAACCAACAGGACCCCCAACCCGATAATTGACTGGGATGAACTGCTGATCTGATGAGATATCCTCCGGTCATTCAAGGCCAGGAGCAGATATCCCCCCTGTATCGACTCATTGGTCACGAGATCGATCCGGGACGCCAGAAGCAGCAGTTTGTCATCCCCGAGGATGAGGATCTCATCGCGCTTGTCCAGGCGGTGAGCCTCAAGTTCTCTGAACGTCTGCTCCAGTTTGACGGTTTCGTACCCGTTCTTCGCTTCATGGCTCGTGACGAGATACGCCCCGTGCGGCCCCTTGATGACGACCGCGGCGATGCTCACATCCGTATCATGCGCCAGGAGCTGCCGAAGGACCTTGCCGGTCTCCTCACCGATAGAGTACTGGACGGAGGCTTTTATCGTCTCTCCGGTGATAATCGCCAGACTCGCCCCCTTCTCTTCAAGGGCGTTTTTACCCATAGAGCGGATCGTTGCGATGGAAATACAGACAAACGAAACGGTCAAGGTCAGCGCAATGACGACAATGCTGAACAGTATTTTCTTGCTGATCTTCAATCGATTCCAGAACCACATAAATATCCTGACTACGAGTGACGTACCGCGCGCGACGTGAGAGAGGAGAGTCAACCAATGGGTTCAGGTGATAGGGGAATCGGCCGGCTTCAGGAAAGAGGGGACGGGTGTGGCGTGAACTTTAAGCGGTTGTCCCGGATTTCCAGTGAAAGGAGTTACGCTGGGCATCAAGCATCTGCTGGTGAGGAATTTTCAGCTTTACCAGAAGAGCTCGTGCGGTATCAAAGTCGCACCGTTCCAGAGATTCGGCGAAGGCAAGCATCTCGCCGAACAGCCCTCTCCGATGCAGCAGAGCGATCCTTACATCATCGGAGAGCGCCACCTCTTCGACGATACTCTCGACGGGAATATTGTAGATCGCTTCCAGCATGGAGAGAGTCCCGGCGAGGAACGCCCGGTCGGCGGCGTCCCGGAACCCTCGCAGCATGGGGTGACACTTGGTCAGATGCTCCATGAACCCGGCGCGGACCGCAGCCATCTCCACCAGCGGAGTCTCCTGCTCCTGAGCCCCCCCTGCGGCGAGCAGCTCCATCTGGGCCCAGCGGCGGATCTGGTCTCGCCCCAGGAGCGATACCGCGTGGCGCACGGAGTCGACTTCCCGCCGAGCGCCGACAGCCGCCGAATTGGCCTGAAGCAGCAGCTTATAGGTGAGCGCGGGACTCTCCTGGAATACTCTGACGATCAGATCGTTGTCAGCATCATTCATGATCAGTTGAACGATCCGGAGCAGGCTGACGGTACTCTCGTTGAGCTTTTTTTTGACGGTTGTCGTCGGCTTGACGAAGAACGATCCCTGAAAGAAGTCGAAGCCCAACGATTGACACTGTGCGAACTCCGCACGGCTCTCCACCTCGTGAGCGAACAGTTTTCCCGGGAACTGATGGTAGCTGCCGACTACCGTCCGCAGTTGCTCGCCGGGGGTGCGGCGCAGATCTATCCCGATGAGGTCCAACGTCTGATAGAACTCCTTCAGCTCAGGGAGAAACCGGTGGTTGACCAAGGCCAGGCCAAAACCGGCCTCTTGCAGCCTTCGGCACCGCTCGATCCGCTCCCCGGTCAGCGCCAGCTCATGCCGGAGCTCCAGGATGATCTTCCCGCACGGCAGGGTCAGCAGGAGGTCGTTCATCAACAACTCGGCATCCACGGTGACAACCCCCCTGCGATCACCGAAGAGCTCACCGGCCCCGCGTCCCGAGAGGCTGTCGATGATGGCCTCCACCGGCGAGGGAGAAGCGTCTCCCCCCCTCGCCTGCTCCGACCGGAGCAGGAGTTTGTAGGCAGAGCTCTTTTCGTTCCGATCCATGATCGGTTGACGACTCAGCAGATAGTTGTCATTCATGGGGAATTGCTTCTTTCTCCGCCGAAAGCGGATCACTGACCGCAGGGATGTTCCCGCTGAGGCCATCCCGTACGGCCTGAAGGAGAAGTTGATCGTTCCAGGGCTTGGCCAGGAGCCGATAGGCCCCCCCCTGGTTGACGGCGTCCGTGGCGGCCTGAATATCGGCGTACCCGGTGAGGATCATCCGGGGGACGAGGGGCGCAACGACCCTGGCAGCTTCCAGAAAAGCCGCGCCGCTCATCTCAGGCATCCGCTGGTCGCTGAGGATCAGGCCGATCCTCCTGTTATTCCGTAGCATTTCCAGAGCATCCTTCCCCGAGGTCGCAGTCAGCACCCGGAACGGCTCCCCGTAAAAAAGCCGCTTCAACGCCTTGAGGATGTTCTCCTCATCGTCCACGCAGAGGACGTAGCGTTGTTCTTCAACCGGAGCATCACCTTCTCTCTTCGGCAGCTCGTTCAAGCTGTACTCTCCGCAATACGGTTTGCCCCACAGAAGAGCTTCCGGGGGCGCTGACCGCAGGTAAATTACGATTATTGGTATCGTCGAAAACGGTGGAAATCCCTGCCGCTGATTCATCGAGCAGCCAAGCGAAACCGGAGATGATGCGGATGACGTCTGCGGGAAGAAGAGGAATGTTTATTTTTTACGTGTATCACGCCACTGCCGAATTATCAAGCCTATTTGATTCATAAGGAGAGGTCACGGCACATATCCCTTGAATCATGATCGGTTTCAGGTTATTAGTACCGCGTATCTACTGTAAGAGCGGGACCCTGTCCCGGCAAAGGAGGAACAACGTATGGCGGAACAGGCGCCAACCTGCGCATGTGGCGAACGGCATCACGGTCATATCTGCGTACTGAGAAGCAAAGGGATGACTCCCGTGGTGGAGCAGCTGACCAACCAGCCAACCGTGGTCTGTTTCAACTGCGGCGTGGAAGCCAATGCCGGCGAGAACGTCTGCGCACCCATGCCTCTGGAATAGAACGGAGCACCCCCTTCCAATGTAATGCTACCGGCAGAGACGATGGGCGTGAAGCGTGAGGTAACTCGCGCGCCGACCCACCGCTCAGGAGTTTTTCCATGAAAGAAGACGAACGAAGGCTGTTTCTTATGACCTGCATCGGTGGCGCAGCAGTGGTGGCGGCCGGGGCCGTCGCCTACCCGGTCATCAGTTACCTGGCCCCCCGGAAGGGGAAGGACGACTCCGGGGTGGTCACCATCCCCGAAAAAGAGCTCCCCTCCGATGGCGCCAAATTTTTCCAGTTTCACGGCAAGGCGGCGGTGGTCGTCCGGAAGATGGACGGCTCGCTGTCGGCGCTCTCGGCGGTCTGCACCCATCTCGGCTGCATCGTCCGGTGGGAGGCGAAGCAGGGGGAATTTCTCTGCCCCTGTCACGGCGGCCGATTCGCCACCGACGGAAAGGTCCTCGGCGGACCGCCGCCCCGGCCGCTGGAACAGCTTAAGGTAACCGTCGCCAACGGCGTCATCACCATCGGATAGGGGGAATCATGACGCTCTTCGGCAAACTCTACAACTGGGTCGAGCTCCGGCTCGGCATCTCCCAGGTCATCGAGAAAGAGATGACCGGCTACCTCCTGCCACGAACCATCAACAGCTGGTACTCTTTGGGGAGTGTCCTCCTCTTTGCCTTTGCCCTTCAGGTGGTCAGCGGCATCCTCCTGTTGATCTATTACGTCCCCGATGCGGACAAGGCCTTCAAGAGCGTCTCGGTCATCATGAACGAGATCCCCTTCGGCTGGCTCATCCGGTTGAGCCACGCCGTCGGCTCCAACCTCATGGTAGCGGCCCTCTTTCTCCATATGTTCTCGGTCCTCTTCATGGGGAGCTACAAGAAACCGCGGGAACTCCAGTGGGTCTCCGGCTTCACCCTGTTGAACCTGGTCATGGGGATCTCGCTCACCGGCTACCTGCTCCCCTGGAGCCAGCTCTCGTTCTGGGCCACCACCGTGGCCACCAACAGCGTCGGCGCCGTCCCGGTCATCGGGGAGTTCCTCGTGGAATTCATCCGTGGGGGGAAACTGGTGGGACCGCCCACCCTGGGGCGTTTCTTCGCCATCCATGTGGCGCTCCTCCCCCTGGTCATCGCCGGGCTCATCGCTGCCCATCTCTTCTTCCTGAAGCGGACCGGTATCTCCACCCCCCCCACCAGTGACACTGCTACGGCGCCGCAGCTGGGAAACAGCTACCGCTACGAGAAGCATGAGGGGGGGATCCCCTTCTTCCCCAACTTCTTCCTCCACGACATGAGCTCCGTGGCGATCTACGTCGCCTGCCTCCTTGGGGTGGTCTACTTCTCCCCCTACCTCTTCTTCACCCCCGACTCCTTCGTGCCGGCCAACCCGTTTCAGACCCCGGCCCACATCAAGCCCGAGTGGTACTTCCTGGCCAACTACCAGATCCTGAAGATTTTTCCCAGCGAGATCATCGGCCTCACCGTTCAGGGGGGGGCCATGACCATCATCGCCCTGCTCCCCTTCGTAGACCGGGGAGATAAACGCTACCCACTGAAACGGCCACTCTTCATGGCCTGCGCCATCGGCGGCATCGCCCTGTTCCTCGCACTCTCCATCTGGGGGCACCTTTCATGAAACCTGCTCACCTGCTCCACTCGATCCGGATTCTCGTTCTTCTCCTCTCTGCTCTCCCCCTCTCCGTGGCCACCGCCGCGGCCCAGGAGGTCGTCTGCATCACCTGTCACGGCGCCATGCCGGGAAAGTACGGCGAACCGGTCCCCCTCTGGAAAACCAGCATCCATGCTGAAAACGGCGTCTATTGCCACGAGTGCCACGGCGGTGACCCAAAGGATGCGGCCAACGCCATGAAGCCGGAGCGGGGGTTCAAAGGGATTCCCAAGGAGACAGCCATCCCCGAGACCTGCGGTCGCTGCCATGTGGGGGTCCTCAAGGATTATCTGGGAAGTCCCCACGGCAAACGGCTCGGCAGCGGCGGCCCCACCTGCGTCACCTGCCACGGCAACCACGCGGTCAAGAAGGCGTCCCTGGAGCTGATCAACGAGAAGAGCTGCACCCGGTGTCACCCTTACGAGCGCGCCCGTCTCATGAAACAGGCAATGCAGGAGACCGAAGGGGAGATCACCGTCCTGGATGCCCGGATCCAGGGACTCAAGAGTCACGGCAAGCCGACGGAGGAGATGGAACAGGGGCTCTTTGACGCCCGTAACCGGTTTCACACCCTCTTCCATGACGTGGCCGTGGAGCGGCTCAAGAGTGAATCCAGCGCCATCAGAAAAGAGCTCCAGCTCATCGCCGCGGCGATTGATGCCCTGGATCAGGCGGAGCAGAAACGGAAGATGGCCGGAGTGGTCGCCGTCGGCGGCGTGCTCCTGGCGGCCCTCCTCTTCCGGCTCCTGGCCAAGAGCTACCACTCCTGAAAAATTGTCTCGCTGCGCTGTTTCGCTTGACCTTTGAATCCCTCTGAGCTATAGAACACAAAATCATGTTCTAATTCTCACCACGGAGGAGTCATAATGCAGCTGATTGAACAGATCAAGGCCAAGGCACGGAAGAATCTCAAGATCGTCGTGCTCCCCGAGAGCTACGATGAGCGGATGCTGTTCGCCGCCCAGGCGGTGACGGAACAGGGTTTGGCCAAGGTCGTCATCCTGGGGAACCCCGCCGAGATCCTGGCCGCGGCAGCAACCAAGGGGATCACCCTGGACGGGGTGGAGTTGCTGGAACCGAAGAGCTCACCCCGGCTCCCTGCATACATTGACGCCTTCGTGGAGCTGAGAAAAGCCAAGGGGATGAGCCGGGAAGAGGCGGAGAAGATTCTCACCGCCCCGGACAACCTCTACTACGCCGGGATGATGGTCCGGCTGGGAGACGCCGCAGGGGAAGTCGCCGGCGCCACAAGCACCACCGGCAACGTCCTCAAATCGGCCTTTCAGACCGTGGGGCCCGCCCCCGGCATCAAGACCGTCTCTTCCTACTTCTTCATGGTCACCAAGAACCCCTCCTTCGGAGAGAACGGCATCATTCTCTTCGCCGACTGCGCAGTAAACCCCAACCCCGATCCCCAGGCTCTGGCCGAGATCGCCGTAGCCACGGCGAGGAACTGCAAGGCGTTCCTGGATGTGGAACCCCGGGTGGCCATGCTCTCCTTCTCCACCAGGGGGAGCTCCAGCCACGCCGATATCGACAAGGTAACCGAAGCCACGGCCATCGCCCGGCGGATCGACCCGGACCTCCTCATCGACGGCGAACTCCAGGCCGACGCCGCCCTCCTCCCCTCGGTGGGAGAGAAGAAGGCGCCGGGGAGCCCGGTGGCCGGCAAGGCCAACGTCCTGATCTTCCCCGACCTGGATGCCGCCAATATCGGCTACAAGCTGGTGGAGCGGGTGGCGGGGGCCGAAGCGGTGGGACCGATCATCCAGGGGCTGGCCAAACCGGTGAACGACCTCTCCCGGGGCTGTTCCGTGGAGGACATCGTCAACGTCACCGCCATCACCGCGGTCCAGGCTCAGGGCTGACCCTTTCCCTCCCCCTCAACCCGGGCGATTCATGAATCGCCCCTACAAAAAACCGGGAGCCGGCATCACGCCAACTCCCGGTTTTTGATTTTCCGCCGTTTACCAGTCACCAGAGGTGTCCCCCTTACCGGTCCAGCAGCCGGGACAACATCAGGGACGCCTGGTCAGGAACGGCAGGGCCCCCTGAATCTCCTCCAACGCTTGAGTCAATGAAGGAAGAAGTTCCAGAGCCGCATCCCGCCGCTCCTGTAGCAGCGCGCTCTCCAGTTCGTTCGCGATACTGCATACCAGGGTTGCAGCGAGGCTGGCGGCAACCCCTTTTAGAGCATGGGCCGAAAGCCGCGCCTGATCATCATTGCCGGCGGCCAGAGCTCTGGAGATGGTATCTGCATCCGCCCCATGGCTCCGGATGAACTGAGCCGCCATCTCCCGGTAGAAAAGAACGTTGTCACTGCAATTTTTGACCCCTGCCGCCACGTCGAAGCCGGGAAGTTGCAGGGGAGCTGTCGGATGTGGCTCACCCTCCTGCCCCGGTAGAACCGGAGCAGGAGGCGTTGCGCACCATTGCGTCAGGCAGGCGTATACCGCATCCGGCTGCACCGGCTTGGAGAGATGGTCATTCATCCCCGCCTCGCGACAGCGATTCCGCTCCTCCACCAGAGCATGGGCCGTCATTGCCACAATATGCAGCTGATCGGCGGAGAAACGGAGGCGAATGAGTCGGGTCGCTTCATACCCATCCATGACAGGCATCTGGATGTCCATGAGCACGGCGTCGAAAGCCGGGATTCCTTCCCCCACGGCAGCCACCGCCTCCTCGCCATTCCCCACGAGAGTCACGATGGCCCCCGCCCGCTCCAGAAGCTCCCGGATGACCTGCTGATTGATGGGATGATCCTCGGCCACAAGAACTCGACAGCCCCGGAGCATCGTTCCAGCTGCGCGGGGGACGTGGGGCGCCGGGAGGAGCTCAACGGCGCTGCCGGCGGGGAACGGGGCACTAAAGGAAAAAGTGGTTCCCCTGCCCGGTTCACTCCTCACCTGGAGAGTCCCTCCCATGAACTCCGTCAGCCGGCGGCAGATGCTGAGCCCCAGTCCGGTTCCGCCGAAACAACGGGTCGTGCTGCTGTCCGCCTGGGTAAAGGGGTTGAAAATTATTGCCAGCTGTTCCGGCGACATGCCGATACCGCTGTCGTGCACCGAAAATTTCAGGAGACCCCGCTCCCCGTCGCCGGTACTGGGGGTGACCGACACCTTCACCGCCCCCTGATGGGTGAATTTGATGGCGTTACTCACCAGATTGAGCAGAATCTGCCGCAGGCGGAGGGAATCCCCCACCAGATACTCCGGTGTCGCCGGATCAACAACGACCTGGAGGAGCAGTCCCTTTTCGGCGGCCTTGGAGTTCATCATACCGGTCAGTTGCTCCAACACCCCGTGGAGCTGGAAGGTTTGCGTCTCCAGCTCCAACCGGCCGGCGTCGATCTTGGACAAATCCAGGATGTCATTGAGCAGCTGCAGCAGTCCGTCCGCCGCCGCGGTCATTTTGGTGAGATAATCGGACTGACGGGGGGTCAGATCGGTCTGGAGCGCCAGATACCCCAGGCCGATGATGGCGTTCATGGGAGTTCGGATCTCATGACTCATGTTGGCAAGGAAATCACTCTTCGACCGGTTGGCACTCTCCGCCTCTTCGGTCCTCAGCGCCAGCTCTTCGGTCCGCTCCTCCACCCGTCGTTCCAGCTGCTCCTTGTCCAGCCGCAGGCTGGTGAGCTGCTGCTTCTGATCGGTGATATCGCTCATCACGCCGTAGCAGCGAAGCGCCTTCCCTGCCTCGTCCCGTTCAAAACGACCGGAACTCTCCAGAATCCGCTCTCCTCCCCGGGGGAGAATGACCCTGAATTCGGCGTGATAGTCGTCCCCCTGGATCAGTTTGCGCTTGATGAGCTCTTGCATGGCTACCGCGTCATCGGGATGAATCCGCTGGAGCCACTGGTGGCGGGTCGGGACAAAGCTGTCCGGCTCATACTCCAGCATCCTGAAATGCTCATCATTCCAGACCAGGTTCCCATCGGCGATGCGCCAGTCCCAGGTCGCCAGATGACCGGCGTCCACCGCCAGCCGCAACCGCTCTTCATTGGACCGGATCTCTTCCTCCGCTAATTTACGCTCGGTGATATCCTGGATCAGGCCGATGGCGCCGATGATCTTCCCCCTGGAATTTTTCAGCGGAACGGCGGTGAAGATGGCATATCCCGCACGGGTGGTGAATTCCAGCGAATAGACTAAATCCTGGGGGGGAGGAGACTCTCCGGCAAGGGCCTGACGGATTCTCTCTACCACCCCGGCTTTCACCAGAACCGGGAAGATATCCTGGGGACGTTTCCCCAGAATCTGCGCCTCCGTAACACCGGTCAACTCCTCCATGAACGGATTCCAGACCTTGTACCGCATATCGATTCCGTAGACCACCACCCCTTCACTGATCCCGTTGATGATCTCCCGGTTGAAACGGTTGAACTCCACCAGCGCCTCATCGGCTTTCAGCTTGGCCAGGGCGATCACCAGATGGGCCACAAGCTCTTCCAGCCGGGCAATTTTTTCGGTGGTGAAACAGTCGGCACGTTTGTCGTTGAACTGGATCAGACCATAGATTTCGCCGCGACTCCGGAGCGGGATCAACGCCATGGATTCGTACCCCTCCCGGTTGCAGCGGTTGCGCAACAATCCCCAGGAGCTCTCCCCCAGGGAAGCCGCCGTTAATTCCGAGACCCGGTTTGACCAGAAACTTCCCCGGGATGTAACAAAGGGGAGTTTCGCCCCGAGGGGTGGAGTGAGAACCTGGCCGCAGAAACAGTCAAGGATGGGGTTGCCGGCGGCGTCACGGAGCAACTCTCCCGTGGCGTCGCAGCGGCGGAGACTGTTTTCTTCCTCGATGAATTCCTTGGAAAAGCCGCTGTACTCAAAATAGGGATAGTCTTCCCCCTCCCGAAGCCGTATCCCCACGGCATGGCACTCCACCATCTGCTGGAAATATATTGTCAGATGCTCCATGAGCTTCCTGGTTGTGTCCGCCCTGTTGCAGATGTTCAGCAGCTCCACGGTGGCTTCCCGGTGCAACTCCTCCTCTTTAAGCTGGATTTCATCGAGGCTGTGGGCCAGGAGGCTGGCGTCCAGCGCCGTTCTTATTGTGCAGTTGGCTTGGCCAAGCCGGTGATGGGTCAAGGAGAACAATCCTCCCATGATGAGAAACATGACCACGGAGTAGAGACTGTTCGGTGTCAGGATAGTGAAGGAGAGTTGGGGCGGGATGAAGAAGTAGACCACCAGAACAGCGGAGGTGATGGTGGCGCAGATTCCGGACTTCCACCCCCCCATGCGCGAGCTGAAAAAGATCGTGGGGAAAAAAAGGAGCCAAACGAAGGGTTTGATGAAATCCCAGAGGAGCCACTGAACAGCGCAGGCGATAAAGGGGAGGAGCAGCGCGCTGACGACAGGCAAACTCGGTTTAAAGCGGTTCATCATGCAGCTGCACCCTTTTCCTTCGAACGAATACTGCAATTAAAATCAATCAACCATTAAGCCACGAATGGCTTCTTCGGAGAAGATGCGCGCACTGTCCATCGTTTATAGTTTTATGGGCCAGCTCGTCTCCAGCCCTTCCGGATAGAAGTTCTCTTTAGTCCGGTTGAAGTAACCATACTGGATGCGGGGGAAGCTCTTCTTCACCTTTTCCATCATCAGGTACATCCCGATCCCCTTCCCCCTGACCCTCAGCTGCGTGTGATAAAAATCCGGGTCGATGGAGAGGTTGCGCAGCTGGATCATGTCTATCCCGGTGGCATCGATGAACCGCAGCAACGCCGCCACCTCCTCCGGCCCGTCGGTCACCCCGGGGGAGACGAGATAGTTGATCATGGTGAACTTTCCGCGCTCCTTGGCCGCCTTCACCGACTCCAACACCTGGGCGAAGCTGTACCCGACAGGGCGATAATAGCGGTTATAAAACTCCTCCTGCACCGAGTTGAGAGAGAAGCGGAAAGAATCCATCCCCGCGTCACAGAGGAGCCGGACCCGGTCGGGAAAGGAGCCGTTGGAGTTGAAGTTCACCGTTCCCCGGGAGGTAGCCGTTTTCATCCGGCGGGTGGCCTCGGCGATGGTCTCCGCCTGGAGGATCGGGTCCCCCTCGCACCCCTGACCATAGGAAACGATGGGGTCGGAGGCCTCGTTCAGGTGGGGGAGCGCCAGCTGGCAGAGCTCCTCGGGGGTCGGGACGAAGCCGATCCGCTCGTGATTGGAGGGGCAGCATTCCGAAGGCTGGAGGCTGATGCAGCCGAGGCAGCGGGAGTTGCAGGTGGGAGAGGTGGGGAGCGGCGCCTCCCATCTCCGGAAGAAGAGATTCTTGGCGGCGAAGCAGTGATAATCCACGGCGCAGCGGGCGAGCTGCTCCAGGAGCCGGTTATGGGGGAATTCCGCCAACATCTTCCGGACCAGGGGATCGAGCTTCCGGTCGTCGTAGTTGCAGGGGTTCCAGTTGTCGTTTACGTCCACACGACTGGCCGCCACCACGAACCGCTCCCGCTCCGGATCCCACCCCACCGCCGTGTAGGACCAGAGCGGAAGGTGAACCTTCTTCCGGCTGTAGTCGCAGGCAGGGAGGAGGGTCCGGACATAGCCGGGGGCCATGAAGGCCGAGACCGCCTGAACCCGCACCCTCTTCCGACCGTGCCTGATGGTATCCACCGGAACAAAGGAACGTCTCCGCTGGTCCCACGCCAGGGGAGGAGTGTCGGGAATGGTAAAAATCCTGCTCCCCTCTGGGAGCGGGATCAGCTCCACCCCCTCGGGGAGCACCGCCTCGGTGCCGTTCATCCCGGCCATGCAGAGCTCCGGGTGATCGAAGATGGTCCCCCGCTCATCGGCGTAGAGGAGCCGGGGGAGCACCCCGGGCTTCACAGCCCCTCCGGTGACGTCATCTCGATGCCATGCCCCTTGATCCTCTTGAAGAGGAGGCTCCGCTCCACCTCCAGCAGGTCGGCGGCCCGGCTCACGTCCCACCCGCACCCCTCAAGAGTCCGGACGAGGTACTCCCGTTCGAACTGCTCCCGCGCCTCTCTGAGCGGAACGACTCCGGCCGGGGGGTGCCCGGCGGTCGGCGCCGCCACCGCCGGGCGGAGGAAGAGCGGGAGTGCCTCCTCCCCGATCACCCCTCCGGCGGTCATGATCACCAACCGCTCCACCACGTTTTTCAACTCCCGCACGTTGCCCGGCCAACCGTAGGCGACCAGGCGCGCCACGACCTCACGAGCGAGCCGTTTGCGCCCCTTCCCCTCGCGGCGGCTGTAGAGGGAGAGGAACTGCTCCGTAAGCGGCCCGATATCCTCCGGCCGCTCCCTCAACGGCGGGAGCGTGAGCGACAGGACGTTGAGCGCAGAGTAGAGTTCATCCAGGAACCGCCCCTCGCGGCACTCCGCCTCCAGGGGACGGACGGCGGTGGCGATAACCCGGACCTTGGCCTCCAGCGGCTGGACCCCGCCTACCCGCAGGAAGAGCTCTTCCCGCAGCAGGCGGAGCAGCCCCACCTGGGTTCGCAGCGGAAGCGTCTCGATCCGGTGGAGGAGGAGCGTCCCCCCCTCGGCCAGGTCGACCTTCCCCTTCTTCCGGCTCACGGCGCCGGGAAAGGCCCCCTTTTCATGGCCGAAGAGCTCACTGTCAACGAGCTCGTCGGGGATACCGGCGCAGTTCAGTTCAATAAACGGATTGGCCCGACAGGGGCTGTTGAGGTGGATCACCCGTGCGGCCAGCCCCTTCCCCGCACCCCGCTCGCCGGTGATGAGGAGCGGGGCGTCGCTGGAGGCGACCAGCAGCAGCTGCTCTCCCACCCTCCTCATGACGCTGGAATCGCCGACCATGACCTGCTCCTGGGCGGCGAGATTCAAGAGGGAGCGGTTCTGCTCCCTGAGGAGGCTCATGGCCAGGGCGTTGGCCACCGTGACCAGGATCTTCTCCAGAGAGAGCGGCTTCTCGATGAAGTCATAGGCCCCCATCTTGGTGGCCTTCACCGCCGTCTCGATGGTGCCATGTCCCGACATCATGATCACCGGGAGATACGGGTGCGACTCCTTGAGCCGTCGCAACGTTTCCATGCCGTCGATCCCCGGCATCCAGATATCCAGGAGCACCAGATCGGGAGGCTCTGCCCGGACCAGCTCGATCCCCGCCTCACCGGAAGCGGCCCCCAGGGTGACGAACCCCTCGTCTTCAAGTATCCCCGCCAGGGAGCTCCGGATATTCGCCTCGTCATCGATGATCAGCAGTGTCTCTTTCATAAAAGTCCTGGGGTCAAGGTTCGTAGTTCTAGGTTCTATAGTATTTCAGATATTGTTTTTGGGAGAATTGTTTAATGTTGGTTATAGCTCCCTCCCTTTCAAGGGGAGGGCTGGGGTGGGGATGGGTTTAGTACGAAGAGTTCCCCATCCCCCTCCTGACCTCCCC
>CAIOGM010000027.1 GCA_903857795.1 uncultured Geobacter sp.
GGTTGGCATCCCAGAGAAAACGAAGTGGAAAAATACCTTGGCCCCGGTCTGCCTAAAACGGCAAATAACCTCGGCCCCGGGGGTGGCAAATAACTTTGGCCCTACCCCTGCTAAAGTGGAAAATTACCATGGCCCTCGACACTCGATACCAGAAGGATGGCATTGGGGGCGGCGGTCCTTTAACCTGGAGTACGATTTGACGTCTCCCAATCGCAGTACAGGGTTCGGACATCGCAGCGATCTACTCGTCAATGAGGAGGATTAAAGAAGGTCTCAGCGATCGTTCTTTTTCCGTTGAAAATGTTGACAAACCTCTGTTATTGGGCTGTTATCCACATGTCAAGCCAAAAGTGTCATTATTCAACATACTGTTTTGGTTCAACTATTTGTTACGATTATGAGACAGCCGTGATGAATGCACAGCTTCTGTGGATAACCCTGTTGATAAGTTATGGAAAAGGTTTTTAAGTGTCTGGGAGCCGGTTGCGGATAGCAGTTTGCCTAAGATTCGGGCATTAGCGGTTCAGTGCTTGGCAGCGGGGATGGGCACTCAGCAGAGAGTGTTATGATCTGCGGCATTAGCCATTTTTTCGGATTTCCTTACGGTCGCGAAGGATCGGACTACTCCTCGTACTCCCGGAAATTTACATCCTCCAGGGAGTCATGTCGTGCCGATACTCTGGCCTGGTAAAGGAAGTGGGCGAAGAGATCAACGATACGTTCGTTGTTGCGGAACTCTTCCTCTCCCATAATGAAGAAAATCCAGTGGGTGAGTTCGTGGAGGAACGACTGTTCAAGGGTCTGGAGCGGTGCAGCGCTTGGATCGAGAATGATCCGTTGTTCGCCGAATCTGGCTTCACCGATGATCTGCCTGTTATTGACAAGATTCCGATCGTACTCCACCTCGATTTTCAACTCGCCCAGCCAGAAAGAAGAAGGGATGATGGCTGAGTCGATGTTGCGTTGCGTGTCCCCGGCAGGCTGGATGTCCTGTCTCTCGATTCTTCTGCTGGCGTCGTTCATATGAATCTCCCCTTGTGGATTTGTTGTGTAGTTGGTCGGGCCCGGATGTTTGCGTAATCCGGAGTAAAGTGGACACAATGTCGGTCTGGTTGAGCACGGTGTCGGCATGGCGGAAATGGGGGGCGAGCTGGGTGAGGATCTCCTGGGGGAAGAGCCCGGTCATGAACTCGTTGACCATCCGATAGGCCAGCGCCACCGGCGGCGACATGGCCGGCAGATCGAAGGCCGGAGCGTCGGCGCTCCAGGACCAGCCATACGGTTTGTCGCGATCGTCACAGGAGAGGGGGAAGATGTCGGAGAGTTTTTCCAGATCACGCTGGATGGAGCGGCGGTGGATGGTGATCCCCTGGCCATCCATGAGCGCTTCGATTGAGGCGGTGTCTATCTTGCGGGGGTAACGGGGGATCATCCGCAGTAACAGCCAGTGGCGGTAGGAGGTGCTAACGATAATCTCTTCCAATGAATTGATTTACTTAAAACGCACTATACACCTTTACGAGTTTCATTTACCATCTTCCTCATGAAATGCCGTGGTTCCCTTATGACCGCTCCCGAATCGTCCGTGGTGCGCGGAATTAATGGAGCATACAGGGAGAGTGCGACAACCGCTGTCGCGTGATTTCAATAATCCTGAAAAAAGTAGTTCACCACAGAGTCACAGAGAGCACAGAGAGCACAGAGATAAAACGTATACTAATCTTACGGTTGTATAGTTTTTGCCCTAATTTTGGATTTACCCATAAGGTGATGAGGTTTGCTCTGTTTTGTTCAATTATTTCTCAGTGTTCTCTATGTCTCTGTGGTGAAAATGCCGTTTTTGGGATATTCGGAATTTTTCTCGGGAGAGGCGGATCGTGAGGTGAGTAGAACTGCGGTGCTGCGGGGTCAATATGCTGCAGGGTCGGACTTCCATGTTGCCGAATGTATAATCCTGAAAAACAGTTGCACGCGGAGAAAACCAAACTACATGAGGTGATATTTCTGAGCAAACTTGAAAAAACATTTGTACGCGGATAAACGCCGATGGACGCGGATCAACCTCCCTCCCTTTCAAGGGGAGGGCCGGGGTGGGAATGGGGTAAGAACAGTCGCGACAACCCCATCCCCCTCCTGACCTCCCCCTTGAAGGGGGAGGAACGATTAATTGTCCGCGTTCATCAGCGTTTATCCGCGTCCTATTTGGTTCCGCTTGTCCGGCTTGGGATAATTCTATCCTACCTACCCCCGATGCAACCCTTCCGCCACGACCTCGGCCAGGTCCCGGACCCGGGTCTGTTCCGAGAGCTTGTCCTTGAGTCCGTCCTCGAACATGGTCAGACAGTAGGGACAGGAGACGCAGATGGTGTCCGGATTGGCGAAGAGCGCCTCTTCCACCCGGTTGTGATTGATCCTGGTTCCGGTATGCTCCTCCAGCCACATCCGCCCTCCCCCTGCCCCGCAGCAGAAGGAGTTCTCCCGGTTGCGCGGCAGTTCAATCGGTTCATGCCCCGTGGTCTGGGCGAGGAGTTGACGCGGGGCGTCGTAGACGTCGTTATGCCGCCCCAGGTAACAGGAGTCGTGGAAGACGATCTTACCCAGGTCAGTGACGGTATGATCCAGTTTCAGCCGCCCCGCAGTCAGCAGGTCGTTGATCAGCACCGTGTGGTGGACGACCTCCAGCTCCAGGCCGTACTGCCGGTAATCGTTTTTGAGGGTGCTGAAACAGTGGGGGCACTGGGTGATGACCTTGGTGACCCCCCGCTCCCGAAAGAGCCGGCTGTTCTCCGTGGCCATCTTGTCGAAGGCGAATTCGTTCCCCAGCCGCCTCAGGGAGTCGCCGCAGCAGTTCTCATCCTTCCCCAGGATTCCCCAGGAGACGCCGGCGGCGTCCAGGACGGTGGCCAGCGCCACCGTGACCTGCTTGTTCCGTGAGTCGAAGGCGCCGGCACACCCCACGAAGAGGAGATACTCGGTCTCCCCCGCGACAAAGGGCTTTACCGGCAGGGTGGAACTCCACTTGGTCCGTTCCGAGGGGGCGATCCCCCAGGGGTTGCTCCGCTGCTCCATGTTCTCGAAGAGGTTGAGGAGCTCCTCGGGGAAACGGGACTCCATCTCCACCAGGTGCCGCCGCAGGGAAATCAGCTTGGGCATCTGCTCGATGAAGACCGGACAGGACTCCATGCAGGCGCCGCAGGTAGTGCAGGACCAGACCGCCTCTTCGCTGATGCTCCCCTCACCCGAATCCCCCAGGAGCGGCAGCGTCGGACTCCCCCCTTTCCGGAGGAGCGGGCCGTTGGCCAGCAGGTTCGTCTTCAGATCATGGATCACCTGGCGGGGGTTCAGCGGCTTGCCGGTGGCCGAGGCCGGGCAGGCGTTCTGGCAGCGGCCGCATTCGGTGCAAGAGTAGGCGTCGAACAGATCCTTCCAGGTCAGCTGGTCGATCCGGTCGGCGCCGTAGCTCTTCCCGTGAGCGAACTCTTCCCGTGGCTGGGTGTTGGGTTTTTCCAGACGCCGGAAGAAGCAGTTGGGTATGGCCGTGAGGATATGCATATGCTTGCTGTAGGGGAGAAAGTTCATGAAAACGAGCAGCGCCGCCGCATGGAGCCACCAGCTTATCCCGTAGATCAGGGTACCGGCCCCTTGGGGGATGAGAGTCGCGGCAAAGCTGGAGAGCGGCATCCAGCTCTGGGCCAGCAACCGGCCGCCCTCGTCCAGGGTGGTGATCTTGGCCCCGTTGATCCCGTAGTAGGCGAGCATGAGGGTGGCGATGAGGCCGAGGATGAAGAACGCCTCAATCGTCCGGGCCGTGGGATAAGGGGGGAAGATGATCCGCCGGACCGCCGCCACCACCACCGCGGCCAGGGCCAGGAGCGACGCCAGGTCGATGAGGAGCATGACCACCAGGTAGAGCCGTTCCGGAAGGAGCGTGAGGCTGATCCCCGCAAACACCCCGTGGAGCATGAACTCGCCGTTGGCCACCAGGAGGATGAGGAAGGACCAGAAGATGACGAAGTGGTTGATCCCGAAGGGACGACTCACCACCCGTTTCTGGCCGAAGGCGTAGAGGAGCATCTCGCCGATCCGCTTCCCGGGGTTGCTGAACCGGTCCTCGGCGCTCCCGACGGTGACCAGGACGAAGCGGCGGTAGCAGCTCCAGCCGAAGAAGAGAAACGACGCCAAGAGGATCGGGGTGAAGATATAGGATGTGGGGGTCATAAATACCTCAGTGCAGTTCAGGCCGCCTTGGCCGCCTTGAGCTCCCGGATCCGGGCGGTAATGGCCGGGATGATCTTGAACAGATCGCCGACGATGCCGTAGGTGGCGACCTCGAAGATGGGGGCGTCCTTGTCCCGGTTGATGGCGATGATCAGGTCGGCGTCCTGCATCCCCACGAGATGCTGGATGGCGCCGCTGATGCCGCAGGCGATGTAGATCTTGGGGCGGACGGTCTTGCCGGTCTGCCCCACCTGCCGGTCCGGAGGCATCCACCCGGCATCCACGGCGCTGCGGGAGGCACCCACCACCCCCCCCAGTTCGTCGGCCAGCTCCTTGAGGAGCGAGAAGTTGAGCTTCCCCATCATCCCCCGGCCGCCGGAGACGATGAATTCGGCGCCGGTGATATCCACACTCTCCGTGCTGGTGGAGTCGGTGATGATCTTGAGGACCTTCACCGCCAGCTCCTCCTCCCGAATGGGGCAGCTCTCCCGGATGATCTCACCGGTCGCACCGGGGCGGTGGACGGCCATGGGCATGACGTTGGGGCGAACCGTGGCCATCTGGGGGCGGAACTTGTCGCACATGATGGTGGCCATGATGTTCCCGCCGAAGGCCGGCCGGGTCTGCATCAGGTGCCCCTTATCGTCAATGGCCAACCCGGTACAGTCGGCGGTCAGGCCGGTGGCTACCCGGGTGGCAACGGCGCCGGCCAGGTCACGTCCCAGGCCGGTGGCCCCCATGAGGATGATCTCGGGTCGGTACCGGTCGATGAGCAGGCAGAGCCCCTCCAGATAGGAGTGGGTCCGGTAGTAGCGAAAGACCGGGGCGTCAATGAGATAGACCTTCTCGGCGCCGTAGGCGAACGCCTCGCTGACCAGCGGTTCCACCTGGCTGCCGATGACCACGGCGCAAAGTCTGCTCTTGCGGGCCCGGGCCAGATCGGCCCCGACCCCCAGGAGTTCCCAGGAGACCCGCGCGGGGACCCCTTCGGTCTGCTCGATGAAGACCCACACATCATGGTAGGCGGCGAGTTTCTTGGCCAGGGCGGCGGCCTCATCATCGAGCTCTTCGTCGACGGGAGCGCCGGCCTCCTGTTGACTGGCGATCTCCTGGAGAATCTTCAGCTCTTCCGGGGTAAACGCCATCTCCAGCGCCGCTGCCGGGCAGATCTTGACGCATTTCAGGCAGCCGATGCACTTCTCGACGAGAATAATCGGTTCGCCGGAGTCGGTCATCTCGACACAGTTCACCGGGCAGGCGCTCTGGCAGCGGGCGCCGCAGGCGATGCATTTCCCGTCCAGGAGTCGGGCCTTCCCCCGGGGCTTCTTCAGTTTCGTCGTTTCAGACATAGATCGATCCTTGACTGCATCATCGGTGTAATCAGTGGATACTGGTTTCTAAATCGGTGAAATCTGTGGATCAGAGAGTCAGCACATCCTTGCCGAGCAGCTTGTCGATGAGGAGCCGGGCGGTCCCTTCCGGATCGTTCACGCCGTCGCCGATGATCTCCCCCTGGTCTCGCTGGGGGGAGAAGATCTTGGTGACCCAGGTGGGAGAGCCCTTGAGACCGATGGTCGCCTCGTTGAGCCCCAGCACCGAGTTGTTCCAGGTGGTGACCTTCCCCTCCTGAGCCGCCAGCCTCATGGGGACGGTGGGATAGCGGGGACGGTTCACCTCCCGCACCACGGTGAGGAGCGCCGGCAGGGGGGCCTCGACGATCTCGTGGCGTCCCTCCAGCTTGCGCCGCACCCGGACCCACCGGGTGGTCAGCTCCACCTCCTCTACCCGGTCAACCAGGGTGAGCTGGGCAAACCCCAAACGGGTGGCGATCCCCGGCCCCACCTGGGCCGTATCGCCATCGATGGTCTGCTTGCCGCAGATGATGAAGGCGATTTCTTCCTGTTCCGCCAGCTTGCGGATGGCGGCGGTGAGGACGGTGCTGGTGGCCAAGGTGTCGGCCCCGCCGAAGACCCGGTCCGAGAGAAGAATCGCCTCGTCAGCCCCCTGTGCCAACGCCTTTCTCAGGGTGGCTTCGGCGTTGGGGGGCCCCATGGAGATGGCCGCAACCCGGAACCCGTACCGGTCTTTCAGCCGCAGCGCCTCTTCCAGGGCATTGGTGTCGTAGGGGTTCATGATGAACGGAATCCCCTCCCGCACCAGGGTATTGGTCACCGGATCGATCTGAACCTGCGTCGTATCCGGCACCTGTTTGATACATGCGACGACCAGCATATCTACCTCTTCTTTAGCTCAGTGAAAGGGGCGGATGCCCGTAAAACAGGCATAAAATTCAGTTAGCGTGGGCGCATCTTCGCCCGTTTCGTCGATGTTGTCAATCAATTGCATAATTGTGGAGCATGCGACCAGTTACCCCATGCTCCCGAAGCTCCCCAGGGCGCCGATGAGATCCGGCCGGTACCCCGGCGTTTTCCCCCGGTACATCAGCACCGTTGTCCCGGTGGTGACGAACCCGTTCTGTTCGAGACAACAGGTGACCGCGCCGTTCCCTTCGGGGACGTCCAGCAGGAAGAGCCGGCCGGGATCGGCAGGGCGGACCGTCTCCTCGAAGAGCTCCACCAGGGCAGATGCCGATTCCCCGACCCAGGGACCGATCTGACTGTGGCGCCCCTGGGGGCGGATCACCAGACACCCTCCTGATCCGGCATGGAGCGTCCCCACTGCAACCAGAGAGCGGAGGAGCCGTTCACGTCGATCCCCCCATCCTGCGCTGTCCCACCGGAGCAGGTCGCTCAATCGGGACTCTCCGCCGACAGGGAGGGCGGCCTCCAGCCCGCCACCTCGCCAACGGCGGATGGTGTCGATCTCCTTGAATCCGAGCCGCTCGTAGAGCGGCTTCCCCGAAGGGGACGCCGTGAGCCAGACCGTCTCCACCCCCCCCTGCTCCAGGGCGGCCAGGGCCTCGGCCATCAACTCCCCGCCGGTTCCCTGCCGCCTCAAGGAGGGCTGCACCAGAAGGTTACCGATCCAGCCACTTCTTTCATGGCGTAGTGAGGTCACGAAGGCTTCTCCCCTCCCCTGAAGCCGCCTGACCAGGCACCCCTGGGGAAAAGAGCTCAGGAGGAAGTCGATCTCACCGGCGTCCGTGATCCATCCCTCACTGGCTGCCAGGTGGAGGAAGCGGGGCGTATCGGTCTCACTGAACCGGTCCGGCGTCACGTCACGCTCCGGGAGCGGGGAGAGAGAGGCTCTTCACGGAGCAGCCCCCCTCACCGATGGTCACGTCCTGGCCGATGAGCCCTACGGCGTCGGCCCGGCACTGGCGGCAGTGCTTGAACTGGCCGATGATCTTCTCGTTGTTCGACCTGATCTCCTCCAGGCGCGCGGGTGTCGGCGGCTCGACGTCGGCGAAATCCGACTGGGGGATGAGCGGCATGACATTCATGACGAAGGCCCCAAGCTCCTTGATCCTGGCGGCGATGAGGGGAATCTGCTCTTCGTTCACCCCGGGGATCAGCACGGTGTTGACCTTGATGGTCATGCCGTATTCGGCCGCCCGGCGCAACCCTTCCAGCTGGTTGGCGACGATGATCCGACCCGCCTCGGCCCCGGTATAGGTGACGCCGTGATAGTGGATGAAGGAGTAGATCCGTCCGGCCACCTCGGGATCCAGGGCGTTGATGGTGACGGTGAGGCTGTGGAGATCGATCTCCTGGAGGAGGTCGATCTTCTCCGGCAGCAGGAGACCGTTGGTGCTGAGGCACTTGATCAGGTGGGGGAACTCCGCACCGATGAGCCGGAAGGTCTCGAAAGTCTCTTCATTGGCCAGAGGGTCGCCGGGACCGGCGATGCCGATCACCTTGATGATCGGCCCCAGAAGTTCGCTGGCCATGACCTCCCGCACCTTGATCAGTGCCTCGTCGGGGGTGAGGATCCGGCTCGTGACCCCGGGGCGCGACTCATTGGCGCAATCGTGTTTCCTGCTGCAGTAGCCGCACTTGATGTTGCAGCGGGGGGCCACTGCCAGGTGCATCCGGCCGTTCTTCTGGTGGTTCCCGCCGAAGCAGGGGTGCCCCTGGATACTTTTCCGTTCATTGCATGCCGTCGCCATCTGAACCTCCCGGGCAGCGCTCTTGACTGCCTGTTCTGTCGCTTGTGCGGTGGAGAAAAAGAACAGCCCGACAGAAAAGGGTTCTCTGTCGGGCTGCAGTGCCGTCTTTTGGGTGTGGCGCGCCATTGCGTACGGGTCAACAGAGGCAGAAAGTGTGCCAATCTGTGCACCTCGCCTAACTGTCTGTTTTTATTACAATTAGAGCTGTCCACCTGTTACCGGCACCTTAATGAACTGCTTGTTTTGTGGGCCGGATGACTACACTTTAGGCATTCGCGCAGGGCAACGCCGCTCTAACCGGTTGAAACTGCATGACTCTGAAGGGGCACACATACTGCAAGGGTGTTACTCATGCACAACACACTGCAGTATGAAGAGGTCCGGGAACGGGCCAGGGGGGCGTTTCTGGGGCTCGCCATAGGGGACGCTCTCGGCGCGCCGGCGGAGTTCATGACGGCCGGTGAGATCAAGACGAAGTATGGTCTGCTCAAGGAGATCGTCGGCGGGGGGTGGCTTCGGCTCAAGCCGGGGCAGGTCACCGACGACACGGAGATGGCCCTCTGTATCGCCCGTGCCGTCGCCTCCCGGCGGCAGTGGGAGCTGCTCCCCATCGCCGAAAACTTCTCCCGGTGGCTCAGGTCCAAGCCCATCGATGTGGGGGACACCTGCCGCCGGGGGATTCGTGACTTCATGCTCACCGGACGGCTGGATGCCCTGCCCAACGCGTGGGACGCAGGCAACGGCGCGGTGATGAGGGTCCTCCCGGTGGCGCTCTTCACCCTGGGTGACGATCCGTTCATGGCCGACTGCGCCGTGGCTCAGGCCCATCTCACCCATAATCACCCCCTCTCGGATAGCGCCTGCGTCTGGCTCTGCCGGCTGGTGCAGCGGGCGCTGCTCGGCTCGTCCAAGTATGCCCTCCGCCGCGAGGTGGATACCCTCCTGGCGGAGCAGCCGAAATTCAAGTTCGATCCCTACCCCGGGCTGGCCACCGGGTACGTGGTCGATACCATGCAGACGGTCTTTCATCACTTCTTCCGGACCAGGGATTTCGAGAGCTGTCTGGTGGGGACGGTGAATCAGGGGGGGGATGCGGACACCACCGGCGCCATAGTCGGCGCCCTGGCCGGCGCCTATTACGGCGAAGAGGGGATCCCCCGGCGCTGGCTGAAGAAGATGGACCGGCATCTCATGAACGAGATTTCCCGGCTGGCGGAGGAGCTGCTGGCGCCCTCCCCCCAGGGGAGGAGGATGAGGGGAGATGGATGACTCCGCTTGCGCTCTCGGCAGATTTACCCTATTATCCGGCTTACCTGACACGGAGCAACTGCGCAACGGAGAAGCCTTCTCATCATGTCCTACCCTGATACCGTCAATCTCCCCTTCAACCGCGCCTGTCTCCGGGATTCTTTTCGCCCGCTCTCACCGGATACAGTGGTCACCGACGAGCCGGGGTTCCTGCTCCTCATCCGGGGGGAAGAGCTGCTCCTCCTGGACGAAGACGAATCCCTCTTGTTGCCGTATGGTTCCCCCCCTCAGGGGGTTGATCCAGACACCCTGCTCCTTATGGGGAGCTGGGAGGGGCGACCGCTCCGGACCGGACGGCTCTCCCCCTCGGCGCCGCTGCCGGCACAGTACGCTGCGGAACCATTCAACGCCTACAGCACGCGGCTGGATGATCGGCTCCTCACCCTGGGCGGCATCGCCCGAATCCTGCTCGCCTGGAATCATGAGAACAGCCACTGCCCCCGCTGCGGCGGGGAGAGCAGACACCACCCGGGGAGCTGGGGGAAGAGCTGCATGGTCTGTGGAGTCCAACGATTCCCCCCTACCCACCCCTGCGCCATCGTCTTAGTCCGGCGCGGAGAAGAGTTCCTTCTGGGACGCAAGGCCGTCTGGCCCCAGGGGCGCTACAGCCTCATCGCCGGCTTCCTCGACGTGGGGGAATCCCTGGAAGAGTGTGCGCAGCGCGAGGTTCTGGAGGAGACGGGGATCAGGATCACCAATCTCCACTATGTGGGGAGCCAGTGCTGGCCCTTCCCCAGCCAGGTCATGGCCGGATTCGTGGCCGACTACGCCGGAGGGGAGCTTTCCGTGGCGGATGACGAACTGGAGGACGCCCGCTGGTTCACGTCCCACTCCCCTCCCCTGTCGCTCCCCGGCAGACGGAGCATCGCCCGCTGGATCATCGACCGGTACGCCCTCGGGAATCTCCATAACAACCTGTAGAAGCGTCCTTCAGGCGCGAATTACCAAGGAGCCACACATGCCGCTGCTCACAATTTTTTCCCGCCTTGCCATCGCCTTCTGGGTGGGTGGGGCCTCCCTCTTCACCTTTGTTCTCACCCCGATCATCTTCAGGAGATTACCCCGGGATCAGGCCGGAATCATCGTGGGGCACCTCTTCCCCGCCTATTTCCGCTGGGGGCTGGCCTGCGGCGCCCTGGCCCTGATCACCCGCCTTCTCCTGAGAGGGAAGGAGGGGGGAGTGGCCACCCTGATCCTCGTCGCCATGCTCTGCATCACCTCGTTCCAGGCGTTCTACATCGAACCCCGGGCCGCCGCCCTGAAGAAAGAGATCCCCTCCTTCGAGAGCACCCCCAAGGAGCATCCTGCCCGCCAGGCGTTCGGCAGACTCCACGGGATCTCCGCCGTCTGCAACCTGGCGGTCATCGCCGGAGGGGTGGCCCTGGTGGTGCTCCCCTGACCGTGTCACTCTCTCCAACCATGACTGATTCTCTCCCCGGATATCCTGAACGGCGGGAGCTGCTCCTTGCAGACAAACCGCTCTTGGATCAACTCTTCCGGGAACAACAGCCGCGCATCTCCGAGCTGACCTTTGCCGGACTCTACCTCTTTCGCATGGCTCACCGCTACCGGGTCAGCCGTCTCGGAGATGCGGTGGTGATCACAGGGAACGGGTATGACGGCGCCCCTTATTTTCTCCCTCCGCTGGGGGGGGACCGGCGGGAAGCGGCCCGGCGGCTCCTCACCGACGGCTGGGAGCTCTATGGCGGCGACGAAGAGGTTGCACTCCTGGCCGGGGAGCCGAACCTGGTGATCCGGGAAGAGCGCAACAGCTTCGACTATCTCTACCGGAAGAGTGACCTGGCGGAGCTCCCCGGCAACCGGTACCATAAGAAACGAAACAGGATCGCCTACTTCACAAACCGCCATGACTGCAGTGTGGAGGAGTACCGGGAGAGTCACCGTAGCGGCGCTCTCCTCCTGCTGGACCGGTGGTTGGGGGTCCATGACCGGCTGGGGAACGGCTCCCTGGGCGCCGAGGCCCTGGCCACGGCCGAGGGGCTGGCGCTCTCGCAACGGCTCGGCTTGGAGGGGGTTGTGCTGCTGGTGGGGGGGGAGATCAGAGGGTTTACCCTGGGCGAGCGGCTCAACGGTACCACCGCACTCTGTCACTTTCAGAAAGCGGATCCGTTCCTGGACGGCATCTATCAGCTGCTGGACCGGGAGTTCAACCGCAGGCTCTTTACCGACTGCGCTTTCGTCAACCGTGAACAGGATCTGGGTGAGCCGAATCTCCGGAAATCGAAACTCTCCTACCACCCCGTGGAGCTGGTCAAAAAGTTCCGGATTCGGAGCCGATAAATCAATACTGCGGTTTATCCACGAAGAACACGAAGAACAGCGGGCAAACAAAGCCTTAAAATAAGGTGATTCGCGACAAAGAGTATACCTATCAGTTTGTCATCCTGAACGAAGTGAAGGATCTGCTGTTCAAGCAGAAGCA
>CAIOGM010000028.1 GCA_903857795.1 uncultured Geobacter sp.
AAATTAGATAATATTTAGTTAAAGTTTAGAGTTGGCACGGTTTACTGGCTAAGATTTTCCAATGTTACATATTTTTTTATTTTTTTTGTTCCAAGCGTCTGCGATATTTTTTTCAAACAGCCTTTTTCTTCCAGACACTAATTAACAGGGATGCACTGGATATTATTGGTTTTCCATAGAACCCCGGCCACATCTGGAGAAAATGAATGAAAATCACAGAGTCACAGATTATCGCAGCGTGCGAAATCGCAAGCAAAGTTTTTGCGGTACGGATGAAGCTATCCGATGGGGTCAATGTGCTTATTTCTGAGCATGGTCTTAACAAAGCTACTGCTTCCGACTTCATAAAAGACTATAAATATCTTTTAGATGGCAAAGTATTCCATAGAGCGATGAGCGCACCTGCCATGCATTATTTTATGAAGCAGATATTTAGCGAACATGGAGAACATGGTCTTGCTCAATCTATTACCGCTTTGCGTGCCCATATCGAATACTACGAAGGTCACTACAAAATTAATATGCATGCCATGAGAAAAGTAGCAGATGAATTTGAGGTAAAGATAAAACAACCAAGGACTTTACTTGAGATAGAACATGCTTTTTCTGCGGCAGTAGAAAGATCTTTGAATGGTTCGCAGCACGATCGGTTACAACGTCTTGCCAATTCAAGTAAAAAACCGTCTACTATCACTGTACAGAGCACTGTCTTTGTTCGAAATCCCGATGTCGTTGCCGTCACACTATTACGAGCTGCCGGCAAATGCGAAGAATGCAAGGCAGATGCACCGTTTTGCCGTGTGAAAGACGGCACTCCTTATTTGGAGGTCCATCACAAAATACATCTTGCCAGCGGTGGCGAAGACTCGCCTGATAACACAACTGCACTTTGTCCTAATTGTCATCGTCGATTTCACTTCGGAGAAGGGAGCGAAACATGAACGCTCTGCTTACCGATATCCGTGAACTTATAGTTTCCGCTCGCAAGGCGGTGGTTCATTCTGTCGATCTCATCCAAGTTGTGACTAACTTCGATATCGGCCGGCGGATTGTGGAGCACGAGCAGCAGGGGGCGGAACGGGCGAAATACGGAAAACAGTCCATCCAAGAACTGGCGAAACAACTGACAGGGGAGTTTGGCAAAGGTTTCTCGGAACGAAATCTCAGAAGCATGCGCAAGTTCTACCTGCTCTATTCTGACCGGTTTCCTGAAGAATATCGAACATCATCCGGCGGATTGACAATAAATGCTTCGTTACTTCGAATTTGGCAGATGCCGTCTGCCAAATCTTCTCACCCCTTTACCTTGAGCTGGTCACAGTATGTTTTTTTGACCTCTATTGCAAACGGGGAAGAGCGTAGTTTTTACGAAATTGAAGCTGCGGAAAACAGCTGGACCCTGCCGGAACTCAGGCGCCAATTCGACTCCGGCCTCTACGTGCGTTTGGCACTCAGCCGGGATAAGCAGGAGCTCCTCCGGCTGTCTCTGGAAGGACAGATCGTATCTCGACCTGAAGATCTCCTAAAAGAGCCTTATATACTTGAATTTTTAGGTCTTGAGGAGAAGTCGAAGTATTCGGAAACTGAGCTGGAATCTGCCATCATCGACAATCTGGAACATTTTTTACTGGAACTGGGCAAGGGTTTTCTATTTGAAGCCCGCCAAAAAAGATTCACCTTTGACGAAGATCATTTCTTTGTCGATCTCGTTTTCTACAACCGCCTGTTGCGCTGCTATGTGCTGATCGATCTCAAAATCGGCAAACTAACTCACCAGAATTTGGGCCAGATGCAGATGTACGTCAACTATTTCGACCGTTTCGTGAAACTGGCCGACGAGCGTCCCACCATCGGAATTATTCTCTGCCGTAAGAAACATGACGCTCTCGTTGAAATTACTCTCCCCAGTGATGCAAATATTCATGCGAAGGAATATCAGCTCTATCTGCCGGATAAGGAGCAATTACGGGAAAAACTCGTCCAGTGGAGCGAGGATGCGGAGCGGCTGATAGATATCCTGAGTAAAGATAGCGCTGATACCTGAGATAACGTACCGCAAAGATAAAAAGCTGCGCCACCTTTACATGGAGACCAAGATGGACAACGATCTGATATTGCTCGGCCACGGCAGCGGCGGAAACCTCTCCCACCAGCTCCTGGAGGAGCTTCTCATCCCCACCCTCTCCGGCTTGGAGATGGCCGACCGCAACGACGCCGCCCTCCTGGAGTTGGACGGGAGGCGGCTGGCCTTCACCACCGACTCCTATGTGGTTGACCCCCTCTTTTTCCCCGGCGGCTGCATCGGCGACCTGGCGGTGAACGGCACGGTGAACGACCTGGCCATGATGGGGGCGACCCCCCGCTGGCTCAGCTGTGCGATGATCATCGAGGAGGGGTTCAGCCGGACGGAGCTGGCGCAGGTGGCTGCGGCCATGCGGGAGGCGGCGGACCTGGCCGGGGTCAGAATCGTCACCGGCGACACCAAGGTGGTCCCCAGGGGGAAGGTCGACAGGCTCTTCATCAACACCTCCGGGGTCGGGGTCATCGAGCACGAGCTGAAGATCGACGGGACCAGGGCCTGCCCCGGGGACCGGATCATCGTCAGCGGCACCATCGGCGACCACGGCATCGCCGTTATGGCTGCCCGGGAGGGGCTGGAGTTGGAGAGCGGCGTCCGGAGCGACTGCGCGGCACTCAATGGCCTGGTGGCGGAAATTCTGGCAGCAGCGGGGGATGCGGTACATGTCCTGCGCGACCCTACCCGGGGGGGAGTCGCCACCACGGTGAAAGAGATAGCCCTTCAGTCGGGAGTCGATATAACGCTGGACGAGGCGAGTCTGCCGCTCACTCAAGGGGTGAAGGGGGTCTGCGCCATCCTGGGGCTGGACCCGCTCTATGTGGCCAATGAGGGGAAGCTTCTCGCTTTCGTGGCGCCGGAACGGGCTGACGAATTACTCGCCACGGTGCGGCGCCATCCCCTGGGAAAGGATGCCGCCATCATCGGTAAGGTGACGGAGAGCGGCACAGGGAAGGTCCGGATGCGGACGAGTGTGGGGGGATTGCGTGGGGTGGAGATGCTGGCAGGCGAGCAGCTGCCGCGGATCTGCTGATTGCCATCACCCGTACCAACTGATTCTGGAAAAAGCAGTTGAAACACGGAGCAACCGAGCAACAGAGACGAATCTGGGCGAAATTCATCGAGACTGTTTTGGAGAAACACTCTCTTGAGGTAAGCCATTGATTTCTCCATTGCTCGGTTGCTCCGTGTTATTCGAACTGATTTTTTAATTTGATTAGAACGCCGGCGAGGACCGCAACCGCCAGCGTGATCACCCCTCCGACGATCCCCGCCACACCGGTCCCCACCGGACTCTTAACCTCTTCCCCCCCTCCCTGGACCGCCTTGTCGTTCCTGTTTAGACTCTCCTCCTCTGTTGCCGCAGCTCTCCTGAAGGTATAGCCGGGGAGGAACGCGAGTTTCTCCTGAAGCGCGGCAACAGCACCATGTATCCCCCCATCCACTCCTGTTAGCTCTTTACCGCCGGTGGTCCGGTCTATGGACCACTCCAGCCCGTCGGGCCGTTCGGATGCAAACAGGGAGAAGAATCCGCCGCTCAAGAGTGCTATGGCCAGAAAGGCGGCAGCTGCTACCCGGAGAGAGCGCCCGGCCGCAGGGGTGGGAGGGAGTGTGTGAACGAGCAGCTCGGGACGGGCCGTGGCGACCAGAGAGATGATCGACGCCGTCACCACCCCCTCAACCACGCCGATGGCCAGGTGAATCGGCAGCATGAGAGTCATAAAGGGAACGATGGGGAGCGCGGAAACCCCGGATTCAGCGGTCTCCAGCATGACCCCGCAAGCCCCCAGCAGCAGCCCCGCCACGGCGGCGCAGAGCGCCGCTACCGTCATCCTCGTTCGGCCCGGATCACACCCGACGATTCTCCGGTAGATGAAGGGAGCGGCAATAAACGCCGGAAAAAATCCCAGGTTGAAGATGTTGCACCCCAGGGCCATGATGCCGCCGTCGGCAAAAAAGAGCGCCTGGACGACCAGCACCGAAGCTATGACCAGGAAGGCGGCGTGAGGACCGAGGAGGAGTGTCAGCAGGAGACCTCCACCTAGGTGTCCGCTTGATCCGGTCAGCGGGATCGTGAAGTTGATCATCTGGGCAGCGAAGGTGAAGGCGCCGAGGACCCCCATGAGGGGAACCTTGCGCTCATCCAACTCCTCGCGCACCTTTTTCGAGCAGTAGGCGATGGTTCCCGCTGAAATCAGCCACATGGTCCCGCCCACCGCCGGTGATAGCAGCGCATCCGCCATATGCATGGTAATTCTCCTCCCCTCCTGGTTCCCCCGATTACTGCCAGGACTATAACAGGCAGCCGCAGGGAACGTGCATAAAGTTTTGCGGGGAACGGTTAAGAATTGTTGCCCCGCATTCAATGTAACCATCGGGTTACCAAACAGAACAAAGATTGACGCTTCCTGACAGCTCTTGACACAACTTTACAGAAAAGGAGTGTAGAGTCCTGACCCAGTTACAGATCAGATACCGCTGCACGTATCGTCAACAAGGAGGACCCAACATGGAAGAGGAAAAAAGAGCACCATCATCATTGGACCTTGATTTTTCAGGGAGGAAAGGGGTTTCCAGACGTGACTTCCTGAAGTATTGCGGTCTCGTCACCGCGGCCCTGGGGTTGGACTCCACCTTCATCCCGAAGGTGGCCCAGGCTCTCACCGCTGCGCGCCCCCCCATCGTCTGGCTGAATTTCGCCTCGTGTACCGGCTGCACCGAGTCTTTCCTCCGGTCATCCAACCCCCTGGTGTCCGACATCATCCTCGGAACGCTCTCGGTGGAGTATCATGAGAGCCTCATGGCCGCCTCGGGAGATGCCGCCACCTCCCGCCTTAAGAATGCGCTCACCCAGTACGCGGGGCAGTTCATCTGCGTCTGCGAAGGGGCCATCCCCACGGCAGACAACGGCATCTACGGCATGATCGGGAACAAGACCATGCTCCAGATCGCCGAGGAGGTCTGCTCCAAGGCCAAGGCGGTGATCTGCCTCGGGAGCTGTGCCTCCTTCGGCGGCATGCCGGCGTCGGCGGGCAACCAGACCGGCACCACCAGCGTCCACGCGGCCCTGGGAGGATTCCCCACCATCAACATCTCCGGCTGCCCCCCCAACCCGGTGAACCTGGTGGCGACCATCACCAACTATCTCCTGACCGGCACCTTCCCGGAGCTGGACTCCCTGGGCCGCCCCGTGTTTGCCTACGGTAATACCGTTCATAGCGGCTGCTCCCGTGTTGGGACCACCACCTGCCTGAAGCCGTACGGCTGCCGCGGCACGCTGACCTACAACAACTGCCCCACGGTAAAATTCAACGAGGCGGCAAGCTGGCCGGTACAGGCGGATGCTCCCTGCTACGGCTGCAGCATGCCCGATTTCTTCGACAAGGGGAGCTTCTACGACTACAGCGGCAGTTCCTGATCCTGACCCGTCCCCGAAAACCTTTCAGTCTGACGCTTAAAAGGAGGACCATAGCATGGCTAATATAGTAATCGACCCGGTAACCCGCATCGAAGGGCATATGCGTCTGGAAACGGAGGTTACCAACGGCAAGGTGAGCAACGCCTGGAGTACCGGCACCCTCTATCGGGGAGTGGAGGCGATTCTGCAGAACCGCGATCCGCTGGACGCCTGGATGATCACCCAACGGATCTGCGGGATCTGCACCTATGTGCAGGGGATCGCCTCCATCCAGAGTGTGGAAAATTCACTTAACCTGACGGTTCCCGAGAATGCCCGGATAATCCGCAACCTCCTCATGGGTTCCCAGTACATCCATGACCACATCGTCCATTTCTACACCCTTCATATGCTGGACTGGGTGGACATCACCAAGGCGATCCTGGCCGATCCGGCCAAGACCGTCACGGTGGACCGGCAGATATCATCTACCCGCACCCGAAACACCGCCTACTTTACCGCGGTCAAGCAGAAACTCGCCACGTTCGTGAGCAGCGGCCAGCTCGGCCCCTTCGCCAACGGCTACTGGGGGCACTCCGGGTACCTCCTCTCCGCGGAACAGAGTCTCGTCTTCATGGCTGATTATCTGGAGGCGCTCAATTTCCAGGGTAAGGTGGCCAAAATTCACGCAATCCTCGGCGGTAAGAACCCCCATCCCCAGGGGATGCTCATCGGCGGGGTCTCCCTCAAGCTGGATTTCACCGCTACCCGGCTGAACGAGGTGGCTGCGCTGCTCACCGCCGCCAAGGATTTTGTGAACACGTACTATCTCCCCGATGTCACCGCCATCTCCACCGTCTATAAGGGGTATGCGAGCGTCGGCGATACCGCCAATCTTCTCTGTTTCGGGGAGTTCCCGCTCTCCAGCAGCGGGTCGGGGAGTCTCTTCTTTCCCCGCGGCGCGATCTTCAATCAGGCAACCACCTCGGTACAGCCGGTGGACGTGGCCAACATCACCGAGCATGTCGCCCGGAGCTGGTATGACGGGAGCGATGCCCTCAACCCCACCGTGGGGGAAGTGGTCCCCGCCTATTCAGGGCTGAACCTCTCGGCGAAATACAGCTGGCTCAAGGCTCCCCGGTACCAGGGGCAGCCCATGGAAGTGGGCCCCCTGGCCCGGGTCATGGTCGGTTACGGCAAGAATGCAACGGCCATCGTCGCGGCGGTGAAAACGTTCCTCAGTCAGACAGGGCTTACTCTCCCACAGATGTACTCCACCATCGGTCGCACCGCGGCCCGGGCGATCGAAACCAAGGTTATCGCCGACGCCCTTCCCGGGTGGAACAGTTCACTCCTGGCCCGGCTCAACTTCGGTGATCTCACCAACAGGAAGAGTTTCACCATGCTCACAGGCGGCAACGGGGTGGCTCTCTCCGAGGCGCCCCGGGGCGCCCTGGGCCACTGGGTGACCTATTCGGGAGGGAAGATCACCAACTACCAGATGGTCGTCCCTTCAACCTGGAACTTCGGTCCCCGGGACGCCAACGGCGTGGCCGGTCCGGTGGAGCAGGCGCTTGTGGATACCCCGGTGGTGGATCGAACGAAACCGCTGGAGGTCTTGCGGACCGTTCACTCATTCGATCCCTGCCTCGCCTGCGCTGTTCACCTCTATGATCCCGCAGGCGGCGATGCCGTCGACATCACGGTCCGGTAGACGAACCGGTTGACAGGAGGATATTCATGAAATCATTGATGCAACTCATCCGTCTCACGACACTCTTGATGGTCCTGTCACTGCCGACTCTGGCCGTGGCAGCCGACGGCGCCACGCTCTTCAGCACCTACTGCGCCAGTTGCCACAGCACGACCAAACTGGCAGGCAGGACCGCCGCCCAGATCCAGACGGCCATGACCGCAGTCTCCAACCACAGCAGTTTTGCCTCTGCGCTGGTCACCGCCGACTACACGGCCCTGGCCACCTATCTGGCCACCTCAACTACGACCACCCTGGCCATCTCCACAGCTTCCCTGGCCAGCGGCACCGTCGGCACCACCTACAGCCAGACCCTGGCTGCCACCAGCGGGACAACCCCCTACACCTGGGCAATTTCATCCGGGACGCTCCCGGCCGGGCTCACCCTCAGCGGCGCGGGGGTCATCAGCGGGACCCCCACGGCGGCAACTGCCACCATGGTGACGTTCCAGGTGACCGACTCCGCAACCACCAAGGCGACAGCCACCGCGACCCTCACCCTCACCATCTCGGCAGCCGGAACCTCCACTGACGGCGCCACACTCTTCAGCAGCAACTGTATCAGCTGCCATACGGCGACCGGACTGTCGGGGCGCACCGCCGCTCAGCTCCAGACCGCCCTGAGCCTGGCGATTCACAGCACCATCTCCCTGGTAGCGACGCAGATTCAGGCTATCTCCACCTATCTCGGCACTCTAACCACTTCATTGACCATCCCTGTCACCACCTTTCCCGTTGCGGTCATCAGCAGTCCCTATGGCCAGACCCTCACAGCCAGCGGCGGCACTGCTCCGTATACCTGGAGTTACAGCGGTACCCTCCCTCCGGGGATCGGTCTCTATACCACCGGCCTCTTCTCCGGGACCCCCACGGCACTCGGAACCTATAGCTTTACGGTCCGGGTGGCGGACGCCGCTTCCGCAAGCGCCACCCGGATAGTGACCGTCACCGTGGCCAGGACCGCCTCACTGACCATCACCGGCGCCACCCTCACCGCGGGAGCGGTTAACACCTCTTATCCCAATACACTCCTGGCGTACGGCGGTCACTCTCCGTACACCTGGAAGGCCACCGGCATCCTCCCGCCGGGGCTCACCGTTACCTCCGCCGGGGCAATCTCCGGGACGCCGACCTCCCGCGGGAAGTACCTCTTCACCGCCACGGTCACCGACGGGAAAGCCGCCACCGTGACCGCACCGATCTCATTGACCATCACCTCAGCGGGGGTTACCTTCCCGACCCTCAAGCCGGCCAAGTACGCCAGTTGCGCCAACTGCCACACCTCTACCCCCTACACCACCCCACTCGCGGGGCAGTGGACGCCGTGAGGCGACTGACACTGAACAGTTAAACGAATAGAGTTCATCTGCCGCAGTGAAGGGAAGCCCCAGGGCTTCCCTTCACTGCTCTCAATCAAGGAGAATCCGCCATGGTTTCAGCATCCCTCCCTACCCTAATCCTCGGCATCGGCAACCTCATCATGACCGACGATGGCGCCGGCGTCCGGGTCATCCAGCTGCTCCAGGAGCGGTATCGTTTCCCTGAAAATATCGACATCATCGACGGCGGTACTCTGGGGCTGGACCTCCTCCCGTACCTGGACGGAATACAGCGGCTCATCGTCGTGGACGCTATGGAGACCGGCGGTCCTCCGGGGACCCTTGTCCGGATAGCCGGAGAGGAGATCAAGGTCGCCTTCCGGACCATGCTCTCACCCCATCAGGTGGGACTTCGAGACCTTCTTCTGGTGGCCGGATTACAGGGATTTGCCCCGGAAGAGATGATCCTTCTGGGGGTGCAGCCGGAGGAGATCGGCATGGGGAGTGAGCTGACGGCGGTGGTAACGGCGCAGGTGGAGAAGCTTGTGAGCGGAGTCTTACGTGAGCTGGCGGCATGGGGGGTGACATTAGAGGAAAAGGCGCCTCTGCTCCCAAGGGGTGGCTTTCCGCCCATGGCGCGGCAAGGGCGGATTTCCTTGGCACAACAGCTGCACGACTCCCTGGTTCCCCCGCAGAGATAAAGACGGCCGCCTCACTGCCTCCGATTCCTTATAATGATTTCGGCTTTTTCGTTGACTTTTCAAGAGTTTTAAGGTAACAAAGACTGTTTTTCAACGGTATAGCCACTCTCACAGAAACGGACATTTCCGCTCGGAGTCGATCGTCTATGGACTACAAGGATACCCTCAATCTTCCTGTCACCGATTTCCCCATGAAGGCCAACCTTCCCCAGCGGGAGCCGGAGCTCATCGCCCGCTGGCGTAAGGAGGATCTCTATGGACGGATGATGCAGGCCGGCGAAGGGAAGCCCACGTACCTCCTCCACGACGGCCCCCCCTACGCCAACGGCCATATCCATATCGGTCACGCCCTCAACAAGACCCTCAAGGATGTGGTGCTCAAGGTCAAACGGATGAGCGGCTTTCATGCCCCCTACGTTCCCGGCTGGGACTGCCACGGCCTCCCCATCGAACTCCAGGTGGAGAAGAACCTTGGTTCCAAGAAACACGAGATCACCAAACTGGAGATGCGCAAGCTCTGTCGAGAGTACGCCGCCAAGTTCGTCGGCATTCAGAGCGAGGAGTTCCAGCGGCTCGGCATCCTCGGTGAATGGGACAAGCCGTACCTGACCATGAACTACGAGTACGAGGGGATCACCGCCGGTGAGCTGGCGCGATTCGCCGCCAACGGCGGACTCTACCGGGGGAAGAAGCCGGTCCACTGGTGCTCTTCGTGCGTTACCGCTCTGGCCGAGGCCGAGGTGGAGTACGCCGACCACAACTCCCCCTCCATTTTTGTCAAGTTCCTGCTGGCCGATGACATCTCCGCTGCCGTCCCGGCCCTGGCCGGCAAGAGAGTCTCGGTGGTTATCTGGACCACCACCCCCTGGACCATCCCGGCCAACCTGGCCATCTCGCTCCACCCGGAGTTCGACTATGTTGCTCTGGAGAGCGGCAGCGATGTCTTCATCGTGGCCGACGGGTTGAAGGAGAGCTTCCTCAAGGCCGTGGGGTTGGAAGGCAGAGTCATCGCCACCTTCAAGGCCGGAGTCCTGGAGGGGAAGCAGAGCCGCCACCCGTTCTACGACCGTAATTCGGTGATCCTCCTGGGCGAGCATGTCACCCTGGAGGCGGGGACCGGCTGCGTCCACACCGCTCCCGGACATGGCCAGGACGACTACGTCATGGCGCTCAAGTTCGGGCTGGATGTTTACAATCCGGTTGACAACCGCGGACGCTATTTTGCCGACATCCCCTTCTTCGGCGGCCAGTTTGTCTTCGACGCCAACAAGGAGGTCATCGCCAAGCTGATAGAGGTGGAGGCCCTCGTGGGGCAGGGGACGGTCAACCACTCCTATCCCCACTGCTGGCGCTGCAAGAAGCCGATCATCTTCAGGGCCACGGAGCAGTGGTTCATCAGCATGGAGCAGAACGACCTGCGCAAGAAGGCGCTCTCAGCCATCGACCAGGTCCAGTGGATTCCCAAATGGGGGAAGGAGCGGATCTACGGGATGATCGAGAACCGTCCCGACTGGTGCGTCTCCCGCCAGCGCTCCTGGGGGGTCCCCATCACCGCTTTTGCCTGCGGCTCCTGTGGCGAATTCCTGGCCGACGGGACGGTCATGCAGTATGTGGCCGACTTCTTCAAGCTGCACAGCTCCGATATCTGGTACGACTGGGACGCCGACCGGCTCCTCCCCCCGGGGACAGTCTGCCCCACCTGCGGCAAGAGCGAATTCACCAAGGAGATGGATATCCTGGATGTCTGGTTCGACTCCGGGGTCTCCCACGCCGCCGTGCTGGAGGCGAATCCCGCCCTCGGTTCACCGGCTGATCTCTACCTCGAGGGGAGCGATCAGCACCGGGGGTGGTTCCACTCGTCGCTCCTGGAGAGTGTCGGGAGCCGGGGGAGAGCCCCCTACCGGAGCGTCCTGACCCACGGCTTCGTCCTCGACGGCCAGGGGCGCAAGATGAGCAAGTCCCTGGGGAACGTGGTGGCGCCAGAGGATATCATCAAGAAGTTCGGGGCCGACATCCTTCGGCTCTGGGTGGCCGCCCAGGATTACCGGGATGACAACCGGATCTCCCAGGAGATCATCACCCGGGTGGCCGAGGCATACCGCCGCATCCGGAACACCTGCCGTTATATCCTCGGCAACATCAGCGACTTCGATCCGGCCACGGACGCCGTCTCCGTCGATCGGATGCCGGAGATCGACCGCCTGGCGCTCCACGTCCTGGAGGGGCTCAAGGAGCGGGTGCTCCTCGCCTATGAAGAGCTGGAGTTCCACGCCATCTACCAGTCGGTGAACGCCTTCTGCTCGGTGGAGCTGAGCGCCATCTACCTGGATATCCTCAAGGATCGCCTCTACACCAGCCGGAAGGATTCCCTGGAGCGGCGGAGCGCCCAGACCGCCTTTTATCAGATTCTCGACGCGCTGGTCAGGCTGGTGGCGCCGATCCTCTCCTTCACCGCCGAAGAGGTCTGGTTGAGCATGCCGGGGAAACGGGAAGAGAGCGTCCATCTGGCCGCATTCCCGGTGATGACCCCGGAGGTGAAAGACGACGAGCTGGCGGCCAAGTGGATGCGGCTCTTTGCGGTCCGGAGCGAGGTGCTCAAGGCCCTGGAGTTGGCTCGCGGCCTGAAGATAATCGGTCACCCGCTGAACGCCTGTGTCACCATCACCGCGCCGGAGGCCGAGCTCCTCTTCCTTCGGGAGAACGCCTCAGAGTTGAGGACCATCTTCATCGTCTCCAAGGTGGAGTTGGTGGACGAACTGAGCGGAGAGAGCTATGACCCCGCCGACCTCCCCGGCTACCGGATCGCCGTCACCCCTGCGTCCGGCGAAAAGTGCGAACGCTGCTGGTGCTACGACGAGGAGATCGGCGTCGACAGCGACCACCCGACCATCTGCCCCCGTTGCGTGGCAGCGGTGAAATAGGTGAAATACCGTCTGCTCATCATCGTTTCGGTCGTCACCCTGATACTCGACCAGGCGACGAAGCTCTATATCGCCCGGACCCTGCCGCTGCACGCGATGATCACGGTGATCGAGAACTTCTTCACCATAACCTACCTCAGAAACAGAGGGGCGGCCTTCGGCATCCTGGCCACCTCCCCCTGGAGGCTCCCGTTCTTCATCCTCGTCTCGCTCATCGCGGGGGTGGTGATCGTTATGGTCATCAGGAAGCTTCGGGACGACCAGGAGCTGGCGGCCTTTTCGCTCTCCCTCATCTTTGCCGGCGCCCTGGGAAATCTCATCGACCGGATCAGCTACGGCGAGGTGATCGACTTCATCTATGTCCACTGGTACGATCACTTCTGGCCAGCCTTCAACGTGGCCGACTCGGCCATCTGCGTCGGTGTCTTCCTCCTGGCCCTGGATATGCTCCGCGAAGAGCAGCGGCTGAAGCGAAGCCGGCAGTCACCGTAACAAGAAAAGCCCTCGAATCGAGGGCTTTTCTTGTTAGAGAAGGGACAATCTACACCCCTTGCAGCAGCCACCACCAGAGCGGCAGGGTCAGGAAGGAGAGCGGGATGCCGAGGCCGATCATGAGAGTCACCAGAGGCGGATTGAGCCGATGGTCGACGGCGACGATCCCCGCCGAGATCATGGGGGCCATGGCCGCCTCGAAGAGGGTCACTCGTATGGCCGGTCCGCTCCCTCCCATGACGATGACATAGATCAGCCCGACGATGGCCGGGCCGAGGAGCAATTTGTACAGGAGTCCGAGGCAGAGGGGCTTCAACTCTCCCTTGAGATGCCCAAGGCGCAGTTGGAACCCCACCGAGGCGAGAGCCAGGGGGGTGAGGGTGTCGCCCAGTTTCTGTAGCACCGCGACCAGTTCCGGGGGGAACGGGACAGGCCTCAGCAGGATGGCGATGATGAGCGCCTGAAAGGGGGGGAAGAGGAGAATCTTGCGGCTCATCTGCCGCAATGAGAGCCCCCCCGAAGAGTAGGTCACGGCCGTGAAGATGCCGAGGGTGGAGAGGAGCAGGAACGACCCGCACATGTCGGCGACTATTCCCACTCCCAGATACTCCCGTCCGTAGTACGCCTCGATCATGGGGAGCCCTACGAAGGAGGTATTCCCCAGGCCACCGACCAGCATGAGCGCCCCGGTGGTCTCCCGGGAGAATCCCGACAGCCGGCCGACGATCCGAAAGAAGAGGAGTCCTGAGGCAAAGAGGAGCCAGGCCATACAGGCGGGGTAGCCGAGGGACGTATCAAGGGGGAGTCGGTGGAGGTGGAGGAGGGCCAGGGCCGGGAGGGAGACGTGGATGATGAAGCCGTTGAGCGCCGCCGGAGTGCTCTCGGGAAAGCGTCCCGTCCTGCGGAGGAGTATCCCGGCGAAAAAGCAGATGACGAGGAGAAGCAGGTTACTCAAGGGCCGTATCTCTCACGGTGAGCGCCCAAGAGGCGCCACTGGCGCCCCTTGGGCTTGATCTGACTAGAACGGGATATCGTCATCCGGATTGAAGGATTGGGGCTCTTCGTAGTTCGGCGCACCGGCAAAGCCTCCATCATCCTGCCGGCCGGCAGGGCGGCCTCCCCCGCCTCCCTCACCCTTGGGGCTCAGCATCTGCATCTTGTCGCCGACGATCTCGGTGGTCCAGCGATCCTTACCGTCCCGGTCCTGCCACTTGCGTGTCTGGAGTCGCCCCTCGATGTAGACTGTTTTCCCCTTGGTCAGGTACTCTTTGGCGATCTCCGCCAGCTTGGACCAGAGCACCACGTTATGCCATTCGGTCTTGTCTTCCCACTCTCCGCTCTTGTTCTTGTACCGTTCCGAGGTGGCAATGGAAAAACTTGCCACTGCAGACCCCGAAGCGGTGAATCGAACTTCCGGATCCTTGCCCAGATTGCCGATGAGCATTACCTTGTTGAGACTTGCCATGATGTATAGTTCCTCCTGTGAGTTGCAAATAGATGTTGTAAAACGATAAGATGCGTAATATTTGACCCCTGGTGAAGAGTTCGGTCATACGTCCGTCGAGTAGAAGCGAGCAGGAAGTTGATGATAAATCAATTTGTGCCGTATAGCAATCGGAACTGATATCTTTACAGTTTTAAGGAGAAACGCAGCTACGGGATGCCGAAGACGGTTTTTAACGCACCCTTCGCTTGGGTTAGTTCCGGTGGCGTAATCTCACCGATCTTTCGGATCAATCGCTCTTCAGAGAGACAACGAACCTGAAACAGGTCCAGTGCCGATGGTTTTGCCAGGTTATTCAAGGAGTCCGGGGTCAGAATAATCATCCAGGGGACCCGATGGTATCTCTCCTTGAGATCGGTTATGGGGGCGACGAGTTTGAGCGGCAGGATTCCGATGGTGTCGTCACCAACGACGACACACGGGCGTGTCTTTCGGATTTCCGAGCCGACGGTGGGGTCAAGGTTGACGAGCCATATCTCCCGCTGCTTCATGCAAACTCCTCCCCGTCAAGTGCGGTAAGGCAGGTGAGATTATGGTCCGTGCGGTACTCTTCGGCCATCTCGGCGGCAATAGCCTGTAGACTCTCTCGTCGCTGTTCGGCAAGAAATCGCTCCATTGCTACGGTGTATATCTCGGAGCGGGAAATTTTTAACTTCGTGGAGAGTTCATCAGCGGCGAAAGCCGTGCCATGGGGGAGAGAAATGGTGATACGGTCCACCTTACGGGATTCGATATGCATAAAATTCTCCCTATTGTTCACACGATTTATCATACTTTACAACTGACTCCTGCGCAAGGTTTCAACACCTCTATTTGCTGACGAGCCCGAACTCCACCCGGCTTGGGGGTAATCCTGCCTCCTTGGGGAGCTCGAACAGAGCGCCGCTCTTCTCGAAAACCCGCTCCCGCGGGACCTGCGCCCGGGTGACGAGATAGTTCTTCACCGTCTCCGTCCTCTCCCCGGCCAGCCGGGTCAGCTCCTCCGTTCCCACCGGGGTGTTGACGAAGATCAGCTTCTTCATCTCGGGATCGGGAAGCTCCTTGGCAAAGCCGATGACGTTACGCGGCTTGGGGAAATTTTCCTTCCTGTAGACTGCCGCAAGCCAGCGGCTCGACTCCTCCGGCCCCATCTCCAGGTTGTCCGCGGTCTGGCCGGGGAGATTCTTCTTCTCCTTGACCAGCGCCAGGAACTTCTCGCTCTTCATCTTCTTCAGTAGCAGTTCCTGACGATATCCTTCCGGATCGCGCTCCTTATCGACAAATCCTGTGACCTCCAGATTGAGTGCCGGCCGGTCGGTGAGCAGCTTGCCGAGCTTGGCCAGCTTCCCGGTTTCCTCGCTAGAGAGCTCCGTAGAGCCCGGGGTGAAAGAGACTCCGCTGAAATTTTCCTTATCTCCGAAGGCGGCGGCCAGGAGCTTGAACGGTGAGGTGGCGGCTTTTTCAAGCAGATTCATGAGGATTTGTCCGACAACTTTCCAGACGCTGAATTGGGGGTCGTCGGTCCTGCCGGTGACCGGCAGGTCCAGGTGAATCTCGCCCCTGCTGTCCTTGAGGAGCGCGATGGCGAGCCGGACCGGCAGCTTCGTGGCCTTGTCGCTCTCCACGCTCTCACCGAAGGTGAACTGGTCGATGAAGAGCCTGTTCTCCGAAGCAAGCTGCCGCTTCTCTATGTGGTAGTTAAGATCCAGGAACAGCTTCCCCTTATCCACCGTGTACCCCAGGTAGGTGCCGGAGTAGGGGGTCAGGGGAGAGAGTTCGATGTCGCTGAAACTCACCTTCGCGTCCACGTACAAGTCGCCCCGCAACGGGTTGATCTTGCCGGTGATACTTAAAGGGGAGAGGTTGCGCAGGTTGCCCCGCAAGTCCAGATCGGCAAATTTCATCTGCTCCGAAGAGAGCCCGTTGATCTTCCCCCCCAGCTTGTACATGGTTGCTGAGAATTCAGGGTTGATGTGGTGATCGGTGAAGAGGAGCGTCCCCCCCTGGAGGGTCACCGCGTCTATGGCGATCTTTCTCGGCGCCGGCACAGCGGCAGTTGCCGGTGGTGCAGCCGCAGTAGTTTGGGCCGGCTTCGACTCAGATGAAGGGGCCGCCTGACTCCCGGCGACCGGTTGCGCTTTGCTTCCGTAGAGCTTCTGCAGATTGATGGTGGAATCCTTTCCGATGGTGACCCGGGCAAAGAAATCGGTGAGTGCGACCTGGTCGAGCTCCAGTGAGAACGGTTTCAGGACCCCCTTGATGCCGTCCAGGTGGAGGCTCTCCCACTTTAAGAGTTCCTCTCCGTCGTCCTCATCCAGGCTCTGAAACCGTCTGACAGCCACGCTCCCCTGGAGGTCGCCCGTCATCCCCTCCTTCGTCGCGGCGAGAGCCACCTTGAGCTCCGTGTCCATGAGACCGTCGGCGATGATGAGGTGGAGCTCTTCGGGGAAGTAGGCGTCAAAGGAGGTGATCGGAATCCCCTTGAGAGTGCAGCTGCCGTTGAAGCGGAGCGGCTCGATGCCGAGAATTCCGGCCGAGGCCAATGAACCATCTTTGAACCCTGCCGAGAAGTTGAGCGGCATCCGGGCGCTTCCCGGACCGGACAGGTTCGCCAGAGAGAGAGTGCTCTTCTTCAGGGTAAAGGTGGGTGAACCTTTTTTTTGATGATCGGTGAAACCGAGATCCAGGCCGGTCACGGTGACGCTCTTTGCGGCGTACCGAAAAGGGATCGCCAATGTTGCCGCTGCGGCGCCCTTGACCTCTCCTCCTGCGGCGAGATGAAGCAGTGTCAAAGGGGAGAGCTTGCCGTCGGCGCCACGTGAGGCGATGACACGCCCCCCCTTTATGGCCACACGCTCCACCGAACCCTGGCGCTCCTTCAGATTGAGAGCCCCGCCCTGAACAGTAACCTCTGGAATCCGGAGCCCCTCTTCCCCTCCGAACCCCAGTGCCAGCTTCTTGAGTGTCAGATTCAGATTGGCCACCCGGGGGCCGGCCTCACGGGTAAAGGAAAGATCGGCGGAGCCGTCGAGCACGCCGGATACCGGCCTGGTCAGCAGAGTGGTCAGATAGGGATACGCCGCTTCCAGCACCACTCCGCTGAAAACCCCCTTGCTGGCGATTGCCAACGGCGTCACGGAGAAGCTCCCGGAGAGGTCGAACCGCTCTTTCCTGTTGGTGGCGAAGGAGAGCGCGTACCGCGCACTGCTCTCCGGTCGATTCGAGAAACCGGTCAGATCAAGGGTGATGGGGGCCAACAGAAGGTTGAAGCCTCCCGTTGGCAGGTCATCACTGAAAAGGAGTCGCCCCTTGGCGACGGCGACCTTGGCCACATTGACAAAAATCCGTTCGGTCTTGCGTTGTCTCATCCCCTCCCGGACCACCGCCTTGAGTTTCTCCTGTCCCGGACGGGGGGTCATATCCGGCGTTGCAGAAGAGGCCAGGAGTTGCATCAGGTTCACGATCCCCTGCCGGTCGCGGGAGATATGTAGCTCCGGTCCGGTCAACTCTACGGCATCTATATCGTAGACGCCGGCCATGATCCGTGCTTCCCTGATCCTGACCGCCACGTCGTCCACACTCAAGAGCGGCCGCTCCCGGCGGTCTTTTATGCTGAGACCCGTGACTCGGGCGCTCCCTTTCACGATGAGCGCAGGTTCCCCAGCGGACATTATCCGGTGGGTGATCTGCAGGTCGGTTGTCACCGTTCCACCGACGAGCCTGACGGGGATGGTCGCGGGGAGGTAGGCGGCGTAGGTCGGGAGATCGAGCCCGTTGAGCCTGAGATCGACGATGGACTCCACCCGTGTGGCGAACGGCTTAAGCTTTCCCTCCAGGGAGAACGGTGCGCCGTTGATCCGGGCGCTCATGCCGGGAGTTATGTAGCTCTCTGCCAGATAGGGGAGATTGCTGGCAAAGGGAATTCTGACCTCCAGGTTGCGCACCGTCTGCAGTTGCTCTCTGGCGGGGAGCCGGTCGGTGATATCCAGGGCCCCCTGCGTAACCCGGATGTTGTTGAAAGAGAAGCGGAACGGTTTCTTATCCGGGTCGGGTTTGCTCGTGGGGATGAGATCGGAAAAATTATAGGTCGTGGCATCCTTTCGAATCAGGTGAAGATAGGGCGACACGATATCAATCGAACTGACTACCGGAGCGCGGTGATAGATGGAAGCGGGGCTGATCTTCAGTCGGACCGAACTGCAGGCGAAGAAGACGGCGCTTTTCCCCTTATCGCTCAGGGTGATCCCCCGCGCCTCCACCGTCAAGGTTAACGGGTTGAGCGACACCTTCCCAAAGCTGAGGGAACGGTCGTAACTCTTCCTGACAGCCTCAGCGCTCCGACTCCGAATTAAGGAAGGGAGGGCCAACGTGATGAACAGAATGATCCCTGTCAGTAACAGGCCGGCTATGCAGAGAGATTTTTTTAGAAGGGTCATGGCGCAATCCTCCGAGCTTTTCTAGTGGCCTACCGTGCGGATGCAGCGACTTAAATTCGGCAGTTCCGGACTTTGTGCGATGAGTAGTAAACCACAGAATAGCACGAAGAGACACGAAGAAAATATTCCCTTCCATGTATATAGCGGTGAATATGGGGGTAAAACACATTTTTATACTTTTGGTGTTGACAACATTGTGACCCTGTGATAAAAACTGGCTCTCATTCCCCATTAGCTCAGTCGGTAGAGCAGGTGACTGTTAATCACCTTGTCCGTGGTTCGAGTCCGCGATGGGGAGCCATAAAAAACAAGCACTTAGGAGATTTTCCTAGGTGCTTTTTTTGTGCTCTAAAAAAACGCAGTCGCTTCGTAGTCGCTTTTGAGACTGCTACAAGCTCCCAACAACGAAAATAGCCGTCCTCCATATCGGAGAGCGGCTATTTTTTCTGGTAACTGAGTAACTCAGAAATTACTCAGTTCGGGAAGAGACGCAGAGACGGGTTATCTTCCCACGGGTCTCCGGTCTTATGCTCATTCTCAACTCCAGCCTTATCCTTGTCCACAGTAGGACATGGATTTCTCACAGAGTTACTATCATCATGTGAGCCTGGCTTGGTGTTATTGGCTATGAGCAGATATGGCGCCGATAGCTCATAGTCCATTATTGGCGAACTGCTCTCAATTGTTGACGCAGGGATCGACCACGGCCCCAACGACGGAATTATTTTCTATGCTCTCGGATAATACCACTGAGGGTATCAGTGCCAGGACAAAAAGTAATAACCATCTCATAAATCTCACCCCCATTTTTGATTTATTTTACCGCGACTGGGCCCAGTTTACACCTTAGCTCATGAATGTAAAGACGGTCTACCGGTCGTACGTTACGGCGTAACGGCCTCGCAAGAATGTATGCGATGACAAGTTTTAAGATGGCATAATATTTAGCTGAATATTTGCTATCTCTCCCTATAGGTTATTGTGGGGGAGGATGTTCTATGTTCGTCGAGTCAATACCATTTATCACTCAGTGTATTTCCGAATTAGCAGTTGAGCTGCACCAACGGTATCCCAAGCAACACCTGAGCGGTATCCAGAAAAATGGTTGAGTTTCTGACTGACGGGTATGATCCTGACAGGAACTCTATGCTGGAAAGCGTTTGTGCGAATGGGTTGGGTTCCTATCGCGTTGGCGCACTTTCGTGGATGTTCTGCAACTCCAAACTACCACGTGACTATCTGCTTCAAGCTAGCTTCTCACTTTTGATGCGAATATTTAACCTCAAAAGTGGCATTTTTGTGCTAGACGACACCGACCATAGAAGAGCAAAGACCACTTCACGCATTTTCGCTAACCAAAAGATTTATGACAAAAAGACGGTTGGTTATTGCAACGGTCAGTGTTTGATGTTCTTACTATACTGGTAACGGATACGATTACCTTGCCGATAGGTATGCGTTTCTACCGTCCGGATCCCAAATATCGAGTATGAGAGAAAGAGAATAAGCGCCTGGTTAAAGCCGGGATTAAAGCCGCGATACGGCCAAAAGCACCAGAGCCCGATCAGAATTTCCGAGCAAAAACGAGATTGCACTGGTAGTGCTGAACTGAAATCTAATAAGTGCGAACATTTTTAGTACTCAAGCATGAACTGCTCGTCTGTCATTTCTCTTTTCTTGGCCATGTCAACCACCTCCGGGTGCAGTGCAACTTGGGAGTTGCGGCCTGCCCCTTTTTGCAGGGAATATTTCTGTTATTGTCTGATAATATCAGTTGGTTATGTGGCGCAACCGCACGCAACCGGAGAGACTTCCGGCGTGGTGCGGTTGCGTCCATGCTACGCTGTCTATTGCTCTCGTTGGCGGTAATTTTGCGAACTCAGAGACGGATAACAATTCGCCAGCCGACAAGCTTCTCTCGGGTGCGGTCAAGGTGGCGGCGATTTGCTTCACCTCAGCGGGTAACAGATGTCTGGTACTCTCGATAAGTGGGTGTCGAAGAATATTCTACATCACGCCAGAATATTCTCCACGTGCTTGTCTTGTTCCCACAGAAGCTTTGGCACGTAAAGAAGAAATTTATTATCTAAATCAGCATAATAGATGTAAAACGAGAGTTGGTACGACTCTTGAATAAAGCCAGTGATAACGCCAGGAGGTTCGTCATGCGTACCAAAACTGTTAGTACCGCGCTCCCCGTCGCCACGGTCGTCACCCTGCTCGTGGGGCTCGCCTTCCAGCTCCGGGTCGGCGCAACTGCGGAAGCCATCGCAGTACTTCAGGCGACTGGCATGACCTGTGACCGTTGCTCAAGTACCATTACCTTGGCGCTTGAAAGGGAAAGTGGGGTTGCCGTCACCGCTGTAGATGTAGCAAAAAGTGATTATGCAAGTATGAGAAGGTCAAGGCACCCGGCGGGTGGTAACCATTCCAGTCGCCAAGTTTGACGACGGCAAGGAAATCGCTTTCTTCGTGGTCAAGGCCCCGGACGACAGCTACCGCGCCGCCTTTGATTCCTTCGATCCCTGCTCAACGTCATCGATCCGGGGCGGTCCGGCTCCGGAAAAAGTACCCTGCTTCCCGTCCTGGGCGGGATGAACCTCCCCACTTCCGGGGAGATCGAAATGTCCGGGGTCAAACTGTACCAGCTCCCCGGCAGGCTTGACCGGGTACCAAATCAGCTTTCCGGTGGCGAACAGGAGCCGGTCGCCATTGCTCGTGCTATCGTCAATGATCCCTACATTCTCCTGGCTGACGAGCCAACCGGCAACCTTGACTCCAAGACCAGCGAAGAGGTTATAGCGCTCTTCCGTCAACTGAATGACGCCGGCCAGACCGTGGTCATGATTACAACCCGGAGAATGTGGCCTACTCCGGTCGCACCATCAGCCTGAAAGATGGTATTGTGTGCTGAGTACAAACGATGCTGCCCAGGTAAAACGGGCGCCTTTAATACCCGGCAACAGTAGTAACATGAGAGAAGACACCATGGAAAAATCGACCATCACCCGGACCACACTTCTGGCGGCAAGTATCGTTGGCATCAGTCTGCTGCACTATCTGACCCCGCTTCAACTCCACTACCTCCATGACATCTTCCAGCGGCTCTACTACCTGCCAATTGTTCTGGCTGCCGTCTGGTTTGGCTTGCGCGGTGGGCTGCTCTGCTCGATTATGGTAAGTATCGCCTATGCTCCTCATATTCTCTTCCAGTGGGGTGGGCAGCTGACCATTGAGATGGAAAAATACCTGGAGATAGTGCTCTACAACATCGTTGGCGGTATGACCGGCCTACTGTCGCAACGGGAGCGTGAGCGGACAGCACAGTTGCAAAAAACCGCCAGGGGACTCGAAGAGTCATACCAGCAGCTGGAGCGCCAGTCCGAGCAGATGATCATCATCGAAGAGCAGTTACGACGTGCGGAAAAACTCTCAACCCTGGGAGAGATGGCGGCGGTTTTGGCCCATGAAATCCGTAATCCCCTCGGTTCCATCCGCGGTACTGCCGAAATATTGAAGGACGACTACCAACCTGGTGATCCCAAATATGAGTTCATCGAGATCCAGATCAAGGAAACGGAACGTCTCAATCGGGTGGTAGAAGATTTTCTGCGCATGGCACGGCCCCAACCGGCGGATATGCAATCATGCTCGGTGCAGGAAGAACTGGAAACGATTGCCACCCTGGTAGCGAACGATGCCAGGAAGCGGCACGTTCAACTCACTCTGTCCCCTCCTGATGCACCACTAATAATCAAGGCTGATGGAGAGAAGCTCCGTCAGGCATTTCTGAATATCATCATCAACGCCTTGCAAGCCACACCGCCCGGCGGTAGCGTCATTATCTCCACGCGGAACTATGAGACAACAGCATGTGAAATCAGTTTTTGTGATTCCGGACAAGGGATTGAAGCAGAGAAACTGGGACGGATTTTTGAACCGTTCTTTACCACCAAGCCGCAGGGAACCGGATTGGGGCTGGCGATCACCAAAAAAATAATTGAGAGTCATGGCGGGGCCATAACAGTTGCCAGTGAAGTTGGTTGCGGGACAACCGTCACAGTCAGATTCCCGCTGCAGCATACAGCTAACGGAGGAACAGTGTGAAAGCGAAAATTCTCGTAATCGACGACGACACCTCGTTGCGGCGGGTGCTTGAATATAACCTCCAGGAAGAGGGTTACGAAGTTCAGGCTGCATCCTCGGGGGAGGAGGGTTTATATCTGTTCGGACAGTCTCAGCCCAATCTGGTCATCACCGATATGAAGATGCCCGGCATGGATGGCCTCATGGTGCTCAAGTCCATCAAGGAGCGCTCACCGGAAGCGCTGGTGGTCATCATCACTGCCTTCGGGACGATTGACGTAGCGGTGGAGGCCATGAAGGCTGGAGCCCACGACTATATTACCAAACCGTTCAACCGTGAGGCACTCAAGCTGACGGTCCAAAAGGCGCTTCAGTTCTGCAGCCTGGCTGAAGAAAACAAACGCCTGAAAAGTCAGTTGGCGGATAAAGCTGATTTCCGAACCATTGTCGGGTCATCCAAAGAGATGGAGAAGGTTTTTGATGTTATCCGCAAGGTCGCCGATACCGAAGCCGCAGTATTGATAACCGGTGAATCCGGCACGGGTAAAGAGTTGGTGGCCCGTTCCCTTCATGCCAACAGTTCCCGCAAAGAAGCCCCGTTTCTGGCCATCAACTGTGCCGCCATTCCTCACGACCTGCTGGAGAGCGAGCTGTTCGGGCATGTCAAGGGGGCCTTCACCGGGGCAGTCAGGGACAAGACCGGTAAGTTCCAGTTGGCGGAAGGCGGCACCCTTTTCCTGGACGAAGTGGGTGAACTGCCGTTGGAATTACAGCCCAAGCTGCTCCGGGCGTTGCAGGAAAAGGAAGTGGAGCCGGTAGGCGGCACTACGTTGCAGAAGCTGGATGTGCGGGTCGTTGCTGCCACCAATCTGGATATTGACCAGGCGTTGGCCGCTGGGATCTTCCGTGAAGATCTTTACTACCGGTTGGCCGTCATTCCGGTCCACTTGCCGCCGCTTCGGGAACGATGCAAGGACATCCCACTCCTGATCCGTTATTTCTGCACCAAGCACCATTACGAAAAAATCGCGTTTGACAAGGATGCCCTGAATGCTCTGGTCATGTACTCGTGGCCCGGCAATGTCCGCGAGTTGGAAAACGCCGTGGAACGTCTGCTTATCATGCGCAGCGGTGAGACGATCACCATGGCTGACCTCCCGGATAAAATAGTGAAAGAAAACAAGCAACACCGACCTGACGCAGCGGTCATCAAGCTGCCCGATGAGGGATATTCGCTGGAACAGTTGGAGCGGGAAGTGGTCGTTAACGCTCTGGAGCGTAACGATTGGAATCAGGCTGCCGCAGCCCGCTTTTTACGGATTCCCCGTCACACCCTCATTTACCGTCTGGAAAAATACGGGATTACTCTGCCGGAGAAGAAAAATCAGTAAGAACTTTACCAGACAGAGAGGTCTTTATGCCGCAACGCAGCCGTCTGTTCTCGATAGCATTCCTCTTCCTCCTTGCAACAAACTACGCTTTTGCGGCAGACAGTGTCCCGCCGGAAAACCTGACCAGTCTGATCACAACTGCCCTGGCCGATAATCCGGAACTGAAATCCTCCCAGTCTCGATGGCAGATGTTTGTCAGCAAATCCCGGCAGATCGGCGCTCTTGACGACCCGATGTTCATGTTCAAGCTGCAGAATTTGGTGGCTCGCGACCCAACTTCCTTCGACAAGGACCCCCAGACCGCGAAAGTCATCGGCATCTCCCAGCAACTCCCCTTCTGGGGCAAGCGGGCACTCAAGCAGGAAGTTGCCCAATACGAGGCCGAATCCTATAAGTGGGCCATGGAAGAGCGGAAACTGGAACTGGCCCGGATGGTCAAGGAGAGCTACTACCAGCTCTACGCCGTGGACAAGTCGCTGGAGATCATCGAGAAGAATCTTCGAATCCTGACTGACTTCACGACCATTGCGGAATCGAAGTATTCGGTGGGCCAGGGGGTGCAGCAGGATATCTACAAAGCCGGCCTGGAAAAGTCCAAGTTGCTCGATATGCAAATTACCCTGCGCCAGCAGCGTAAAAGCCTGGAAGCCACTCTGAACTACCTGCTCTACCGACCGGATGCCACGTCGATTGGCAAGATTGCCGATTTCGAGTTGCCCAAACAGTCTCTTTCCGCCCAGCAACTCAAAGAGACCGCCTACGAAAAGAGACCCCAGATAAAAAGCCTGACCAGCCTGACGAACAAGGGGCAGGCATCGCGTCGGTTGGCGCAAAAAGAGTTTTACCCCGACTTCAACCTCTTTTTCGAGTACATGTTCCGGGAAGAGTCGATGAATGATCCGGGCTACAACATGTTCACCATCGGCTTCACCTTCAACCTGCCGCTGCAACGGGAGCGGCGTCACGCCATGGTCGCGGAAGCGTCGTCTGAAACAACTATGTCCCAGGAAGAGCTGAATGCCCTCAAAAACAGTATCAGCTACTCCGTCAACGACCTGCTGGCCCAACTGGAGCGCCGCCGGAAACTGGTGGAACTCTACCAGGGGGGTATCATTCCCCAGGCGGAGCAATCCCTGGAGTCGGCGGTCATCAGCTACAAGGTGAACAAGGTAGATTTCCTGACCCTCCTCGATGGCAGGGTGAACCTGTTCAACTACGAACGAGAACTGTATGAGTCGCAGGCCGAATATATGGTAAAGCTGGCGCAACTGGAAGCGGTAATCGGAACCGATCTTGGCTCACTACCCGCGGCACAAGTGGCATTACCTCCGACAACTCAAGCGGAGCGGTCACCCCCACCGGCTGCGGTACTGTCAACTGCCGAACACTCTCAACATAAGTAAATTTCACAATACCGAGGTACGACCATGGCCCTGAACAAGAACTTTGCAATCCCTCTGGTGGTTATTATTCTGGCGGCGGCAGCAGGTGGCGGCTGGTACACTTGGCAGCATTACGGCCACGACCACGCCACCGAAGGAAAGACCGTCCAGGGTAAACAGCTCTATACCTGCTCCATGCACCCGTTCATCATCAAGGACAAGCCTGGTACCTGTCCCATCTGCGGTATGGAATTGATCAAGAAGCTTGATGACGCAACAGGCGGCGGTGCCCAGACCGCGGAGCAGAAACAGCAGGCTGACATGCTCGGCCACGTCTCCCTTTCGCCGACCCAGCGGGTCATGGCTAACGTCGCCACCGTGGCAGCGAAACAGACTACCCTGGACAAGGAGATCAACGCCGTCGGTATCGTCCAGTATGACCAGTCACGGCAGGCCAAGGTTACTGCCTGGATCGCCGGGCGAATTGACAAGCTGTATGTGAACAAAGTCGGGGATAGCGTCAGCAAGGACAAGCCGGTGGCCGAGGTCTACTCACCCGACCTGCTGGCGACCCAGCAGGAATACCTGCTGGCCATCAAGAGCCGGGACCAGTTAAAAAGCTCGCCAATCGCCTCCATTTCTCAGAGCGGTGAGGGGCTGGTGGCATCGGCAAAACAACGGCTGATGCTCTTCGGGGTCAAGGAAAGCCAGATCACCGACCTGGAAAAAGCCGGCAAGCCAAACATCCGGCTCCCCATTTACACGCCGCTCTCCGGAGTCGTCATCGAAAAGATGATCCAGGAGGGACAGTACGTCAACACGGGAGAGGTGCTGTTCGCAATCGCCGATCTCTCGAAAGTCTGGGTGGAGATTGATGTCTTTGAAAACGAAGTCCCGTATATCCGGGTCGGACAGCGGGTGGAGATCCGCTCCTCTGGCGATCAGCACGTCGCGGTTCATGGCCGGATCAGCTTCGTGTATCCGTTCCACGATCCCAAGACCCATACAGTCAAGGCCCGTGTTGAGTTGGCAAACTCTGGCCGGATGCTGAAACCCGATATGTTCGTCAACGCAATCATCAGGGTTCCGTTGGTCACGGGGATCGTCATTCCGGTGACGGCGGTCATCGACACCGGCAAGCGCCAGGTGGCCTGGGTGGAAACCGCACCGGGTATGTTTGAACCACGGAATGTCCAGGTGGGTGAGCGGGTCGATGACAAGTTCCAGATTCTGTCCGGCCTTAAAGCGGGCGACAAAGTGGCGGTATCCGGCGGCTACCTGATTGATTCCGAAGCGCAGTTAAAGGGTGGCGGCGGCCAGGATCACAGCAAGCATACCGGCGGTAAACCCGCGACATCGGGACAAACACCGGTAGCAGGCCAGCAGCAACCCCAGGGCGGCCATGAAGGCCATGGCGCCCCTCCGGCAGCACAACCTCCGACGAAGAAGGAGACCTTGAAGATGGATGACATGAATATGTGACGGCGGGGATCAGAGATCAGGGACCGGGAACCAGGAGAGGCTTTTTTGCTTTTCAGATTCCTGGTCCCCGGTCCCCGATCCCGGAGGTGCCCATGATCGAAAAGATAATAGAATATTCCGCCCGTAACCGGGTCATCGTCCTGATGACCTTCGGGTTAATCATCGCCTGGGGCGTCTGGTCGATCTACAGGACCCCGGTGGATGCAATTCCCGACTTGTCGGACAACCAGGTAATCGTGTTTACCGACTACCCCGGTCGCTCGCCCCAGGTGGTGGAAGACCAGGTGACCTATCCGCTGGCGGTCAACCTGCAAGGTCTCCCTCAAGTCCGGGCCGTGCGGGCCTCCAGCGCCTTCGGCTTCTCCATGATCTACGTGATCTTCGAGGACAAGGCCGACATCTACTGGGCACGGACCCGCGTGTTGGAGCGACTGAACTATGCGGCATCCCTATTGCCCCCCGGCGTGGTTCCGACACTTGGTCCCGACGGCACCGGCGTGGGGCACGTCTTCTGGTACACCATCGAGGGGAAAGGGTATGACCTGGAGCAGCTCCGGACCCTGCAAGACTGGTTTGTCCGCTACCAGCTCAACACCGTCCAGGGGGTGGCCGAGGTGGCCTCCATCGGTGGTTATGTCCGCGAGTACCAGATAGACCTGGACCCGAACAAGCTGTTTGCCTATAACATCAAGATGGGCAAGGTCATTGAGGCGGTCAAAGCGTCCAACAAGGACGTGGGCGGACGGCTGATCGAGCAGGCTGACGCCGAATACCTGATCCGGGGGCGGGGCTATGTGAAGTCCAAGGCCGACCTGGAGGACATCGTCGTCGGATCAGACCGGCGGGGCACCCCCATCTATGTCCGGAATCTCGGTACCGTGCAGATGGGGGGCGCCATCCGCCGCGGCCTGTTGGAGATGAACGGTGAGGGTGAGGCGGTGGGCGGCATCGTGGTCATGCGCTACGGCGAGAACGCCAAGGAGGTCATTGATCGGGTCAAGGTCAAGATCAAGGAGTTGGAGAAAGGTCTGCCGCCCGGCGTGAAGATCATGGTCTCCTATGACCGCTCCGACCTGATCGAACGGGCCATTGATACCCTGAAACATAACCTGCTGGAGGAATCTGTCGTCGTCTCAGCGGTGATCCTGATCTTCCTGCTGCACTTTCAGAGCGCCCTGGTGATCGTGCTGACTCTGCCCATCTCGGTGTTGATCGCCTTCATTACCATGAAGCTGATGGGAGTCAGCTCCAACATCATGTCACTGGGCGGAATCGCCATTGCCATTGGCGTCCTGGTGGATGCCGGGGTCATCATGGTGGAGAACTGTTATCGCCACTTGTCAGAGATGCCGCCTGAAGAGCGGGCCGGCAAACGGCTGGAAGTCGTCATTACCTCAGCCAAGCAGGTCGGGCGGGCCATCTTCTTCTCTCTGGCGATCATCGTGCTCTCCTTTGTGCCGGTCTTCATGCTGGAAGGACAGGAAGGCAAACTGTTCCATCCGCTGGCTTTCACCAAGACCTTCTCGATGATGGGGTCGGCCATGATCGCCATTACCCTGGTGCCGGTCTTGATGTACTACTTCATGCGGGGCAAGATGCCGCCGGAGAGTTCCAATCCGGTCTCCATGTTCTTCATAAAATTGTATTCACCGGTGATCCGCTGGGTGCTGGTCTGGAAAAAGAGCACCATCGCCCTGAACCTCCTGGCCCTGGCCATTGCCGTGCCGCTGTTTATGAACCTGGGGAGCGAGTTCATGCCCCCCCTGGACGAAGGTTCTCTGCTCTATATGCCGGTCACGCTCCCCAACGTCTCCATTACCGAGGCCAAACGGATCATCCAGGTGCAGGACCGGATCATCAAGAGCGTACCGGAAGTGGAACACGTGCTCGGCAAAGTCGGTCGGGCCGAGACCTCCACCGACCCGGCGCCGGTTTCCATGTTCGAAAGCATCATCATCCTCAGGCCCAAAGACCAGTGGCGCCCGGGGATGAAGAAAGCCGACATCGTGGCCGAACTGGACGCCAAGTTACGGCAGATCGGGGTCAGAAACGGCTGGACCCAGCCGATTATCAACCGGATCAACATGCTTTCCACCGGGGTCAGGACCGATCTGGGGGTCAAGATCTTCGGTAATGACCTGAATGTGCTCAAAGATCTGGCGCTTCAGGCCGAAGCGATCCTCAAGCCGATTCCCGGCGCCGCTGACGTGGTGGCTGAGCGGGTCACCGGCGGCAATTACCTGGACATAGATATTGATCGCGAGGCGGCGGCCCGCTATGGCGTCAACGTGACCGACATCCAGGATGTCATCGAGACCGCTCTGGGTGGCGCCACGCTGTCCACCACAGTGGAGGGGCGGAACCGTTTCCCGATCCGCATCCGCTACCTGCGCGACTACCGCGACAATCTTCCGGCCATTCGTCGGATACTGGTGTCCGGTATGGACGGCGCTCAGGTACCGCTCTCCCTGGTAACGAAAATGAAGGTCTCCACCGGCGCTCCGGAGATCAACAGCGAGGGTGGACTCCTGCGGTCGCTGGTCTTTCTTAACGTCCGGGGCCGGGACATGGGGGGCTTTGTGACCGAGGCCAAGCAGGTCCTGGATAAGAACCTCAAATTGCCCCCCGGTTATTACGTGGCCTGGTCCGGCCAGTGGGAGAACCAGATCCGTGCCAAGGCCCGCCTGCAACTGCTGGTACCGGCAGGTATTCTGATTATCTTCATCCTGCTCTACTTTACCTTCCACTCGGCTCTGGAAGCGAGCATGGTCATGCTGTCGGTACCATTCGCCCTGATCGGTGGGGTCTACCTGGTTTCGGCCTTGGGCTACAACCTGTCGGTGGCGGTGTGGGTCGGCTTTATTGCCCTCTATGGCATCGCCGTAGAGACTGGGGTGGTTATGGTGATCTACCTGCACGAGGCCCTGGATAAAAAGCTCATCAATGGCCCCTGCAGCGAACAGGATATCTACGACGCCACCTTCGAGGGAGCGGTCTTGAGGTTGCGGCCCAAGCTGATGACCGTGGCGGTGGCGCTGTTGGGTCTGATTCCGATCATGTGGTCAACAGGCACCGGTGCTGATGTCATGAAACCGATTGCCGCCCCGATGATAGGCGGGATGATCTCGTCGGCGGTGCATGTGCTCATCATGACGCCGGTGATTTTCGTGCTGATGAAAAAGCGGGACTTGAAAAAGGGAAAACTGAAGTATTCCGGGATGAACGCTAACCAACCAACCCCAAGGAGATGAAAAAAATGAAAAAGATGACCGTACTGATCGCAGCGCTCTTCGCCATCGCAGCCCCCCTGGCCTCTTCCGCCGCCATGGACCACAGTGACCACGGTTCCATGGATATGGGGCATGGCAACCATTCCATGATGGACATGGGTGATATCGCGCACCAGGAAGTGATGGATGGTGTGAAGGCAACGTTCAAAGTGATGAGCATGAAGGAGCACATGAAGGGGATGGAGATGCCCAAGGGGATGAAAGAGACCCATCACCTCGCGGTTGAATTCCAGGATGCTAAAACCGGCAAGGCCCTGACTGAAGGCGAAGTCAAGGTCAAGGTGCAAGGACCAGACAAGGTGGAACAGACCAAGGACCTGATGGGGATGCAAGGACACTTTGGCGCCGATTTTGACCTTTCCAAAAAAGGGAAATACGGTGTGATGTGCAAGTTCCAGTTGAAGGACGGCAAGGTGCGTAACGCCAAATTCTGGTACACCGTCAAGTAAGGCCTCAGGGGGGTGGGGGGCAGCGCGGGACATCATTATAGGCCCATCGCTCATGCCGAACGTCAGGTCGAGCAGATCCGGCGGCAAGTGAGTTCTGTTTTCCATCATGGCGGTATTGCATACGCTAGAACTTCCCGCCGGAAGGGGTGACAAGAAGGAGCAACCCGCCGCCGTCAGATAGTTTGTACTCTGTATCTTTCGGTTTCGCGTTTTTCACCTGAATGTCAGACAATGGCGCAACTCGTTTAGGCATGGCGCTTTCCCCCTTTTTGGTGTTATCCGGCTTCTTGTTTTGGTGCCAGCAAATATACCATCAAAAACCTAGGACTCAGCTATACCACTAGGGACTACCTAGGGCACAGAATAACCAAAAGCCCCTGATTTCTCAAGGGCTTTTGGATGTTATCGGACTTCGTTGATTGTTTAGTTGGTGCCCGGAGCCGGGATCGAACCGGCACAGCCTCACGACCGAGGGATTTTAAGTCCCTGTCTGTATCGTCAAATCATATACTTACAGATTTCGTTGACGTTTTGTTGATAAGATTCATTCTTTTTGCCGCTTGTTGAAGATGGCTGTCGAGGTAGTGCACGTACCTCATGGTGGTGGTGATGGTGGCGTGTCCATGCCATTTCTGGACGATTACCGGATTCTCTCCCGACTCCAGCATGCGCGTACAGGAGGTGTGTCGCCAGGCATGGAGGACGGCATCAGGATCATCAATGGCAAGTTGTTTTGTGGCTTGGTCCCAAGCGTTTCCTGCCTGGTGAATACCGATGGCGAAGATGATGCCATTGCCCTGGCGTCGCTTCAGGATCTCTTCGGCCTCGCCGATCATGTAGATGGTGCGGCTGCCGCCGTGCTTGGTGTCGAACAGCCGGATGGCTCCGGATTCGAGATCGATGTCACGTTCGTGCAGTTGGAGGATCTCGGAGAGTCGGGCGCCGGTGTCGCGTAGTATCCGGACCAGGTCGGGCATATCAACCCAGCCGGAGCGGGCGCCGGTGTAGTCGGCGGTGTCGAAATGCGCCAGGATATCTCGCTCTTCTTTTTTGGTGTAGGTCTTGATCCGGTTGGACTCGGCGGCCATGGTGATCATCCGAGCTGATAGGTCGAAGCGGCGCAGGATGGTTTTGAGTGCGGCGAGGTAGCGGTTGGTGGTGGTCTCGCTGTTCTCTCTCTTGGCCATGGCGGTGTGCAGCTGCCGGAGCTGGTCGGTGCCGATCTCGTCGAGGGGAAGATCGCCGATGATCTCCAGAAGCATCTCGGCCCGGCGGCGGGATTTGTCGCCGTCTTTGCCGCGGCGCCAGCGCTCCTGGTAGACGGTCTCTATGGCGTCGGAAAGTTTGGGCGATGTCTGTTGGGCGGGGAGGTGTTCACGGGTGAAGCGGTCGGATTCGGCCCGTTCGAGGGCTTTTTCGGCAAACTTGCGATTACCGGATATGGCCTGGATGCGGCGCTTGCCCTGCTCCCATACCTTGATGTACCATTTGCTGCTGTAGGACCGTGGGGAGCCACAGCGGGGGCAGACCGGCGGGGTTTTGTCGAGGGTGGGGTGGTATTCCTGTTTGCCGCAGGGGCAGCGGAGAATCTTGAAGATGTGGTCGGACATCTTCACCCTAGATCATTTCAGGGTGGCGCTGCATATAAACATTTATAAAATTTACAGGTTGCAATAGTAACGGAGACATTCCGGCCCTCCGAGTGATATCAGCGACAACTTCCCTTAAAAAAGGGTAGATGATTGCTGCGCAGTTTATTTCCGCAATTTGCTCCAGCTTGTCTTGTGGTGGGAAATTATTGGGGAAATAAAATATACTCCCCATTTCAATGTTCATTGAAAATGGTCTTTTCTCGCCATCAATAGATAAGCGCATAAACAAGCGAAGCGTCTTATTATCATCAAGAGTGCTATGCTCTAAGCCTAAATCCAGATCTGTTGGTATTTCTGGTCCAGGTATAAAATCTTTATTTACTGAAAAGTTTAAGCTTATCAGCCTGCTATCTTTGAATTCAAATATAGTTTCGTTATCATCCATTTTTAGTAAACCTAGCATAGTTATCTGAATAGTTAGTTTTGGTATTATGCAGAACGTGCATTGATATTATATTACACTTATTCTTGGCAGTTGTAGGGTCTAGCACTGTGATAGCCTCTGGTTTGGCGTCTAGGATACGCAATAAGTTATCCATGCTTTTAGATTGAGTCACATCTCCATTCTCGTAGCGGGCGAAGGCTTTGACTCCTCCTCCTAGCACACGCCCTAAATTATCCTGAGTGTACCCCAACTTCATGCGGATTTCTTTGATCTTTGTCGAAGTCAAGAAACCATCTACCTCTCTATGGAAGTCGCGGATTCTTCGGGTAGAGGACCTCATTGTGTCGTCACCAACGAACTCTTCCTGGCAACCGTTGCATTTGTGAACTACGTACTCTGGATACTCCAGAGTGGAACCTTTGTAAGTAAAAGTTTCCGTAACTGAAGTAACCTGGAGGGGATGATCGCAAATCGGACAGGGATCGCCATTTTTATAATTCTTTGCCATAATCGGTTCCTATCTCTTCTTGAATGAGACGATGATCCCTTTATCACGTGCTTCCTGCAACTTGATGTATAGCCGATTTCCATTTGGGTCATCGGTCCGATATACGTCCTGCCATAGTCCTGGCATGTTATCCGACTCCATTGTTTTGTACAGTTCCGACGGTCGAAGGGCGTGGACGCGACCGACAATGTCTTCTTCGGTGACATATCCGAGAGTTACGGCATCATTCCGGCCCGTTTTCGTTATAATGCACGTAGCGGGGTCAGATATGAGCACCTTAATTCTGTCAAGGTCGTAGGTGGGCCTTTTCTCCATCTCTATACTGATTTCCTTTTTCAGTCAATATAAAGTATCATAATGATACTTGTGTGGCAAGGTTATGACGCTATTTTTACAAACACCACCAGTTTTTATAGCTGGGCGGTAACTAGCGCGGGGGGAAAAGTCTCTGGTAACGCGGATTATCCGGGAGTTCTTTGAACAGCAGATTGCCTTGTAGGTCGTGGCGGGAGGTGTCGTCCTTGACTACGGCTTGCTCTAATGCATCAAGCGCCATGCCGGGACTTTCAAGTTTGAGGTACGCGTAGGCCAGGTCGAAATATCCGGCTTTGTCGTTGGGGTGCCTTCTGATCGCTTCGCGGAATGCTTCTACTGAACGAGTGGGTTCGTTGAGTTCCAGCCATGCCCAACCAATAGTATTCCAGACATTGAAGCTGTCGGGATCAAGTCCGGCCGCGGAGGTGGCCAGCTCGATGCGCTGCTTCGGGTCCGTGATCTGGTAGGATGCGATAAGCTGTTGTTGGGCACGTTGCGAACGGTAAAGATCTTCGGCAAGTTGCTTCCGATATTCTTCAAAATCGGCGCGAAGGGTTCTTAACTTCCAGTACTCGTAAATCGTTACCAGGACGAAGAGCACGCCCAGGAACGCAACGATGATGTTCAGTATGGTGAGGTAGTCTGAGCACGCCATTGTCATGATTCGCTTGTAACATACTGCCGGTCAGGATTCAATTATCAGTTACGGTCACCGTGCCGTCTTGAAGGTTTGCTTTGCCGCGGCACACGTGCCGGGAGGTTTACGTGATAATTGTTGTGCGGCGTTTGATTGCAGCGCCACTACTTCGCCCGGTCCTGCCCGTGCTTACCTGTCGCCAGGAGGTGCTTAGCCTTGATTGAGGGCTATTGACTCATGCGGCGAGCGGCAGGGTTAGATGGATGGGGACAGGACGTGACTCCAGTGACTCAATCCGTTCGGCCATGGTGCGCAGGGCCAAGGCTTCAGTCTTGATCATTGCTTCATCGGGAGTAGCGCCATAACACATGACCCCCGGCAGCTGCGGTACTTCGGCCAACCATCGACCGTCAACTTCCTGCTCATACTCGATGCTGAATTGCATAAGTTCTCCTGTTTACTCAATTCCCCTCGTTGCGCCACCACTTCACTCTGTCCTGCTCGTGCTCACCCTGCTACTTTGCCAACCTCAGCATAAGTGCGACGATCACCCCGGTCTGCATAAAGATCAGGCCGACTACCCACTTGATGATTTCGGCTTTGGCCTCGGCAAGGGCGGTCATGGTCGCCATATCTCTGATGTCGGCCTTGGTGGCCAGCTCTTTCAAGTGCCGGGTTTCCAATTCGTTGACAACTATTTCTATTGTTTCTCTCTGCGTCTCGGCCTGGATCTCCGCTTGTATTTCGGGGACTCCCGCCGCCTTCAACTTTTTGGCGTAGGCCAACGTGTCAAATGTCATTGTTGCCATAATTATTCCCCTCGTTGTGCCACCACTTCACTCTGTCCTGCTCGTGTGCACCCTTAAATACCGGAGGTGACCATGACTGCTTCTATTTTATTGCTGGTGTAGGGCGCGAAAAGTACAGCCTTGGCGACGGTTCCGCCACATGAAGTCGTGTGCCATACTAAGACGCCACCATTGGCAACGCACACCGCGGTACAGGTTTCAGATGTGCTGACCTTGCCGTCCTTGCATGTCGCGACAGCCGTAACTGAACCACAACTGGTTGTGTACCACAAGCTGACCCCGCCATTTTGGGAGCAGGTTCCGGGACAGTTATCAGAAGTGCTTGTCTGGCCATTTGCACAAAGTGCGGTATAGGTGGAAGTAGCAGCAGGAGTAGTGGTTGACGAAGAGTTGCCACCCGATGAACTCGGGAGCCATTCAAAACCGTTGCC
>CAIOGM010000029.1 GCA_903857795.1 uncultured Geobacter sp.
AAATTAGATAATATTTAGTTAAAGTTTAGAGTTGGCACGGTTTACTGGCTAAGATTTTCCAATGTTACATATTTTTTTATTTTTTTTGTTCCAAGCGTCTGCGATATTTTTTTCAAACAGCCTTTTTCTTCCAGACACTAAGTATAAAAAACTCCGCCACCGGTATGACCGGCGGCGGAGTTTTTTATGAGCACATATAGGAGTGTGAATTTGCCGTCAGGAGTACGCTCCTTCGTTTTCAGAAGAGGAGGTCGATCTCATCGAAGTCTATATAGCTCTCCGCTGAGGAACGGAGCAGATCAAGCTTTTCGGTGTCTTCCGCCGTGATCTTGGAGACGTGATCCAGGAGTGCGGAGTAGACCTCTGCCGTGGACTTGTGGATTCTGAGGTACGGGATGCCGCTCTCGTCGAGAATGCTCTGGGTGATGTCCGATACCGGGGAGTGTCCGGCGATAACGAGTCCGGCGATCTTGTCGCGGTAAGCCGGGATGTTGTAGAGGGATGAGGCGGTGACCAGGAGCTCGTCCCGTGAGCTGGTGGTGATGAGGAGTGTGGAGCCCATGAGGTGGTCGATGACCGTCTGGGATGAGGCCGCACCCAGATGGATGTGGTGCACTATCCGGTTGCGTCCCTCCGGGGCTCCGTGAATGGGGTGCTTCAGCAGCCGGGAAATGTTCTGGAGGGTCGGATTGGCCAGGATTGGGGAGTAGTCGAAGGCCCCGGCGATCTGCAGGTCGGTGCCGCTAAAGGCCGTGCGGAGATAGGCGATGGCCGTCTCCCGTTTCTCGGGAATGATCTTGTTGACGAGCACCATCCGGACATCGGCCTGGTGCTTCTCATAGAGCGCCAGGTTAAGTTCCACCGAGTCCACAACATTGCCGATCCCGCCGTTGCTGATCATGAGTACCGGAGAGTCGGCCAATCGGGCGACCTGGGCGTTGTTGAGCCCCAGGATCGAGCCGACACCGCCATGCCCCGATCCTTCGATGATCAGCAGGTCGTGGCGCTGCTCCAGCTCTTTGATGGCGGTGACCAGGAGTTCCTTCTGGTAGTCTACAGGAAACTCCCGATCCAGAAACCTCTTGGTGGTCCCCTTGGGGAGGAGCACCGGCGACATATAGCGGATATCCTTGTCGAGCCCGTAGATGCTGGCCATGAGGGAGGCGTCCATATCCATGGTGATCCCATGGTAGGTGACACACTTTGGGCCGATTGGTTTGATGAAGCCGACTCTCTGGTACTTCTTTTGCGCCAGATGCATGAGGGAGATGCTGATGGTGGTCTTACCGGTATGCTGGCCGGTGGCCGCGATGAAAATCTTCTTGCACATATGATGACTCCGCAATGAAATCCCCTTGGGGGATCAGCCGTTTTTAGCCGCCTTCTTGAGCAGTTCCCACCCCTTGAGCAGATCGAGAGCGCGCAGGAGCTGAAAATCCTGTTTCACCTGGTCGTCCGTAAGCGGCTTGGCCGGGAGGTGGATGTCGTCCGCCGGCGGTCTCTTCACCTCGTCGGTTTTTAGCGCCGGAACGAGAGGCTGCGCCGGCGGCTTCGAGCCGTCGGTGATGTGATTGTCCAGATCTTTTTCCCGGAAAGCGGCCGATTCCGGTTTTGTCTTCCCGTTGAGCAGGAGATTCTCCACCACGATGTCGGGGGTGATCCCCTTGGCTTGAATGGAGCGTCCCTTGGGGGTGTAATACTTGGCGGTGGTGAGGAGGAGCCCTGCGCCGTTGGGAAGGGAGAGAATGCTCTGGACCGATCCCTTGCCGAAACTCTGGGTCCCCATGATGACGGCCCGGTCATGGTCCTGGAGCGCGCCGGCGATGATCTCCGAGGCGCTGGCGCTCCCGCCGTTGATGAGAAGCACGATGGGGTAGGGGGGCTCCTTGTCGCCGATGGAGGCCATGAAGTCGTGACGTGACGACTCCTCCCGCCCCCGGGTGTAGACGATGAGGGCGTTGTCGGGCCGGGTGCCGACGAACCGGTTGGCCACGCTCACCGCCTGATCCAGGAGCCCTCCCGGATTGTTGCGCAGGTCGAGGACCAGCCCCTGGAGGTTTCCGCCGTTCTCTTTTTTCAGGCTCTCCAGGGCTGTTGCCAGGTCGGCGCCGGTCCTGGATTGGAACTGGATTATTCGGAGATAGCCGTATCCCGGCTCCAGGGTCCGGAAACGGAGGCTCTTGACCTGGATGATGTCCCGGATGAGGGGGAAGACGAGGGGTTTGTCCGAACCCTTCCGGAGGATGGTCAGGGTCACCCTGCTCTCCTTGGGACCGCGCATCTTTTTCACCGCATCGGTGATGGTCATGTCGCGGGTGGGGACGCCATCGATGAGGGCGATGTGATCCCCAGAGCTAATACCGGCCCGAGAGGCCGGGCTCTCCTCGATGGGGGAGATGACTGTTAGCTTGGCGTCCCGGATGGTGATCTCGATGCCGACTCCGCCGAAGGAGCCGGTTGTGTTAATCTGCATCTCCTTGAACGAGTCGGCAGCCAGGTAGACGCTGTGGGGATCCAGCGAGGAGAGCATCCCGTTGATGGCCCCTTTGAGCAGTTTCTTCTCGTCCACCGGCTCAACATAACTCTTCTTGACGATGGTGATGACCTGCCGCAAGAGCGCCAGATACTCCCGGTCGCTTCTCTTCTGCTCCGAAGCGGACCGGTGAGAGAGCTGCAGCAGGATGACCGCCGTAGCCAGGAGGAGGATGACGCTGATGAAGATGAATTTGAAGGATTTGACATTCATGGTTGACCACGCAGATTCAAGAGGTTGTTACTTCAGATAGCTCTGCACCGCCCGGTTATGCTCCTCCAGGGTGGCGGAGAAGTGATGGGTTCCGTCCTGTTTAGCCACGAAGTAGAGGTAGGAGCTCCGGGCCGGAGCGAGCACCGCCTCCAATGCCGCATCCCCCGGATTGCCGATGGGGCCGGAAGGGAGCCCCGAGACGAGATAGGTGTTGTAGGCCGAAGGTTTGAGGATGTCGGCCCTGGTAATCTTTCCGGCGAAGGCCCGGACCCCGTAGACTGAGGTCGGATCGCTCTGGAGGCGCATCCCGTTTTTTAGCCGGTTAGCGAAGACCGAGGCGATGATCGGCCCTTCCGCAGGCGACACTGCCTCTTTCTCGATCATGGAGGCAATGGTCAGGAGCTCATGCCAGCTCATCCCGACAGCCTGCAGTCGGGCCTCGTAGCGTGGGCGGCGCTGCCTGGTGAACTGGCCGGCCATGACCCTCACCAGGCCGGCCTCGTCCATCTCCGGCTCGACGTTATAGGTCCCGGGGAGAAGATACCCTTCTGCGCTTGTTTCCGGAATTCCCAGGGAGCGGAGCAGCTCCCGGTCGGAACAGCGAGCGAGGAACCGCGTCCCGTCCAGCAGTCGCTGCTGCTCCAGCAGTTCGGCCGCCTGATAGATGGAGTATCCCTCAGGGAGGACGAAGAGGCGAAGATAGACCTCTCCCGCCACCAGCATCCGAAGAATCTCACGGGGGGAGAGTGCGTCGTTGAACCGGTAGTATCCGGCTTTGACCTTGCTGTCTTCGCCGCGTAGTCGCCCGTAGAGGGTGAAGAGGAGGCCTGAGGAGATGAGCTTTTTCTGAGCCAACTCCTCAGCGATGGAGCGAAAGCTCTTCGCTTCTTTGAAGTTGATGATGATGCTCTCTGTTCCCGCGCCCATGGGGCTCCTGATGAAGGTTGTGAACCTCAGGAGGGGGAGCAGGAGCAGGAGCAGGATGACAAGCGGCGCACGCCACTTCCTGAGCGGGGGAAGAAGCATCATCAGGCCTTGAACCGACTCTCGGTCCCCTCGCGGAGGCGGCGGATGTTCTCCCGATGTTTCCAGATTACCAGGAGGGCGATGAGGGTGGTCATGGCGATGATGGGGGGGCGCGGGTCCAGAAGGGTGACGGTGAACGGCATGGCCGCTGCTGCGGTGATGGAGCCCAGGGAGATGTAACGAAAGGCCGCCACCACGGCGATGAAGATGATCAGGGCGATACCGATGCTTAGTGGTGAGACTCCCAGGAAGACCCCCAGGGCCGTGGCCACCCCTTTGCCCCCTTTGAATCGGAGAAAGATTGTGTAGACGTGGCCGAGAAAGGCTGCACAGCCGATGGCGGCGATAAGAGAATCTCCCATCCCCAGCTGCCGGGCCACCAGCACCGGGATGAGCCCTTTGAGGCTGTCCCCCACCAGGGTCAGGACGCCGATGTTCCGTCCCAGTGACCGGTAGACGTTGGTTGCGCCGATGTTACCGCTCCCCGTGGTCCGAATGTCTACCCCGGCGGCTTTGGCCAGCAGGAGGCCGGTGGGGATAGAGCCGAGCAGGTAGGCGCCGGCTATGAGCAGGATGGACTGCAGCACGTTGTTCTCCATTATGAGTTTGAGAGCGCAGGCATCCTAAAACATTTTACGGCGGGGCGCAAGGAGAAGGAGGATTTTTCGGAGGTTATCGTCGCCGACCGTCCAGCCGAAGGAGAAGCAGCATCCCGGCGATGAGGGGGAGATCGCGCAGCAGGGCGACCCAGGGGGAGCTCTTGGGGCCCCCCTGCCGGAAGCAGCCGCAGTCGATGTCGAGGCCACGGACGATGGCCGAGGTGAGGGCCACCACGAAGAGCAGGTACATGAGGAGCCCTATGAGGGTGGCGGCCCGGAGCCGGCAGCCGGTGACCAGGAGGAGGCCGCAGAGGAGCTCCACCCAGGGGAGGGTGGTGGCTACCAGATAGTTGCCGAAGGTCGGGAGGAGCTTGTAGGCGGCGACGTTGCCGGCGAAGGTAACCGGATCGGCGATCTTCATCCCTCCCGCGTAGAGGAATATCCCGCCGAGAACGACCCGCAGGGCCACTGTTAGGCGTTTCCGGGTGGAGTCCGTCACGGTTTGCTCCCCTCTACCGGGTAGCCGGCATCGCGCCATTCGGGGTATCCCCCCTCGAAGACAAAAATCTCCCAATAGCCAGCGGCGATGAGTCTTTTCCCCAGCTCCATGCTGTCATGGCAGCCGTAGCCGTTGCAGTAGATGACCAGCGGCATGGTCTTGGGGACCTGTTTCCGAAACTCCGGCAGGCGCGCCTCAAACTCTCCCAGGGGGAAGGAGCGGGCTCCTTTCAGGTGTCCTGTCGCAAAAGTTGCTATATCCCGGGCATCCAGGATGTACCCTTCGCCCCGATCGAAGAGCTCCTTCACCTGCATGAGCCCCAAAGGGAGCGGGAGACGCAGGGCGCCGGGTGTGAGGGCCGGCGGCTGTACGGCGCCGCTCCACGATGCCACCAGCAGCTGCCGGTTCCAGAGGAGCCCCACAGTGGAGGCGATGGCGACGATGAGCGCCATCTCGATGATTACTCTACGGGTAATTAGCATGGCCGGTCCGTCACTCTTCACCTTTGCCATGATGCCGGTAGCGGATCACCTCGACCTTTTCCAGGGTGATCATCCCTCCGTTCATCATGTCGTCGATTGTCGGCATCATCTGCTCGATCCGCTCCCGGCTCTCCACCACCTCGATGATGATCGGCAGGTCCGAGGAGAGCTCCAGCAGTTTGTCCGTGTGATAGATACTGTGGGCGCCGTACCCGGCCACCCCCCGCAGTACCGTGACTCCAGCGAAGCCGCTCTTTCTGAAGAGCTCAACCAGGAGCTCATGCAGCGGCCGGTGCCGATACCTGTCGCTTTCGCCGATGAAAATTCGCATGAGGCACTGTTCGCCGCCGATCAGTCGCATGGAGGATCCGTTACGGGTGGAGCCAGCGGGCTGTCATGATGCCGCTCCAGGTGAAGAGCAGGCAGAGGAGGACGCTGGCAAAGACGTTGGTGACAGCCTTGAGGAAATCCCCCTCTTCAAGCAGGCGAAAGGTCTCATAACTGAAGGTTGAAAAGGTGGTGAGTCCGCCGAGAAAGCCGATGGCGATGCCGGTTCGGAGCGTAGGGGAGAGGAGGGTGCTCCTGACGCCGAACTCCATGATGAGCCCGATGCAGAAGGCCCCCCCCACATTGACAACGAAGGTTCCCCAGGGAAACGCTCGTCCGACCAGGGTGTAGACCCAGCCGGAGAGCCAGTAGCGGGTGAGGCAGCCCAGCGCCCCGCAGAGGGCGATCATCGAAACCAGGCGCATGGATTACTTGTATTTATCGATCAGCTTGTGGCAGAAGAGGCAACGCATGGGGCCGTCCTTGGGTTTGAGCGGGTGCTTGGCCGGGAACGGAACCCCTCCCTGTTCGTTGTGACAGGCGGGGCACCCCTTGTCCGCTTCCATCTTGCTCTTGGTCTGTCTCATGATCTCATAGAACGGGCGATGTTTGTCGTCAAATGGCACTTTTTTGGTCTTTTCCTCTCCGGAGATGGCCCAGAAGATACCGAATACCACGAAGATGACGATGATGAAGAGGAAGTCTTTCTTCCCGATGCTCACAATAGAGCCTCCTTGAGGTTTCCGCGAATTCCGCGGAGAGAGTGATTGAAAATTGGCTGTAATGGGGAGTCGTTCGCGCTAATCGGTCCTGATGAAGGCGAAATAGAGGAGAACCGATGCGATACCCATGCAGCCGATGACGAAGGGGAGGGTAGAGTTGATGGTCAGCGCGACCTCCGGTCCCGGTAGGGTGTATCGCACCAGCATGGTGAAAGAGAGCAGGGTGAAGAGGAAGAGGAGCATCCTCCGTGACCAGCGCCAGAGAGCGTAGAGAAAGATCAGAAAGAGGATAAAGGTCACCGCAGGGTTGTCGGTGATGCTCTTCGTGCTCAGCTCCTTCAGAAATCCGATGACGTTCTGTGTCTCGAACGGCTGGAGGATCTGGTTGGTTTTAACGATCAGTCGTTCCTTCTCCATGGTTGTATCCTTGGAAGCCGGGTGGGTCGCCTGTGCCTGGGGTAAGTGCCGTTCGGCTCCTTCATGAGCGGATGACGCCAAATGCCTTGACAAAGGGCAGACCGGTCAATAATATATGTTTTTTTTCTCTCCATACAAGAAGAAAGTGTCGGGGAGAGCTTCCTACTCGCCCAGCGGCCAGGTATTTGCGGTTGAGACCCCATTGGGGAGTGTTTTCGAGGTAACGGGTGTCCTGGAAGGCGATCGGTATTTTTGATTCGGGTATCGGCGGTCTCACCGTGCTCAAGGAGCTGGTGGAGGTGATGCCGCAGGAGGACACCATCTATCTGGGGGACACCGCACGGGTTCCCTACGGCGCCAAATCTCCGGAGACTGTGATCCGCTATGCCGTCGAGATTGCCTCGTTTTTGGTGAAACGGGACATCAAACTTCTCGTGGTGGCCTGTAACACCGCCTCGGCTCTCTCCCTTGAAACCCTTCAGAATATGCTGACAATTCCGGTGGTCGGCGTCATCGAGCCGGGGGCGCGCCGCGCCGCAGCGGTGACCCGCAGCGGCAGGGTCGGGGTCATCGGCACCGAGGCGACCATCAAGAGCAGCGCCTATACCCGCGCCATCAAGCGGATCAACCCCGCCATAGAGGTCATTACCCGGGCCTGTCCCCTCTTCGTCCCTTTGGCCGAGGAGGGGTGGACCGGCAACGAGGTGGCGCGGCTCACGGCGCGTAGTTATCTGGCAGGATTGAAGGAGACGGGGGTGGATACTCTGGTGCTTGGCTGCACCCATTATCCTCTTCTCAAGGAGATCATCGCCGAGTGCATGGGGGAGGGGGTTACGCTGGTCGATTCCGCCGAGGAGACCGCCCGGACCGTGGCCGAGATCCTTCTCCACCAGGGGCTCCTCCGTCCCGCCGCGGAGCAGGGAAACCACCACTATTTCGTCACCGACGTTCCCGCCGGCTTCATCAGGGTCGGCAACCGCTTCCTGGGGGGGAACCTGGAGGACGTTCACCAGATCAAACTTGAAGAGGCTCATGTCCAGGAGGGAAGCGATGTCGCAGCGTAGAAAGAGCGGCCGATTGCTGCTTCTCGTGGCGTTTCTCTGCTGCGCCGGGGCTCTGGGGCTTCTGATGATCAAGAAGTACCAGGACCGGCGCCAGGCTCCCACCTCTTCCGCTCTCCCCCGGAGCGAGTCGGTCTCCTCACGGGTCGTTGTCCTCTTCTTTGCGACCGCTGACGGCTCCGGCCTGGCCCGCGAATCGCGGGAGATCGACAGCTGCGCCGACTCGGGTGACTGTATCAGGACGATCATCTCGGAGCTGGTGAAGGGGCCACTGGGGGAGCTGGAACCGACCGTGCCGCAGACGGCGGTGAACCGGGTTATTGTTACCGATTCTCTGGCCACGGTGGATCTGGGGGAAGGGTTCGTCACCGGACTCCCCGGCGGAAGCTCGTCAGAGATGACCGCCATCTACTCCATCGTGAACAGCATCGTTGCCAATGTCCCAGGGATCACTGGAGTGAAGTTCCTCATCGACGGCAGGGAGCGCGGCACCCTTAAGGGGAGTCTGGACCTGCGCAGCCCCCTCTCCGCAGACTTCTCCCTGGAGAAGCCTCTGACCGGGAACGCTCCCGCCACACTCTCTCCGGCGCCGCCGCCGAAGAGATGATCCTCTCTCATCCCAATCTAAAGGGCGACGCGTGCAGCTGGGATTCAACCACAATGTGAGATACCGGGGCGACATCTTCCACGTCCAGACTGAGGAGTCAGGCCGCTCCAACCCGGTCATCACCACACTGCTTTACCGGGGGGGGGTAATCATTGCCGCCCGGAAGACCAACTATGGCGACATCATCAAATTCGAGGAGCTGGAACGGCTTGTCCTGGAACTGATGCAGGAACAGCATAAGGCGATGCTTCGGAGCCTCAAGAATGGCGAGCTGGATTATCGGGCCTTTCCTGATGATGCATCTGCCGGCACCGCTGCGGTACCCGGGACGCTCCCCGGTGACTCTCCACACCCGGATAAGAAGGAGCAGTCGCAACGGAGTCTGGACGATATACTTATTGACTACCTGGCCTCCCAGGAGAAGGGATGACGACGGTGCGTCCTGAGTCGGCATCCCAGAGAGATTCCATTACCCATACCACAACCCCGGCAAAGGACGCGACGTGCACAGAGAACTGATCCCAACCCTGGAAGAGAAGGCCCGCAACCTCCGGGTCTCCATCATCAAGACCCTCCACCGTTCCCAGTCGGGACATACCGGCGGCTCGTTGTCAGCCACCGATCTGATTACTGCGCTCTACTTTCATACCCTGCGCCATAAACCGGCGGAGCCGACGTGGGAGGGGCGCGACCGGTTCGTCCTCTGCAAGGGGCATGCGGCTCCGGCCCTGTACGTGGCCCTGGCGGAGGCGGGCTATTTCCCCAAAGAAGATCTCATGATGCTGCGTCGTCTCGGAAGTCATCTCCAGGGGCACCCGGACAGCAAGCAGACCCCCGGGGTGGAGCTCTGTACCGGCTCCCTGGGTCAGGGGCTCTCCCAGGCATGCGGCATCGCGCTGGGGCTGCGGCTGGATGGCGGAGAACGGCGGGTCTTTGCGCTCCTGGGCGACGGCGAACTCCAGGAGGGGCAGGTCTGGGAAGCCGCCATGAGTGCGGCCCACTTCCGGCTGGACAACCTCTGCGCCATCGTGGACGCCAACGGACTCCAGATCGACGGTGAGGTAGCCAAGGTCATGGGGGTGGAGCCCATCGCCGACAAGTTCCGGGCCTTCGGCTGGGAGGTAACCGAGATCGACGGTCATGACCTGGGGCAGATCCTGGCGGCCTATGCTCTTTCGGCCACGGTAAAGGGAAAGCCCTTCGTCATCGTGGCCCGCACCGTAAAAGGGAAGGGGGTCTCCTTCTTCGAGCACAAGGCTTCCTACCACGGCGTCACCCCCTCGGACGAGGAGCTCCCCCGGGCGCTCCACTGTCTGGGATGTAGCGAGTAAAATTCGAATTACGAATTACGAATTGCGAGTTGCGGGTTACGAATTTTGAAAAGGACTTGATATATGACACAGATGGCTGCAACAAGGGACGCCTACGGGACGACCCTCATGGAACTGGGTGAGGAAAACCCCGCAGTGGTGGTGCTGGACGCCGACCTGTCGGGCTCCACCAAGACGGCGCTCTTTGCCAGGAAGTTTCCGGAGCGGTTTTTTAACATGGGGATCGCCGAGGCCAACATGGTTGGGACCGCCGCCGGCCTGGCGGCCGCCGGCAAGATCCCCTTTGTCTCCACCTTTGCGATCTTTGCCGCAGGCCGGGCCTGGGAGCAGATCCGCCAGTCGGTGGCCTATCCCAAGGCCAACGTGAAGATCGTCCCGACCCATGGCGGGGTCACCGTCGGCGAGGACGGCGCCTCCCACCAGTCGGTGGAGGATATCGCCATCATGCGGGCCATTCCCAACATGACGGTCATCGTCCCGGCCGACGCCGTGGAGACCGCCGCCGCCGTCAGGGCTGTGGCCGACTTCAAGGGGCCGGTCTACCTCCGGCTGGGACGGAACAAGGTCGCCACCATCTTCGACGCCGACTATCGGTTCGAGATCGGCAAGGGGACGGTTCTTGCCCAGGGGAGTGACCTGACCTTTGTGACCACCGGTCTCATGACCGCCCAGGCGCTTATCGCGGCTCAACGGCTGGCGAAAGAGGGGATCAGCGCCCGGGTGCTCCATATGGGGACGGTGAAGCCGCTGGACGGAGAGTTGCTCCTGGATGCGGCCCTGGAAACCGGCGCCATCGTTACCGGAGAGGAGCACTCCATCGTCGGCGGACTCGGCGGGGCGGTGGCGGAGTTTCTCTCCGAGCAGGCGCCCACGCCGCTGGTCCGGGTAGGGGTCAACGACCGGTTCGGCACTTCGGGCAAGGCGGAAGAACTCCTCAAATATTTCGGCCTGACCCACGAGGGGCTGGAAGAGGCGGCCCGCAAGGTGCTGGAGCGTAAAGGGACGAAATGAGCCGGAAGCTGCTCTCCTCTGAGAAAGGGGTCACCTTCCTGGTGGTCCTCTTCATCCTTATGATAATGGGGATCATGCTCGGGATGATGGGTGAAAGCTGGAGCATGATCATGCAGCGTGACCGGGAAGAGGAGCTCCTTTTCCGGGGGAAGCAGATCAAAACCGCCATCGAACGATTTAATAACAATGACGCAAAATACGGTAAAGGGATCGGCGGGGTCAAAGGACTTGATAGCCTCATGAAAGATTATCGCGCACTGGAAACCGTCAGATACCTCCGAAAAGAGTGGAAGGACCCCATCAGCGGCAAGGAGTGGCAATTCATAAAGGATCCGATCAGGGGGATCATCGGTGTGGCCAGCCCCAGTGACCAGGAACCGCTCAAGAAGAAGAACTTTCCCGAAGAGTTCAAGGAGTTCGACGGGAAGAGCAAGTACAAGGAGTGGCAGTTCGTAATTAAAACAGCGCAGACGGCTGGCCAGCCGCAGCAGACGGTAGCCACTCCGTGACCCCAGACAAGCGCAACGACGAACCGGGGCAGCCATCTGTCCCTTCCTCCGGATGGGCCCCACTCAACAGCCTGACGACCCGGGTCATCGTCATCTTTGTCAGCCTGCTGATCTTCGGTATCGGCTCGTTCACCTTCCTCAGCCTCAGATGGGAGCATTCGCACCTCATCAACACGGCGCGGGAGAGCTCCCAACTCCTTCTCAACACCATCGAGCGAAGCATCTTCACCTCCATGGGGGTCGGCAACACCGAGGACGTCCAGATCATCCTTCAGATGGTGGGGCGGACCCACAAGCTGGTGGCGGCCCGGATCTTCCACCCCCAGGGGCTCGTCCTCAAATCGGCTAATCCCTATGAGGTGGGAAAGCCGGTCAACGCCGCCGACTATAACCTTTTTATCAACAATAAGCAGGAGGGGGTCTACGAAGTGCCGGGGAGCGGCCAGGTGCTCGGCATGATTCGCCCCATCTACAATCAGGCGTCATGCCACCCCTGCCACGGTCACCAGCCGCACATCCTGGGGGTTCTCGACATCAATTACTCCCTGGTCGAGACCAAACAGAAGATTCTCAAGACCACCCAGATCTTCGTCGTCTCCACGGTCATCATCATAATTTTTCTCTCGGGGGCGATCTCGTTCCTGATGATCCGATTGGTGAGGCGGCCACTCAAGGCGCTGGCCGATAATATGGCGCGGGTCGAACGGGGGGACCTGTCGGTACGGATGAAGGCCGGGAGAATGGATGAAGTCGGGCGGCTCATCGTCAACTTCGACTCAATGGTCGAGAAGCTCGATGAAGCCAAGAAGGAACTGGAGCAGATCCATTTCGAGCAGATGGAGCGGGCCGACCGGCTCGCCTCCATGGGAGAGATGGCGGCAGGACTTGCCCATGAGATAAAAAACCCGCTTACCGGCATTGCGGCCGCGATCACGGTGATCAACGATGACTTTGACCCCTCGGACCCTCGCCGGGAGATCGTCAATGAGGTTCTGGAGCAGATCAAGCGGCTGGACAAGACGGTGAACGACCTGCTGTTCTTTGGCCGGCCGGCCCCGCCGGAGCCGACCTTCGCCGACGTGAACGATATTTTGCGAAAGACCCTCTGGTTTGCGGCCCAGCACCGGGGGGGGAAGAATATCGAAAAAGTGCTGGACCTTCAGGACGGCCTCCCCCCGGTCTATGTGGATCCCAAGCAGATTCATCAGGTGTTCCTTAATCTCACACTCAATGCGGTGCAGGCGATGCCCGGGGGGGGGACCCTTACCATCAGGACGCATCGGGTCAATCGGAATGACACTCCCTGGGTCCGGGTCGGAATCTCCGATACCGGCCCCGGTATCCCCCAACAGATACTGGACAAGATCTTTACCCCCTTCTTTACCACCAAGGCGCAGGGGACCGGCCTCGGCCTGGCTATCTGCCACAAACTCGTTACTCAGCACCAGGGAACCATCACCGTCAGGAGCGAAGACGGTATCGGGACGGAATTCGTGATCCTTCTTCCTGTCCTGAGTCTTGACCCATCCGAAGCCGGTGAGTTACCGTCTCTCTCCGAACCATCCTGAAGGAGCCCTGAATGAAGAAAATGCGCATCCTGGTCGTCGATGACGAGCACCTGATCCGCTGGTCACTGGAACAGAACTTCAAGAAGCAGGGATATGATGTGCTCACGGCAGGCTGCGGCGAAGACGCTCTCAGGCTGGTGCGTGAGGAACAGCCCGATGTGGTGCTGCTGGATATCCAGCTACCGGGGATCAGCGGCATGGAGGTGCTGGAGCGGATCAAGGAGTTCGACGAAGAGATCATAGTCATCATGGTAACCGCTCACGGGGGGCTGGAGACGGCCGTGAACGCCATGCGCATCGGGGCCTACGACTATATCCACAAGCCGTTCAATCTCGATGAGGTTGCGGTGACCATCAAGAAGGCGCTGGAAACCTTTGACCTGCGTCGGGAGGTTGCGCGACTCCGGAGTGAGCACAAGAAGAGCGGCCCCCCGGATATCGTGGGCACCGGCCAGCTGATGCGGAGCATTCTCGACATGATGGGCAAGGTGGCGCGAAGCGACGCCTCCACGGTTCTTGTGCTCGGGGAGTCGGGAACCGGCAAGGAGCTGGTCGCCAAGTGGATCCACTACCAGTCGGCCCGGGCAGAAAAACCGTTCATCGCCATCAACTGCGCCGCGGTGCCGGCGACTCTTCTGGAGAGCGAGCTGTTTGGTCACGAAAAGGGGGCCTTCACCGACGCCAAAAACGCCAAGAAGGGGCTCTTCGAGTTGGCGGACGGGGGGACGGTATTTCTGGATGAGATCGGCGATATGGAGATGGGGATGCAGGCCAAGCTGCTCCGTTTTCTTGAAGACCGGACCTTCAGAAGGATCGGCGGCGGTAAGGTCCTGTCTGTTGATGTGCGGATCATCTCCGCCACCAATAAGGATTTGATCAGATCCATTGAAGAGAAGCTGTTCCGCAACGATCTCTATTACCGGTTACAGGTAATCCCGATCTTTCTCCCGCCGCTCAGGGAGAGAAGGGAAGACATCCTGCAGATCGTTCAGCACTTCATCGAATATTTCAACCGGGAGTTCAACAAACAGGTGGCCGGTCTCAGCAAGGAGGCGGAGCTGCTCCTCCTGAACTACCACTGGCCGGGGAATATCCGTGAGTTGAAAAATGTTATCGAGCGGGCCATCATACTTGGCACGGGGGATTTCCTTGCCGAAGACCATCTCCCGGGTGAGATCGTCGGCCGTCCGGTTCCACTTGCCGCGTGCTCGTTCATTCTCCCCCCTGAAGGGGTCGATATCGACGCAGTGGAAAAGGACCTGATCCGGCAGGCGCTGGATACCACCGACTGGAATCAGTCGAAGGCCGCGAAAAAGCTGAATCTCGGTATTGACGCCTTCAGGTACCGGATGAAGAAATTTGATCTTATCAAGTAATTATGTTGTCTGAGGCTGGGGTTGCCGGGGGTGACATCCTTGAAATGTTTTTGTTGTCCGTGTGGCGTTTCGGCGGAAATTTTTTCTTGCATTGCCCGCCGGTTTACGGTAATGATTCCTCACAATCAAATAGCAGATAAACGATACTACTAAACCATCCGCGAGGGTGGGACGGAAAGCCCATTGGGTCTCCCCGAGACAGCCGGGCCGCCGAAATATCTCAGAGATGTTAATCTCATGGATTTCTGCGGCCTGTCCCTTCTGCAGTACGCATGAAAATCCGGTCAAATCTTACGTGGTGTGCATAAAATCAAGTCGGTATGGCGCATCGTCCGGCGGTGCTTTTGCGGATGGCCTTCACTTCTTCCAAAGCGACGGCGTCACTGCCTACCTTTTGCAATTTAGATGTTTCTCTCTCGTTACCTCCGACTTTCTTTTCTTGTCCATCATTGTTTCCACGAGTGTTGTACTGGTGTGACTCCTACCGGCTTTGTTTCGTTTTAAATATGTTTGCCATGTTTGTAACCAGCTGATTTGTAGAGATAAGATAGTTGTACATATTTTTTTGCGTGATAATCGATTTACAGGTTGAGTTGGCCCTTTTATTGCAGCATATGCTACCGAATGTGTTGTTCAGCAGTGCTCACCGTGACCATAACTCTTTAATCCAAAAGGCAACAGAGGCGACCTATTATGACGACAAGAGCAAACAGGGTAGTCAAGGTTCTGGTTATTTCGCTGGTGGTAGCCGCCATTTCGCGGGGTGAGGTCGTGAAGGCCGCCACTCTGCCGGTGGTGACGTTACAAGGGACGATCCAGCAGGGGATGCGGACTCCGACCAGTATTACGGTCGGGGCAGAGAGCAGTCTCTATGTGGCCGATCCTGCAAACCAGGGGGTGCTTAAGTTCAGTGCAGCCGGGAAACTTACGCAGAAGATCGCGGTAAAGGGGATCCCTCAAGGGGTGGCGGTAACCGCCGACGGGCGGCTGCTCGTGAGCCTGAAAGAGTCAGTCTCCATATTTAATGATGCCGGGACGGAGATCGGCAGGCTTGGATCGGGTGTAGGGCAGTTCAAGCTCGCAGACGGCATCACCCTCGATGACAAGGGATTGATTTACGTCACGGACAGTAAGGGGGGGTGTGTCCAGGTATTCAAGGGGGACGGCTCATATCTTTCGCGGTTTGGCGTCAAGGGAAACGGCGATGGTCAACTCCAGTACCCCACCTCCATTGCCTATGAGAAGCTCTCAGGGCAGCTTGCCGTAGTAGATTCACTGAACGGGCGGGTACAGTTCTACGACCTGAACGGGCTCTTTCTTCGCTCCATCGGCTCCATCGGCACAGGACCGCTCAAATTCATGCATCCCCAGGGGTTGGCTTTCGAGTACGGGGCCGCTTCGAGCGTCAGGATGTATGTCTCCGACGCTATGGTCAAGAAGGTTCAAGCAGTAGATCCGGCCGGTTCGGGGACGTTTCTCTCCTACATCGGCGGCCCGAAGGATGGCCATGTCCTCCCGTCAGAACTTGCCTTCGACCAGGCTGCTCACAGGCTCTATATGGTAAACGGTCTTGGGGGGGTCAGTTTCTACCAGATACTGGATGGAAGCGTCGTCGTCAACAGTGTGACTCCCAATAATGCCACCATCATTGCCTCCGCTGCCAAGGCAGCAGGGACGATAGCAACCGTCGCCAGCGTTTCCACGGTCTCTCCTCTGACACTTTCCACCGTAGCCGACGGCAGCACCGTAACCACGGATGTACTCGATATCTCTGGCCTGGCAACCGGGGCTGTAAGCGTAACGGTGAACGGCCTGCCGGTTGCGGTGGCCAACGGACTCTTCAGCACGGCGATCCCCCTGTCCGTAGGAGCCAATGAGATTACGGTTCTTGTGACCGACACCGCCGGGGCGAGCTGGAAAGAGGTCCGAACGGTAACCCGTGACGCAGCAGCTCCGCTGCTGACCATCGCCGCAGCCGACGTCCAGTCCACAGCCAAGGCGCTGCTGACTCTCAAGGGGAGCACCGACCGTGGGGCGTATGTCGCAGTAGCAGGGGTTCCCGCCGATCTGAACAAGCTGGAGTGGAGCTCTACGGTCAGTTTGGCGCCTGGGCTCAATACCGTGGAGATTCAGGCCGTTGACCTGAACGGCCAGGCCTCCAGCCAGAAACGGACGATATTCTTCAGAGCGGCCGCACCGGAGCTGGCGATCACCTCGCCGCCGGAAGACATCATCACCGCTGAGAAGAGTCTGACCCTCACCGGATTCGTCTCGGTCGGCGATAAGGTTACCGTCTCGGCGGAGATCAATGGCAATGTGAAACCGGTGACGGTAGATGCGGGACGATTAACTCTGCCGGTGAAATTCCAGCAGGAGGGGGCCTACACCGTTACTCTTACAGCTGTTGCCGCCGGCGGAGAGGTGAGCACCGTCTGCCGGAGCATTATCTACCGCAAGGCTCAGTGACCGAGAAGACGGACCGACGGCACTCTACGGAATTTTTATGGAATTTTACAAGGACCAGGAGTTGAACATGAACGCATTGATAAGAGGAATCATACTGACAGTTCTCTTGGTAGTGCTGGGCGCCACGTGCGTCCTGGCCGTCGACCCACCACACGATCCTACCAGCGGTATTACCTGCGCTAACTGTCACTATGCGGGGTCGGTCATCAACTCAGTAGGGTTCACCAACTTCTGCAATACCTGTCACCGGCCGGGTGGGATGGCGCAGCTTCATCCGTTCTCGCCCAACGACGCCTCCAACATCTTCAATAATGTCACCAGCCAGCGTACCGGCGTCATCATGCAGCATTCACATAACTGGGCGGGGGGACTTGATGTGCCCAGGGCTGGAGCGGCCACGCCGGCGGCCACATCGCCACTGAGCTACACCCCGCTGATCGGCCTCTCCTGCGATCGCTGCCACTCCATTCACGGTCCCCTGCAGTCGGCTACCAACTCGTTCCCATTGCTGCGGATGCTTAAGGATCAGGACCAGATCTGTTTCGAATGCCACGGTCAGCGCAAAACTACCAACCAGACAACCGGCTCCCATCCGGTCACCATGACCTATACCACCGCCATCAAGAAGTTCGCCCGTTACACCACCAAATTCTACACGACTCCGGTCAATGCCAACCCCGCCAACAGTAGCTCCGCCATCAGGCTCAACGGCGGCCTTCTCATCTGCAGCAGCTGTCACGGTATGCACTTCGCCGACTCCAGCAGCGCAACTTTCGATAATGCAAGTTCGGTGATCCTCGGCCGTCTGGTTCCCGGTGACGGCTTCCTGCTCCGGACCGATATGCGCGGGGCCACCGCTAATACCACTAATATCTGCACCAACTGCCACAAGGGGAAACTTGCCCACAACGTTAAGCAGCAGAACATTCAGTGCGCCGACTGCCATGCCGGACACGTGGACGAAGCCGACGGGACGACACCCAACGTCTGGTTGGTCCGTCGCTACATGACCTATTCCACCGGGACTTATAAGCTCAATAACCGGGCGCTGGGCAAACCGACCTTCTTCCAGTCGACGACGGTGAAAAACTACAGGGATGCTAACGGCACCGGTGTCTGCCAATCGTGCCACGCCACCTTACCGACCACCGTGGCCGAGCATAGCCAGCCAGTCGTTAACTGCAACAGCTGCCACTACCATGACAACCCGAAAGGTTCCTTTGCTGCAGAAGGGTGCAACGGCTGTCACGGCCAGCCCCCCAGCGTCAGTACCACTGGTGGACCCAACGGCTCCGCAGCCGGGTACACCCGAGCAAACGAAGCGACTACTCCTCACCTCTCCCACGTGGGGGGCACCGGTAGCTACAACTACACCTGCATCGACTGCCATAAGGGGAACAGCCACGCCAGCGGAAGCTTCTCTGACGTCTTCCTGTCCCCCGCCGGCACCCTGGCTGCCTCCAACGGCGCCGCGCCGACATATAACGTCGCCGGTCTGACTTGCGCCACCACCTACTGCCACAGTAACGGCGCGCCCCGCGGAGGTTCGCTGGTCACCGTGACGCCGGGTTGGGCCAACGGCAAGGGGACCATCATCGGCACGGCAAATGAGTGCGCGGCCTGCCATGGCAGCGCAACGACTCTGGCAACGAACGCACATATGAAACATGTGAACGCCACCACCGGCAAGGGGTACGCCTGCGAAGCCTGCCATGGTTCGGTTGTCACCGGAAGCAGCGCCATCAAGGACAAGAGCCGTCACGTGGACGGGTTCAAGAACATCTCGTTCGCACGCAACTCCGTGGCGATGGTCGCCGGCGCCTCCTGGAACAGCAGCGCCGCCACCTGCGCCACCGCCTGCCACAGCAACGGTAAGGGGGCTCTCGTAACGCCGTCCTGGACTGCTGCTGCCACGGGCGTCTGCGGCACGTGCCACGCTGCCACCGCACCACTCATTGGCACCAACGCTCACCCTGCGCACTTTACCGCTGCCTATGGCCCTCTCTTTACCGCCGCTGCGACCTCCTGCGCCAGCTGTCATACCTACACCACGGAAACAGCCGCCACCCATGTCAACGGGAGTGTTGATACACCCGCTGCCAACTGCACGACGAGCTGCCACAAGAACGGTATCAACACCAGCACCAACTGGGTAGCCGGCCGGGTCACCTGCGAAAGCTGCCACTCCGGTTCGCTCTCGGTGATCGGCGGAGTTACGGCACCTGACAAGACACTCAACACCACCGCAGGACACGGTCAGGCGACCTATACTGGAACCCCGCAGTGTAGCTCCTGCCACAACGCCAACGCCTCCCACATCACCGGGACGCTGGGCGTCAACATGCGGCTGACTCTGCCCGATGACAACAGCCAGTGCGCCTCCTGCCATAACGTGGCAGGCAAAGTGAAGAGTGCGTTTGCCAACATGAGCACCCACTTCACGGTCAAGGGGGGGAGCCAGGATATGCTCTGCAAGCAGTGCCATGACCCGCACGGGAGCTCCAATCTTTCCATGGTTCGGACTCAGCTGAAAGGTGCCTGGACCAATGCCACGACCTACACGATTGCCTATACCAATACAGCCACCGGTCTCGTCAACAGCAGCACCAACCGGGGACTCTGTCAGGTCTGCCACACCAAGACAAACCATTACAGGGCCGGAAGCGCCGAGGTGGATCACCCCACCAGCGGCTGTCTCGACTGCCACTCCCATCGCGCCGCAGGCGGCGCCTTCAAACCGTCGGGCGGCTGCAACGGGTGCCATGGCTACCCGCCTGCACCGCGCAATGTAGCCAATCTGACCTTCGGTACGGCGGGTAACTACGTCAATGCCGCCTATGAGAACTACAGCGGCGGCGGCGGAGCCCACATGATCCCCGGGCATCTGGCCACCACCGTCACGGCTGCTCAGGGGTGGGTTAACTGCACCCCATGCCACAACAGCGGCAGCGTGGCTCACAGGGCGCTGACACCGATCAACACACATATTGCCAATGTAACGGTTACCCTCGATCCCAAACTCAAGTTCAATGCTACCAAACAGATGAGCTACAGCGGCGCTCGGTTGGTCTACCCGGGTAACCGGACCGGCCAGTGCAGCAATGTGGAGTGCCACTTCCAGGCATCGCCGAAGTGGAGCCTCACCGCTACCGGCGCAGCGGCGCCGACCATCACTTCAGTAACTCCGGCCAGCATGGTTCAGGGGACCACGGCACAGACAGTGACCCTTGTCGGAACAAACCTGACGGGGGGTACGCTTTCCGTGAGCGGTACCGGAGTTACCTTGGGCGGCACCACCGTGAGCGCCACGCAGATCACTGCACCGGTCACCGTCACCGCCGCAGCCGCCACCGGGGCAAGGACTCTCACAGTTACAACGGTCGCCGGCAGTGCAACCGCAACCTTTACCGTCACCGCCGCAGTCACTCCGGCGCCCACCGTCAGCAGCGTCTCTCCGTCGAGCATTGTTTCGGGGACCGCTGCCAGCGTAACCATTACCGGTACTAACCTGAGCGGCGCCTCAGTAGCCTATAGCAGGGGGAGTGTGGGTACAGCGACCACCGCCACTGCCACCCAGATCATCATTCCGATCACAGGAACTTCAGTCGGGGCGGGGACCGTTACCGTCACCACCACCGGGGGGAGCGCAACCGGAGCTCTTACCGTCACCGCCGCGGCGCCCACCGTCAGCAGCATCTCGCCGACGAGTATCGTTTCGGGGGCAGTCACCAGCGTGACCATCACCGGAACCAACCTGAGCGGCGCGACGGTGACATTCGGAAACGGAAGCGTGGGGGCGGCCACTACGGCTACCGCTACCCAGATCATCGTTCCGATCACCGGAACCACCGTCGGCGCCGGGACCGTCACCGTTAGCACGGCCGGCGGAAGCACCACCGGGACTCTCACCGTCACCGCAGCTCCCACTCCGGCGCCCACCGTCAGCAGCGTTTCGCCAACGAGCATCGTCTCGGGGGTCGCTACCAGCGTTACCATTACGGGTACCAACCTGAGCGGTGCTAGCGTAACCTTCGGTAACGGGAGTGTGGGGACGGCAACCACTGCCACCGCCACCCAGCTCATCCTCCCGATTACCGGAACCACCGTCGGAGCCGGTACCGTCACGGTAACCACCGCCGGGGGGAGCGCCACTGGCACCCTCACTGTCACCGCCGCGGCGCCCACCATCAGCAGCATCTCTCCCACGAGCATCGTGTCGGGGGTCGCTACCAGCGTGACCATCACCGGCGCCAACCTGAGCGGCGCCACAGTGGCCTACGGCAACGGGACAGTGGGCACGGCTACTACGGCCACCGCCACCCAGATCATTGTTCCTATCACCGGCACCGTCGTCGGAGCTGGGACCGTCACCGTTACCACCGCAGTGGGGAGCGCCACCACGACTCTTACCGTCACCGCTGCCGCGACACGGGTCAACGTGGCTCTTCAGGCCAACGGCGGAGTGGCCACGGCTTCCTCGGTGTACGTAAACGGGATGTTCCCCATTGCGGCGGTTAATGACGGCGGACGGATCGGGAAAAATTGGGGTAAAGGGGGTTCTGACTCCGGGTGGAACGACAACACCAGTAATGCGTGGCCTGACTGGGCGCAGATAACCTTCAGCGGTTTAAAGAGCATTAACGAGATCGACGTGTACACCCTGGGTGATAATTACTCTACGGCAACCGCTGATCCGAGCTTAAGCGATACTTTCACGAATCAGGGGAATTCCTCTTTCGATGTGCAGTATTGGGATGTCACGACGAACAGCTGGATATCGGTGTCACCCGGTGGGGTTCCGGTCACCGGCAACAACAAGGTGTGGCGCCAGTTCACCTTTGCGCCGGTGACCACCACCCAGATCCGGGTGCTGGTGTATGCGACCGCTTCCACTGTTTACATGTACAGCCGGATTGTCGAGATCGAGGCGTACGGTTATTGAGGCTGAAAGTGGGGATTCACCCCTAAACTCAACGCAGGACGAACTAGAAAAGGAGAGCAGCATGAATCAGGGACGGAAGAATACAGTATCTCTCATGACACTTGTCGTGGCGCTGCTGATCACAGCAAGCGTCTCGTGGGCTGCCGGAGGTTATCAGTACAACCTCGCGTGCAGCGGGTGTCACGGCATGCCGCCGCTTGACGACTCCAGCCGGAATCCGGCGACCGGCGGCTTCAACGGCAACCACCAGACCCACATGGGGAACCCTGCCGCCGTCGCCAAGTGCGACATCTGCCACTCGGGGACTACCAACCCGTCGGCCTTCACCTCGGGCCACAGCAACGGCCAGATCCAGATGTTCGCCAAGTACACCAAGGGAACCTTTTTCAACCAGACATCGGTCCCGAACCTGACCACCGCAACCTGCTCAACAGTAAACTGTCACTTCGAGTCGATTTCCCCTGCCTGGGGGGCGACACCACTCGCCGGCGGTCCCAACGACTGTAATATCTGCCATGCCTTCCCTCCGGCCACCGGCCAGAGCGGAACCGCGCATACCCTGCACACGAGCTACCTGCAGGCTTATGGTCAGTTCAGCGTCTGCGATAACTGCCACGGGGATCACCGTTTCGAAGCCAAGCCATTCCAGCATGCCACCAGCGCCGCCTGGGGACGTCCGATCTACACCCTGCCGGTAATTAAGTACACCGGCGCCGCTACCAAGTATCTCCCCAGCCAGGCCGGACAGCAGGTGTTCGGGAAGTGCTCCAATATGTACTGTCACAGCAACGGGAACCCGGCACCCGCCACACAGGGGTACACCACGGTCGCTTACCGGATGTACTCGACCCCGGTCTTCGGCACCACCGGCAACGGTTGCGGCATCTGTCATGCCGCCGCGCCGACCACCAACGCCCACAGCCTCCACGTCGTCACCAAGGGGTACGGCTGCGTGCTCTGTCACTCAACCACTGTCAGCAACAACACGACCATTCTGAACAAAGCCCTGCATGGTAACAATATCAAGAATGTGGCCTTCTCCGGCATGGCCGGGACCGGTTCCACCTGCTCCACCAGCGCCTGCCACGCCTCAACAACCGGCACGGCCACGGCGCCGGTCTGGACCGCCCAGAATTCGGCGGCCTGCGGAAGCTGCCACTTCGCCACCAACGCCACCATGGCCACCAAGGCCCACGCCGCCCACCTGAACAGCGCAACACTGTACGGGCCGACAACGCTCCAGGGTACCGCCGCTGCCGCTTCCTGTCAGACCTGTCATACCACCTATGCGACTAACGCACTCACCCACGTGAACGGCGTAGTCGACACAACATTCACCGCCTGCACCCCCTGCCATGTGGGGACCCTTACGGCCACCATCTGGGGCGCGGGACGCGTAACCTGCGAAAGCTGCCACAGTGGCGCCACCCGCTCTGTCATCCAGGGGGTGACTGCTCCCGATGAGACTCTGAGCTCCAGCAAGGGACATACTCAGGCCGCGTTCACCGGTATCCCGACCTGTAACAGCTGCCATGACTCCACGTCTGCTCACATCTCCGGTGTCCTCGGCGACAACGTTCGGCTCACTCTGGCCAATACCAATGTCCAGTGCGCCTCATGCCATAATGTTGCCGGCAAGACCATTGCCCGGTTCCAGAACATGAGCACCCACTTCAGCACCAAGGGCGGGACCCAGGATATGCTCTGCAAGAGCTGCCATAATCCTCATGGCAGCAGCAACCTTTCCATGATCCGGACCCAGCTCAAGGGCTCCTGGACCAATGCCACCACCTACACCATCCTCTATACTGACGCTGTCAACGGCTTTGTTAACACGACAACCAACCGTGGTCTCTGCCAGGTCTGTCACACCAAGACCAACCACTACAAGGCCGGCGTTGCCGAAACCGGCCACCCCACCAGTGGCTGTCTTGACTGCCATGGTCACAACGCCAAAGGGGGCGCCTTCAAGCCTTCCGGTAACTGTGACAGCTGCCACGGTTATCCTCCGATGCCCAAGGGGTACGCTGTTTCTGGTGTTGACTTTGGCGTCACCGGCAAATATGCTAGCGGCCGGTTCGAAGATTACACCGGCGGCGGTGGTGCCCATGCCGTTGTGGCGCACGTCAACCCGGCAGCGCTTCCGTCAGACGGCTGGAAGAACTGCGCGGTCTGCCACAACGCCGGAAATACCGCTTCCACCCCCAACCACAGGATGCTGACTCCGGTCAAGACGAACATTGCCAACGTGTATGTCTCTCTTGATCAGAAGCTCCGCTTCAACTCGACAGTCCAGTCTGTCTACAGCAGCGAGAAACTGGTTTATCCGGGGAACAAAACCGGAACCTGCAACAATGTCGACTGTCACTTCAAACCGTCCCCGCGCTGGAGCATCCTGCGCTGACCTGACGTAATCTGAAACCACAGCCTCGGGAGAGGCGAGTCTTCTCGCCTCTCCCGAGCCTTACCTGTTTCCTTGACTGTATTCGAGCACTTCACAAGGAGTCGATCATGATGAACCATCCGAAGGTGGGAACCAAGAATGTGCCGCTGATACTGTGCCTGTTCTCACTAGCCCTGCTGTTCATACAGGCTGTCCCGGCATTGGCTGCAAACCAGTATGCATTGGTCTGCACATCCTGTCATGGTATGCCGCCATTGGATTCTGCCCAGCGTGACGTGGCGACCGGTGCGTTTCAAGGAAATCACCAGACGCATCTGGCTGCTGGGGCGTCTGCAAGCGCTTGTGTGAAGTGCCATGCCAATAACGCCTATACGATCGATCACCCCACCGGCGTCATCAACATGGCTGCTCGAATCAACAACTACTCTGCCGGATCGGCGGGCGCCGCCCGCTACAACAAGCCGCTCTTCTTCAACCAAACTTCTCTGCCGGTGCTTGCCACCTGTTCCAATGTGAACTGTCACTTTGAAACGAAGACGTTGGCCTGGAGCAGCGTCATGCCCCAGACCCCGGCCGATTGTAACTTCTGTCACTCGTTTCCCCCCAATGTCGGTGTCAGCGGAACAAGTCACGCCACTCATTATGCCAATGTTGCAGCCTGGGGCGGCCTGTTCGGGCCTCTCACCTGCACCCCCTGCCATTCGGACGGTGGCGTCACCGGACAGCCCAAGTGGACCTATGACCACGCAACCAGCGCCAGCAGACGCCCAATTCACTTCGACTCTGCCTTGGGGTACAACGGCAGCGCCAACAAATTTTTGCCAAGCCAGGCGGCAACCCGGGTCTTGGGGAGCTGCGCCACCACCTACTGTCACAGCAATGGTGTTCAGGGCGCCGGCAATGTAAAGGTTGCCACCCCTGTCTGGGGCGTCAAGACCACCTGCGGGAGCTGCCATGCCTCGCCCATGGCGACCAATGCCCATCCCCGGCACATTGCCAGTTTCGGCTGCGAACTCTGTCACTCCGCGACGGCGACCAACAGCACCACCGTGAATGTTGCCGGCGGCAAGCATACCAACGGTGTAGTCGATATGGCCTTCTCCGGTGCCGCGGTCGGCACTGTCTGGACCGCAACCACGGTTACCTGCAGCAGCAGCTACTGCCACAGCAACGGCGCGACTCCGCCGGTGTATCAGCCGGTCGCCTGGACCGGCGCCGGCACGTTGAACTGCGCCTCATGCCATCCGACCCTCAGCGGCGCCCATGCGGCGCACATCGGCACGCTCCTCTCAACCGTGAGGTTCTACAACTACACGGCTAACAAGTCCACCGGTTCCGAGCTGGCAACTGGAAGCTACATGTTCGGCTGCGCCAACTGCCACCCCACCGATCCGGCCTTGCACGCAAACGGCGTGGTCAACGTACTCCTGACCCCGAGCGCGGCAGGCGGAACCCTGAAGGCAAAGAACTCGGCCACCGCGGCGGTCACGGTGATCACGGCGGGGAGCAACGTCACCTGCTTCGGTGTCTACTGTCATAGCGACGGTAAGGCGACCCCGACCTTTGCCGTTGCCCCCAACTGGTACGGCGGAGCGATCACCGGCGACAAGTGCGCCTCCTGTCACGGCAACAGCCCGACCAGCGGCGCGCACACCGCCCACGCGGTGGGGATCCACACGAGCGACATCTACAGCGGGAGCACCGGCGAACTGGCCGCCTCCGGCGCCGTGGGGGTGAGCGCGGGTCACGGCGACCCGGCCCAGTCCACCACCCTGAGCTGCAACATCTGCCACAACACCACCATCAGCGTGGGGTACAACGACAAGAACGCCGCCTGCAGCAGCTGCCACAACGGGAGCACGGCAGCGCTCAAGGGGAACGCCGCCATCACCAACCGGGCGCTCCACGTGAACGGGAAGGCCGACCTCTCCTTCTACAGCGCCGCCGCGGTGAAGAGCAAGGCTCAGCTGCGTGCCGCCAGCTTCTCCGATTACACCGCCGCCGGCGGTTACTGGACCCGGACCACCTACAAGGCCGGCGCCGCCTCCATGGATACGGCCAAGGTCGTGCTGAGCAACAGCATGTACAGCGCCGGGAACTGCTCCAACATCGCCTGCCACAACGGCAAGAGCGTGAACTGGACCACCGATGTGGGCAAAGGCAAAGATTGCACCATCTGTCACAGCAAGCTGTAACCCGTGGTAACGGGTCGGCCCCCTT
>CAIOGM010000030.1 GCA_903857795.1 uncultured Geobacter sp.
AACACGACTCGATGTTGCTCAACTGCAGGTAATTATGGTTGTTTTTATTCAAACCATTAATTGTCGTTGCCACCGGTGGCATTTTGACGATATTTTACGACTGATTATTCATCATAATGGGTGGTCATACCAAAACATGGCAGAGTGTCTCTCATGAAATCGTCGTTTGTCAAAAGTGAAATGCAATGGGTAATTGCACCGGAGACGGGCGTTACCGACTTTGGGTCTACGAAATTCTGCCAACCGATAGAAATACCTACGCCTCCCGATGACGGTCCGACCCTGGATCTGACTGAGCAGATCGATTGGTTCACAGCCATCTTCAGCGAATCCGTTCTCTACTCGATGGTTGGAGAAACCTTTACCCGGCGCATTCTGGAGGCACTGCAGATTCAAGAGATTCCGTCTGCCCGTATGGCGAAGATTCCGCGACGCCTCACCTCGATTCTGCACTCCTGCATGCCCGCTCACCTTACCGGGGACATCGGCATCCTCTACGCACAGGCCAGGATCCTGGAGTTTCTCTGCGAACTGGCCGGCTGGCTGGACAGCGTCACATCGCAACCGGAGTTGAAGGCAATCGACCGGGGAGTGTTACGGGAACTGCATGAAGAGCTGACGGGATTGGCAGGGAGGTCGCCGACCTTGACGGAACTCTCCCGCAAGTACGGGAGATCAGGGAAGGCGCTGAATCAGGGATTCAAAGAGCTGTTCGGCTGCTCCATCTACACCTATGTGAGCGAGCAGCGGCTGGCCCAGGCCCATGACGCGCTCATGACCAGCGACGCACCGATAAAGTCGATTGCCATGAATCTCGACTATTCACACGTCAATCATTTCAGCACCGCCTTCCGGAAGAAGTTCGGCTACCCGCCGGGGACTCTGCGGAGGTAGAGCGGGGAACGCTGAATTAAACAGGGACAACCATCCGGCTGTCCCTGTTTACGTTGGGTTTACGGGAAGAGACCGACAGCTTACGCCCGGCCCTGCCGCCGCTTCAACAGCGCCATCCCGCCGAGACCCAGGGCGAAGAGGGCATAGGTGGAGGGTTCGGGGACGGGCGTCTGTGTTTGACCGATGGCCAAATAATAACTGGCGGTGGTGGTAGCATTACCCGCAGTTTCCAACCCTAGGGAATGGGGGGGGACGTTGTTTGCTATCTTGCTAACGAAGTCATTATTTGGTTCATGAGTTCCGGATTTATTTTCAAAAGCCTTTCGCCTCGTCTTGCTGCTATGCTGACTCCTGAAGAACCAAGGTTAAGAACCTTGCCGACATCGTTACCCGTATAACGCAGTTCAAAGAGAGCCAGATAGCTGATAATCCCGCGCGCCGTCGCCAGTACTCGACTCTTGCTGGGCATTTTTATAGAATCAGGATCAAGGTTCAAAATTGCTGCTACTGTGTCCACTAAATGGGCGAGGGTTACCGTGCTCTTCATCCTATCTCGTAAGGTGATTTCCTGTTTAAGACCATCCACGAAGTCACCACTACCCAATACCCTCTCGTCAAAACTTTCGCAGTCGTAATTTGTATGTTCACTCTGGCTCCGCTTGAGACCTCCACCGACAAGATCCTCTCTGTGGCCCTTGGGTATCCCGTCTTGGATAAACTGGCGATAATTGCGACGTGCAGACGCGAGCAGATTGCTAAAACGTTCGAGTATTGAGTCTATCTCTTGCACTTCAATGCTGCCGTTTCCCATGAGAATTGCGTGCCCACACCAAGGGTAGTAATCCAGTTCCTCAAGATTAGCGACCAGTCCCGCCCGCAACGGATTCAGATGGATATATCTGACCAACTCCAGAAGGTACGGTTCTTCTTCGCAGACGATTGATTTATAACGATTCTGAAAGAGGTGTCCTGATCGATTGTGGCGGCGATTGAATGATAGGGCATATCCGGTAAGTAGTCTGCTCATGAAACACGAGAGAGGTTTGGAGGTCGGCATCAATAAAAGGTGTAAATGATTGGATAAAATCGCCCAGGCAAAACAGCGCACATTGGTTTCGGCGAGGAGGGTGATCAATCGATCAACAAAGTGTTGCCGGTCGAGATCATCATAGAAGATATTACGCTGCTCAATTCCACGTACGATTACATGTTGAAGCAGCCCGACTATGTCAAGTCTTGCTAAGCGTGGCATGGTCAAAAGGTATCATTGCAGAGGGAAGAGTCAATAGCAAGATAGCAAACAGCGTCCCCTTTTGGCCCCTTTTGGCCCCGAACCGGGATAGGGCGAGCTACTCCGTCGTCTTGGGGAAGAGCCTGTTCATTCCGGCAGGAGACATCCCCAGGTGGTTCAGGACGCTCTCGTTGCTCTTCAGGGAGAAGTTCTGCGGCGACTGCAGCGGGAGCTCCCGAGGAGTCGCGCCGTCCAACAGCCGGCGGACCATGGCGCCTGCCTGGAGTCCCATGGCCGACCAGTGGGGATTCAGGGCAACGGCAGCCCCTTTTTTGAGCTGCTCACCGGAATAGCTGATCACCGGCTTTTTCTCGGACAGGGAGAAGTTGAACGTCGCCTCCAGGTTCAAGGAGGTGACCACCGTGGAGTCGGGGAGGAGCCAGAGAGCGTCCGAGGCGTTCCCCTTGAGGCTCCCCAGTTTCTGCACCGCCTCTCGCGGCTCCCGGACAGGACGGAGAGCCAACTCGATCCCGGCCAGGGCAGCCGCATGCTGCGCCTTGGCCAGATAGACGCCGCTCTTGTCGGGATCATACTCCACCCCGATCCGTTTCAGCCCCAGTGATTTGAAGATGGCCAGGTAGCGGGCGGGGTCGATGCGGATGTCGATCCCCGTGATGTTAGCCTGGACGCTTCGCTTCTCCCCCAGAGACAGGGACATGACCGCCACCACCGGTATCCCGCGAATCCTGCGGGCCGCCTTCAGGGCCGGTTCGCCGATGGTGAGGATCACGTCGGGCTGCTCCTCCCGGACCATGCGGGGGAGATCCACCTCGGTGTAGTCGCTCAGGACCAGCAGTTCGGTGCGAGCCGGCACGGTGCGGGTGACGCTGTTGCGCAGTTCGGCGCCGGCGCGATCACGGACACTTTGCACGATGAGCAGAGTATCCGCCAGGGCGGGGAGTGCCGCGAAGAGGAGGAGTAGGGACAGGATGAATGCTCTCAAAACTTGAACCTCACGCCGCCGTCGAACCAGCACGGGGTATTAGTGAACAGCTCCGAATCCGCCGTCTGGACCCCGTCAAACAAGTTCCGCCCCGAGAAGAAAAGTTCAGGGGAGAGCTCTTCCTTGGGAAAGATCTTCCAATTCAGATGCAGGTCCCAGATTATCCCTCCGTCCCTGGCCGGCGGAAAAGGTGCGGCATTCCAGTGGACATAATTACCGATGAGCCTGGCATGAAATCCCAGGTCGGCATTGTCGTAACGAAACGCAAGCTTGAGGGTATGGGGAGGGACATCCTGTTGGCTATCGGACTGCAACCGCTGCCCCGTGTCGGCATCGCGGGCATCCAGAAAGGAGTAACCGGCAGTCATTGAGAGCCCATAAAGCGACACGGTTCGGACATCAAACTCAAAACCTTGCAGGCGCTGGTTAGTGTTAGTCTGCGTCCCCTGGGACTTGCTGTTCTTCAGGCTGTTGTAAAAGTAGGTCAATTTCAGCCAGAGATAGGGAATTCTCTCGGTTTCAATCCCTCCCTGGATAGTCTGAACCTCTTGAAGGCTCTGCTGATGAATCAGGTTGGGAGTCGGGAGGGCGTACCCTTGGGCGCCGTAAACACGCAGCACGGTCTGTTCCGCCATCTGCCACGTGGCCCCCAGGGTATAACTCATCTTTTCCCCTGCCAGACCGGTATTGTCATAACGCACACCGGGTAGGATAGTCACTGGGCCCATGGCGTATACGCCGTTAAGATATACCGCCCACCGCTCCCAGCCTCGATCATCCATGGGTGGATCTGTCGAGAGAATATCCCTATATTTTGTCTGGTCATGGGCATATTCTACCCCTGTAACCAGTTTAGCCTGCCGATCACCCCAAGTGAGCCGGGTCGTTACCCCCCGACTCGACTCCTCCAGATGGTAATTATTAAAGAAGGTGATGATACCTTGGTCAACTCCGCCATATTTGATGTGGTCATTTAAATTGGTGACAAAACCGTTCAGCTCCAGGCCAAGTTTGCGCCCCAGAGGCTGGGTGACAGCAAGGTAGAAATTATTGTGTTGAGCCTCATAGTTGTCGTGAACAAAACCCCATTTTTTGGTATCTCCTTCGTCCAACCCGATTCCTCCGTCCAGATAGGTGAAGCCGAAGGTTGCTGTCCCGTTTGTAGGCAGGACGTAGGAAAGTTTGCCAAAGGCGTTGTTTTGATTGCCGCCATTGTTGTGGAGCAGCCCGTCTGAATGGAGATTGCCTGCGCTCAGGTAATACCCAAGATTCTTCACGGTGCCACTCAGTTCACCTCGGGAGTCGGTGGTAAACCGAGAACCGATCGCTCCGGAGACCATTCCCGCTACCGGTCGATCGGGATTCGGTCCCTTGGTGACAATGTTGATCACTCCGCCCAATGCCGGTCCCCAGACGGTTGAAGCCGCTCCCTTGATGATCTCGATCCGGTCGATTTGTTGAACCGGAATTAGTCCGGGGTTTGCGTAATTCGTATCGAAGTTGTTCTGTCGAATACCGTCAATGAGCACCAGAACGGTATTGACGCCTGCCCCCTGAAGATTGTAACTGGTATAGGAACCAGGGGTGCGGATGGTGTCAAGCTGTACGCCGGGGACAGTCTGCAGGACGTCGGACAGAGTATGAGCGTTGAGGAGGGCGATCTCCTCTGCGGTGACAACGGTAACATTTTCAGCGATATGGGAGATGGGCCGGGGGGAACGGGCGGTGGGGACAACCTGCTCCGCCCCTGTCTCGAAACCCAACGTCCGGAGATCCAGGTCCGGCTCTTCCACCTCGTCACCCCACGCGGGAGTAACCAGACAGAGGGGCAGCAGAAAGAGCAGTTGGCGCAACGTCCGGAGAATCATGCTGCCTCGCACATCGATATTTTCGGAGAGCTGTTTTTGAATCTTCAGTTATGCAGGCGTCAAATTGGCCGGCTACGTATATAAAGAATCTTTACAAACGTCAACTCCAAATACGGGACAGGCACATTAGATCCACATTAATGTAACCGATTAGCACAAGTTCTTGGGTAAAATGCCGCAGTTACGGCAGCAGTTATGGCCAGATCCTCATTGAATTCTCATCTGCGATACGGTATATTCCCAATCAATCAGAACCCGCCGGCCTCAACTGTTCTCCGGGTAACCCATGCTATCCCCCTTCACCCGCCATACCATCCGCTTCAAGCTCTTCATCACCCTCTCGCTCCTGACCCTGCTCCTCTGCGTCACCCTGAGCTCTCTCTATGCCTGGCGGGAGATTATCTCCCATCGACAGCGAACCGGAATAAAAGCTCAGATTCTCGCCTCATCCCTGGCCGACGCCGTCCGCCTCCCCCTCTTCGCCAACGATCGGCCAAATCTGGTCCGGTTGGCAGGGGAAACCAACAACTACTCGGGTGTGGCCGGGGTGACCATCACCAGGGTCACGGGAGAGATAGCGGCGCGCTCCGGCTCTCCGATCGGCAATGAATCCAGTGGTGTAATCTTCAGTGAGGCCCCGGTGCAGACTCTCTCCCAGGGAGAGAATCGTGACCTCTCCATGGAATACTCTTACGGTGGCGACTCACCACTGGGAAAGGTCCGCGTAACCATGGACAACTCGGAGATGTCCGACTTCGTCCGAGCGCTGATTATCACCACCAGCATGACAGCCCTCTTCTTCTGGATCACGGCCAGCTACCTGAGCTATCTGGCCGTACAGTGGATTACCCGCTCCCTGTTCCCGCTCATCACCGGACTCACGCAGATCCGGGGGGGAGAGTACGCCACAAGAATCCCCTCTGCCGGTAACGATGAACTGACTGTGGCGGCGACCGCCATCAACGAACTGGCGGAATCCCTGCAGAAACGCGAGGCGGAGAATGAACGGCTTCAACAGGAGCTGGTGGAGACGATGCGGGGAGAGGTAAAGGAGGAACGGCGGAAGGTGATGGCCAAGCTGATCCAGACCAACCGGATGACCTCACTGGGGCTCCTGGTGGCGGGGATGGCCCATGAGATCAATACCCCCAACGCCGCCATCAGATTGGCCGGACAGCAGAGCTCCCGGGTCTGGAGAGACCTCCTCCCCATCCTCAACCGGGTGGCAGAGGAGGAGGGGAGTTTCTACCTGGGGGGACTGGAGTACCCCCGGGCCCGGGAGGAGCTTATCAGGTCAGCAGAGATGATCGTTCGGAGTGCGGAGAAAATTGACCAGGTGGTGAAGAATCTCAGGAGCTACAACCTGGGAGAACGGCAGTCCCTGGATGACCGGGTGAATGTGACCCAGGTGATAATGGAGGCGCTGGCAATCATCAGGGCGCAGGGGGGAGTCAAACAAATCACCCTGGTTCACGACCTGGACCGGTCGCTCCCCCCGCTCCTGGGCAACCGCTACCAGCTGGAACAGGTGGTGACCAATCTGCTGCTGAACGGCATGCAGGCTATCCCCGAGGGACGCCAGGGGACGGTAACGGTGAGCACCGGGCAGGATGATACGAGCAGCGACGTCTTCATCTCCATACGAGACGACGGCGGAGGAATTCCCGCCGACGTGATGCCGCACCTGCTGGAGCCGTTCTTCTCCACCAGGATAGAAAAGGGGGGGAGCGGTCTCGGCCTCTATATCTCCAACTTCATCGTCACGGAGCACCGGGGGAGACTCACCTTCACCTCGGAACCGGGCCTGGGGACCACCGTAACCGTCAGCATCCCCTCCTGCTAAGGGGGAATAACCCTTCACTGAATAATCTCCACCAGTTTCTTCTTCACCGTTTGCCGGCAGATGCCGAGAAGATCGGCGCAGGCCGCATGTTTCCCCCCCGTGACCCGGTACGCCTCCTTCAGCATCACCCTCTCCACCTGCGCCATGGTCGGAAACGTCGGAAAGATAACGTGCAGGCTGAACTGCCCGCTGCCGTACTGCAGGGTCGCCGGCATCTTCCCCCCCTCTTTCAGAATCAGCTCGGGAAAATCTGTGCGACAGAGCAGGCCGGTCCGGTTGACGACCACGGCGCTCCGCACCATGTTGATGAGCTCCCTGACATTGCCCGGATAGTCGTATTGGACCAGGAGCTGCCGGAGTTCCGTGGAGAGCTTGGGAGGCTCCTTGCCGAAGCTCTCCGCCGCCGTGACCATCGTATGCTCCACCAGGAGCATGATGTCTTCCGGCCGCTCCCGCAGGGGGGGAATATGCAGCCGGTGGTGGCGGAGCCGATGGTAGAGGTCTTCCCGGAATTTTCCCGCCGCAACCAACGCCCCGAAATCCCGGTTGGTTGCGACGATGATCCGCGCCGTGCTCTTCTGGAGCAGATCAGAACCAAGCCGGTAGTATTCATTCTCCTGGAGGAGGCGGAGCAGCTTGATCTGGGAGTCCGGGGTGAGATCCCCTATCTCGTCCAGGAAGAGTGTTCCCCCCTGGGCCCGGGCAATGAGCCCGTCCCGATGCTCGCTGGCGCCGGTAAAGGCCCCCTTCTTGTGGCCGAAGAGAGTGTCCTCGAACAGCTGCCCATCGAGACCGGCCACATTGAGGGGGACGAACTCCCCCCGAAAGCCGCTGGCGCCATGCACGGCCCGGGCGATGAGCTCCTTGCCGACTCCCGTTTCGCCGGTGATCATCACCGGATATCCGTAGGGGGCGATGGTCTCGACGAGCATGAAGAGAGACTTCAGCTTGTCGCTGTTCGTCAGGATGTCGCTGAAGATATCCGGATTAGCCACCGGGTCGCCAAGGAGATACTCCTGAAGCCTCCGGTTCTGGCTGGAAAGCTCGACGAGCCTCAGCGTATTGGTGAGGGTAGAGATGATCCGCGGCCGATCCAGAGGCTTGGTCAGGTAGTCCGTGGCCCCCCCCTTCATGCACCGCACCGCCGTCTCCAGGTCACTCACTCCGGTCATGACAATCACCGGGAGTGTCGGATAGTTGCGGGTTATGATCGGCAGCAGGTCGGCCCCCGTCAGTTCGGGCATGATCCAGTCCATGAAGAGGACCGAGTAGCCGCCACGCGCCAACTCATTGAGCACCGCCCCGCTGTTGGAGAGAGTGACCACCTCGCACCTGGTCTCCGCCTGGAGGATGAGCCGAACCTCTTCGAGAAAATCGGTATCGTCATCCACAAGCAGTATCCGCGGCAGGCGCCGCACGATTTCGGTTGGTTCAGGCATGGCTCTCTCCTTCAGACTAATTGCATCATTGTCACTGACTTATGACCGTGCTGCAATATCCACGCCACGGAAACAGGGAATGACGCCTCTTCGCACTGCCCGTCTCGGGCAGATTCACCGGGGAAATACCCCGTATACGTCCGCCCGCCGCACCCGTCCGACAGCGCCCAAATCACGAGTCAGACGCCACGGTAATTTTTTTAACATCCAGGCGTAACCTCGTAACCACCTTAATTACCAGTGATTATCGATTGTCGGTTATTTATACACCTGCGGACAGAACCGCATAACTACCCGATTTTTAGGGATAAAAACAACCATGTTAATAAAGTTAACATCGTAGCCCTCCCTCAGCGGCCCAACTCTTCGAGTCGCCCGCGCATATTTCCCACTTCAGCAACAAAATAATAGCGATAACAACAAGTTAAAGAAAATGACAGTTTTGGCACGGTCCTTGATAGGGGGTAAAAGATATCATACAGGATATACAGATGGAGGATCGACCATGAACACCACCGACCAATTACCCGATCAGGATCTTTGCCGGACAGAAGCATACTCCCACGGCATGAAGGAGCTCTATGTCTGCAAGGTGGAAAACTCTTACCTCTGTCGCTACTCCTTGAGTTTCGGTTTCTCCTTCTATTTCTGCTACCATGACGACCGGGCGGGAATGGCGATGGAGCATGAGTGCTGACCGCTCCCCAGCAGCCGACCGTACCGGCCACAGCCATTACCCCTCTGAGTCACGCCGAGAGGGAAGCTCCTCATCCCCGTCCCGGGCCGCGACGCGCAGCCGTTGCTCGTCCCGATAGGCACAGTAGCGGCACGGCTCCTCATGCCACTTGATCCACTCTCCGCAGAGCCCGCACCGACGAAAGAACCCCTTGACCTCCTTCCTCGGCTTGGTGAACCAGACCATGAGCAAAAAAACCGGAAAAAGTCCGCAGAGGATTCCCCAGAGAGGCCACCAGTTCATGCCGCGCCCCCGGGAGAGCCACCCTCCTGCCACCGCCGGGACGGCCATGATCAGGGCTACGTAGAGTTCAGTCGGGATGGTTGCTGTCATGGTCTCTCCGGGAAATACAGGTTGAGGTTGAGGTTAATGCGGATTGACCGGTCCCTGAGCAGAGTCGAAGGGGTCGACGCCATACTCCCGGCAGATCGCCATGAAATTGGCATCCACCGGGGCCACCGCCCGCAGCTCCCGCTCCTCTCCTTCCGGAAACCACATGGAACGACAGTGCAACATCATTCTCGAGGCCGCCCCTCCACCATAGGTTGGATCACCGATGACCGGCAGGCCGCACGACTCCAGGTGAACCCGGAGCTGGTGGGTCCGGCCGGTGCGGGGGATAGCCTCGATGAGGGACGCGCCTTGGCCTGCCGCCAGCAGTCGGAAACCGCTACGGGCCTCCCGCCCGGGCGTGGCGACGCCGTACCGGGCGCTGCCGATCTTGGCGATTGGAGCATCGACCTCCCAGGCATCTTCCACCGGGAGCCCCCGGACCAGAGCCCAGTAACTCTTCCCCACACTCCCCTCCTTGAGGAGCGCCGAGATATGGGCCGCCGACCGCTGGGCCGTGGGGAAGATCATCACCCCGGAAGTTCCCCTGTCCAGCCGATGCACCACCCGAACCGGCTCGACGATCCCCCGCGATTTGAAGTACTGTCCCACCATATACTCCAGGGTTCCCTTGAGCTGGTAGGGGGTCCGCTGGGTATTGAGCCCCGCCTCCTTGCAGACGGCCAGGAAGTCAGGGGTTTCTACGAGGATCTCATCAGGCCGGAGCTCCCGCTCAAGACACCGTTCCGGCTCCATGACGCCGATGACGATCTCATCTCCTTCGCTAAGGAGACGGGAGGCTACCCGGACCATCCCACCGCCCACCGTGCACCCCCCCCAGTCGATGATCTTGCGGAGTCGTGTCTTGGACAGTTCCGGGAAGAGGAGCCGAGCCCCATCATCCAACCGCAGCCCCCTCTGCTCACGGCCTACCGTGGCGCGGATGATCATTCAATCCTCCTCTCGGCCCGGAAGAGGGCGATCACACTCTTGCTGTCGGTGATGGCCCCGCTGCGCGCCAGAGACAACGCCTCGCCAAAGGGGAGCCGAATACACTCGATCTCCTCGTAGGGCTCCGGCTCCGCCCTCCCCTGAGTCAGCCCGGTGGCCAGATAAAGGTGGATCCGCTCATCACAGATGCCTGGGGTAGGATAGAGGAAACCCAGAGGTTCGAACCGCTCGGCCGAGAGCCCGGTCTCCTCCAGCAGTTCCCGCCGGCCGCACGCCTCCGGGGACTCATCAGGAGAGAGCCTCCCTGCCGGGAACTCCAGCAGGAACTCCCCAACCGCCGGTCGGAGCTGACGGATGAGAGTCACGGTTCCGTCGTCATGGAGCGGCAGCACCGCCACCCCCCCCGGGTGCCGAATGACCTGGTAGAGGTGCCACCCCTTCTCCCCGATCTTCACCTCCATCTGCTCCATATTCACCACAACCCCATGAAAGAGGAGCTCGTTATTGCGTGTTTTCATCTTTGGCTCCCAAAAGCTCTCTACGCTTGGTTCGGTTATTTTCGCAACTCTGCCGTTTTAACCGTCTCCTCCAGCAGGTAGCGCCCTCCTGAAAGGGTAACCCTGCTGTTAAATGAGGCCGAGAGGAGGTTCAGCCGCGCAATCACCGCCTCGCCCCGCTTCCCGGTGAGGAGAGCGGGGCAGAAACCGACCTCGCTGTTGAGGACGTTGAGCGGGAGCAACTCAACGCTCTGTCCCCGCTCACCGAGGGTGATCCGGGCTATCATGCTCCGGTCAGCAGAACGGCTCATGCTCCCGAAGGCAAAGTTCCCCAGGCTGTAGAAGATGGACTTTCCCCGGTACCGCTCGATCCCCTGAAGCACATGGGGGTGGTGACCAAGCACCAGATCGGCCCCAGCGTCCACGGCGGCGTGGGCAGCCTGTCGCTGGTACGGTTTCGGCATCCCTTCCAGTTCCGCCCCCCAGTGGAACGAAACCACCACATATTCGGCACTCCCGCGGACCCGGCGGATGTCGTCCCGCACCCGACCGGCGATCCCTTGGGCGGCGCCGGGATGAACGGCTCCGGCGTAGAACTCCGCCGGATAGGTGAGGGAATAGGCGAGGAACGCCACCCTCATCCCCCGTGCAGTAATCAGCGCCTCATGCCGCGCCTCGGCAAGGGTGGCGCCGGCGCCGGCATGAAGAATCTTCGCCCGATCCAGTGAGCTCAAGGTCTCGGCCAGCCCCTCGGCACCGAAATCCATGATATGGTTGTTGGCCAGGGTCAGCACCGAGAAACCGGCGCGACTGAGTGCGGCAGCCGCCTCCGGCCTGGTCCTGAAGCGAAATTTCTTTCCGGTGAACTCCGTACCACCGCGGGTGAGAGGCGCCTCCAGGTTCCCCACGAGAATATCTCCCTTGCGGAGTTCGGCCACCGTGCCGCTAAAGGGGTGGTCGAACCCCCGAGTTGCCAGAGTCCGGCTCGCCTGGCCCGCCAGCATGATGTCCCCCACGGCAGTGATCACCAGATCGCCGGCGAACGTGCCGCTTTCCATTGCCAGGAGTATGAGAAAAAGAAGGCCGAGATGGCCAACAAGGTAGAGCATAATGAGCAACCTGCCGAAACTGTTTGACTTCACGGACTACCGGTGATAGGTAATAAAGCTTTGCCATCAAAAAGTAAAGGGTTTTGCCATGCTTGACATCCGCTATCTGCGCGAGAACCTCGAAGAAGCCGAAGCCCGCCTCAGAAGCCGCGGTGAGGGATGCACCCTCACCGGGTTTCGAGAACTTGACGACCGACGCCGGACCCTCCTCCAGGAGAGTGAACAGTTGAAGGCTCTCCGCAACCGGGCTTCCGAAGAGATCGCCCGGAGCAAGGATAAGAGTCTGGTCCAGGAGCGGATCGCCGAGATGAAAGAAGTCTCCCGCCGGATCAAGGAGTTGGACGAGGTTCTGAGTGGCGTGGAAGAGCAACTCAAGATGTTCCTCCTCACCGTACCGAATTTTCCAGCCCTCTCCACCCCTTTGGGAAAGAGCGAGGCGGACAACGTTGAGGTACGGCAGTGGGGAAGCCTCCCGGCCCTTGATTTCACACCGAAACCCCACTGGGAGGTAGGAGAGGCTCTGGGGATCCTCGACTTCGAGACCGGGGCTAAACTCACCGGCGCCCGGTTCACCCTCTATCGCGGCGCCGGGGCCCGTCTGGAGCGGGCTCTCATCAACTTCATGCTGGACCTGCATACCGAGAAACACAATTATATTGAAATGCTCCCGCCCTTCATGGTAAACAGGGACTCCATGATCGGGACGGGTCAACTCCCCAAGTTCGAGGACGATCTGTTCAAACTGGAGGGGTTGGAGTATTACCTGATCCCCACGGCAGAGGTTCCGGTAACCAATATCCACCGGGACGAGATTCTCAAGGGGTCAGAACTCCCCATCCGGTACACCGCCTACACCCCCTGCTTCCGGAAAGAAGCCGGCTCCTACGGCAAGGATACCCGGGGGCTGATCCGGCAGCATCAGTTCAACAAGGTGGAGTTGGTGGTCTTCAGTCACCCTGCCGACTCAGCCGCAGAACTGGAAATACTCCTGGGTAACGCGGAGCAGGTGCTGCAGCTGCTGGGACTTCACTACCGGGTGATGGCGCTCTGCAGCGGCGACATAGGGTTCTCGGCGGCCAAGACCTATGACATCGAGGTCTGGCTTCCCGGACAAGAGTGCTACCGTGAGATTTCGTCGTGCAGCAGCTTCGAGGATTTTCAGGCGAGGCGGGCGGCCATCCGGTTTCGGGATGGGGATAAGGGAAAACCGGAATTCGTACATACCCTCAACGGTTCAGGACTAGCCGTAGGGCGTACCGTGGTGGCGATCCTTGAGAATTATCAACAAGCCGATGGCACCGTAATCATCCCTGAGGCGTTGCGCCCCTACATGGGGGGGATGGAACGGATTGGCAGATAGGCAAAGAATACGGAAGAGTGGCCGAGAGGTCGATGGCGGCGGTCTTGAAAACCGTTGAACGAAAGTTCCGTGGGTTCGAATCCTACCTCTTCCGCCAATACATAGTCCGGACCAGTCCGGCAACACCCAAAAGCCCTTGAGAAATCAGGGGCTTTTTGTTATTCTGTGTCCTAGGTAGTCCGACAAGATGCCCCTAAAGCCGGAACGTTTGGGGGTATCTCTGGGGGTATCACGAAATACCCCTAAAATGGATACCCCCAAAAAGGAGCAGACGTCATGCCAAAGCAGATCATAGCCCTTACTGACAAAAAAGTTGATGCAGCCAAGCCGAAAGAGGCAGATTACAAACTTGCAGACGGGGGCGGGCTGCACCTCTTCGTCACTACCACCGGCGGGAAGCTTTGGCGGCTAAAGTACCGATTCAACGGGAAAGAAAAACTCCTTAGTTTTGGAGCATATCCGGCGGTTTCCCTGTCTGATGCACGGAAAAAACGGGACGATGCAAAGCGATCGCTAGCCAAGAGCATTGATCCGGCCGCAGTGAAGAAGGAGGGAAAACAGACCGAAAAAGCCGATGAGATCAAGGCGGCACTCACCTTCAAAACTGTTGCCCTTGAATGGCATGGCAAAAATACCCCCACATGGTCAACCCGCCACACAGCAGATATTCTTAACAAGCTGGAAAGAGACGTGTTTCCGGCTTTAGGAGATACCCCCATAAGCGACATAAAACCCTCTCACGTACTAGCTTGTATCAAAAAAATAGAGTCAAGGGGAGCGGTTGAGACGGCACACCGAACACGGCAGATTATTGAACAAATTTGCGGGTATGCGTTGGCAAGTGAGTACACTGGTATCAACGCGGCTGCGCTCACCAAGGGGGCTCTTGGAAAAGTCCCCAAATCTACCCCCCACCCTGCCATAACTGACCCTAAAGAGCTGGTCCACCTATTGAGGGCGATAGACACCTATTCCGGCTCTTACGTTGTGCGGTATGCCCTTATCTTCAACTCACTCACTGCGGTACGTCCTACGGAACTCAGGCACGCTGAATGGAGCGAGATAGATATTGACGCTGCAACGTGGAATATCCCCAGCGAAAAGATGAAGATGAAAGCTGCGCACATTGTCCCGCTCTCCCGTCAGGCTGTGGTGCTCCTGAAGGAGTTGCAGCAGATCACCGGAGCGGGCCGCTACCTCTTTCCCAACGGGCGGAGCATCTCAAAGCCGTTATCCGAGAATGGCACCCGTCAGGCGCTCATTGCTCTTGACTACCAAGATCGGCACAGCGGTCATGGTTGGCGGGCAACTTTTCGAACCATCCTTGATGAGGTATTGGGGGAGCGTCCCGACTTCATTGAGCATCAACTTGCTCACGCCGTGAAGGATCCGAACGGAAGAGCATATAACCGAACTACCCATTTACCTGAACGTCGGAAGATGATGCAGACATGGGCTGACTACCTTGATGACCTCAAAGAGCGTGTCATACCGAATGGTAGCGAGGGGGTCTGCTCGGATGCCAGCGAGTAAGAATGATCCTCACGTTAACGAATAGACGTGTTCGTGGTCAGCATGAATCTGGACTTTATGTTGATTATGTGACAGGAGTTAGAGTCACGGAATGAATGCACTGAATGAGGCAGGCAACATTAAAAAAGAATTGACATATTGGCGAATCTGTGATAGAGTGCATCCCAGAATCGATATTGCTCAAGAAGGGTAGACTCTTGGTGAGAAGAGATGAGGAACTATGAGAAATACCCCGACGAGCAGGTGTTCATCTGGAGGCAGTTGAATGGACTCGCCTTAAAAGTTATCGGTTGTGGGCTTAAAGCCGGTGATAATAGGTCTTGGCGTAACGAAGGCGACTGGGATTTCAATGGGAAATCGTATACTGGCAAGGTGTACCTCAAGATCACTGACGGGAATCTCCGCAACCGAGAACTCTTAAGGGAAGATAAACTGTTCTTTAGGACGGAACTGCTGCCCAAACTGTATCGGGTCGATCGTCAAATCACTTC
>CAIOGM010000031.1 GCA_903857795.1 uncultured Geobacter sp.
CCATCTGCATGAATCCGCCGCTGGAGCGGCGCGTTTTGGGTTCCCACGCTGGAGCGTGGGAACCATGGGGGTGGAGAGCGTTTATCGTTCCCATGCTCCAGCGTGGGAACGCAGTCGGTGGCGCTCCAGCGTCAGGGGTCGAGATTGTCACGAGTTCCCATCTGCATGAATCCGCCGCTGGAGCGGCGCGTTTTGGGTTCCCACGCTGGAGCGTGGGAACCATGGGGTGAGTTGCTGGAGCGTGGGAACATGGGGCTGGCTGCATAGCAGGCCTTCACCCCATCTCCCGCAGGAAGCGGAGCGACTTCAGCTCCTTGCCCGTATGGCGGGCGATGAGGTTGTCCAGGAAGAGCCCGGCGTCGGCCAGTTGGTCATCGGTGAAGCCGATGGCGCCGAACCTCCCCGTTGAGAGGCAGCTGCGCAGCAGCGGAGCGATGGTCGGGGTCACGGGGCGGCCGCTGCCGGCGCAGCCGCGACAGGTGAGGAGATGGGCCGACGGGTGAAAGGTGAGCGGCCTGGTCCCGTCGAAGGGGGCGGCGCAGACGCTGCAGCGCTCCAGTTCGGGGCGATAGCCGAGGATGTTGAGGAGGTTGATCTCGAAGAAGCGGCGGTCCGCCGGGGAGTGGGGGGCGCCGTCCAGCCGCTCCAGCAGGGCGCAGAGAAGACGATAGTAGCGGAGATTGGGCATGCCGTCGGGGAGGAGGATGTCGGTGAGTTCGCAGGCGTAGCCGGCCAGGGCGACCCTGGCCAGCTCTTCCCGGATGTGGTGCGAGAGGGTGACGATGGCCGCCTCCTGAATCCCGGAGAGCCCGTCCCGCAGCCGGATGGTGAGGGTGAGCCGGGCGAAGAGGTCCAGGGAGCCGCCGAACCTTTTTCTGCTCTTCCGGGCGCCGGGGGCGATCCCCCGGAGCTTTCCCTGCTCCCGGGTGAAGAGGGTGGCGATGACGTCCGCCTCCCGGTAGTCGAGGAGCTTGAGCACCACCGCTTCAACCTGGATGCTTCGCACTCACCCTCCCGAATGGTCCCGGGCCGAGACCCCCAGTTTCTTGAGCAGCGCCTGGAAGTTGGGGCGAAGCATGCCGGTCTCCTCGGCGGCCCGGGTGATGTTGCCGTGGTTTCTCTCCAGGGCGCTGATGACGAAGGCCTTCTCCACCTCCTCCAGGGCCTTCTCCCGGATCTGGCGTTTGGCCTCCTTCAGCTCCTCAAGGTTGGCGGGGGCGGCACTCTCCTGGGGAGCTCCCTTGGGCTTGAGGACGCAGGCGTGCCCCAACTCCAGATCATCCATCTGGATCAGCTCCCCTTCGGCGAGGACCACCGCCCGTTCGATGATGTTCTCCACCTCCCGGACATTGCCGGGGAATGCGTAGCTCTCCAGCAGCTCCTTGGCCTCGCTGGAGAGGCCGCGCAGCTCCTTCCCCATGGAGGTGGCGAACTTCTGGAGGAAGTGGGTGAGGAGGATCGGCAAATCCCCTTTCCGCTCCCTCAAGGGGGGGAGATCGATGGGGATGATGTTGAGCCGGAAGAAGAGGTCTTCCCGGAACGTCCCCTCGGCCACCAGGGTCCGGAGGTTCCGGTTGGTGGCCGCCACCAGCCGGATGTCGATCTTCACGGTGTGGGTGCCGCCGATGGGGGTGATCTCCCGCTCCTGGAGGACCCTCAGGAGCTTGGCCTGGGTGGTGAGGGAGATGTTGGCCACCTCGTCCAGCAAAAGGGTGCCGCCGTCGGCCACCTTGAAGAGGCCGGTCTTGGTCTGGATGGCGCCGGTGAAGGAGCCCTTCACGTGACCGAAGAGCTCACTCTCCAGGAGGTTCTCCGCCAAAGAGGTGCAGTCCACGGCCACGAAGGGATTGTCCCGGCGGGGGCTGTTGCGGTGGATGGCCCGGGCCACCACCTCCTTGCCGGTGCCGCTCTCGCCGGTGATGAGAACGGTGCTGTCCGTGGGGGCCACCTGGATGATCCTTCGGTAGATCTTCTGCATCTCCCGGCTCTCGCCGATGAACTGGTCGAAGCCGTGGTGTTCCTTCAGCTCCTTCTTGAGGAGGAGGTTTTCCGTGAGGACCGCCTTCTGCGCCAGGGCGGCGGTCACCTTGCCGGTGAGCTGATCCGGGGTGAACGGCTTGGCGATGTAGTCGAAGGCGCCGTTTTTCATCGCCTCAACGGCGGTGTCCACGGTGGAGAAGCCGGTGATGATGATGACCGGAACCTCGGGCTGGAGCACCTTGATCGCCTTTAAGACCTCGATGCCGTTCATTCCCGGCATCTTGAGGTCGGTGACCACCAGATCGAAGTCGGTCTCCTGGGCCATGGCCAGGGCCGCGCGGCCGCCGGAGCTGGTGGCCACCTCCATGCCGCTCCGTTCCAGGATCCGCCTTACCCCTTCCCGGATCACCGCTTCATCGTCCACCACCAGAATCTTGCTCCGTTCCATCGTGCTACCTCGTTCCCGCCGGATGCCGTGCCGTTAGTATTCGTGAGGAGCCGCTCCTCTGCATGGTTGAACGCGGGGCATTCTATACCACTTTTTCGGTGATGGTAACTCCAAATTGTGGCGTGGCCGCGGCTGTATGGAAAAACAGCTACCCGCCCCGGGGGGAGAGGGTGGAAAAGGGAGCGATTCCGGACAGCCCAGCATGCTCATTACGGAAACATCCGGCAGGGGGGACAATGCGGACCACTTATTGCAAACGAAGAGACATCATGAAAACCACACGTCGCGGCAACAGTCATTTTTCTCATGGGGACGGTCTCGACGGTCTGGGGAGCGGTGGACGGCCTGTAAGAGCGAAGTTGGCTTTTTTGCTGTATTTTTCCCGGTTTCTGTGCGCTCATCGTCGTCGCTCGGCTGCTTCCCGCGGTCACGATGATGGTCGGCATGGTTAAAGGGGTTAAGGCGGACGCGGAAATGGCGGAGGGAAAAACCGCCAAATAGCTGGATGACGCCGCGGTCGGGGGATGGAAATTATATTGCAGGGTGCGCGGGGGAGGTAGAGAGTGCGTCATTCACGACGATTTTTTGTACCGATGGTGGTCGGCCTGTTGACCGTGACATCCGCTGGAACCGTTCCAGCGGATGTTGTCGCTCAGGACCGGTGTCTGGAGTGTCACGGCAGTCGGAGCGTTATCAGCAGCGGCAAGGGGTTTCTCTATATCGACGCCGTGAAATTCGGGGAGACCGCGCATTCGCGCATCGGCTGCTCCTCGTGCCACGATTCCGTCACCGCCGGGCATCCCCGGGACGGGGTGAGACCGTCCCGGGCCTCCTGCAAGGAGTGCCATGCCCCTGTGGTCAAGGAGTATCAGGCCGGTATCCATGCGGAGAAGGCGATCTGCTCCGACTGCCACAACCCCCACACCGCCCGGCCGGCGGAGGTGGTCTCCGGCACCGACATGAATATCCAGTGCGCCCGCTGCCACGAAAACGCCAGGACCATCAGGAGCCACTCCGGCTGGCTCCCCCAGGCGGAGCTTCATATCACCGCTCTCCCCTGCATCACCTGTCACACCGGCTCGGAAAATTACGTCATCAACCTCTACATCCAGGCCCACCGGCGGGACAAACCGCACCACGGCTACACCCCCGCCACCTTTGACGAGCTGGCGCGGCTGGCCCCGGCCGGGGTTCCGGTGACCAGGGTGATCGACACCAACGGCGACGGCCGGGTCTCCCTGGAGGAGCTCAGGGCGTTCCACCGGGGGGCAGCCAATAAGGGGATGCGGCTCTGGGGGATGATGATGCCCGAGAAGATCACCCACACCTACCAGATCCTCAAGAACCGGTGGGACTGCACCTTCTGTCACGCTTCCGGGCCCAAGGCGCTTCAGACCAGTTATGTGGCGATTCCCGACAGGGAGGGGCGGTCGATCCGGCTGCCGGTGGATAAGGGGGCGGTCTTGGACCTCCTCTACGGAACGCCGGATTTCTACATGATGGGGAGTTCGCGGAGTTCGCTTCTGAGTATCATCGGCCTCGTCATCGTGGCCTGCGGGGCGATGGTGCCGCTGTTTCACGGCACGCTCCGGTTCCTGACCCGGAAGAACCGAAAGGAGACCCACCATGGCGCGGCATGAGAAAATCTACCTCAACCCGACCCCCGTCCGGATCTGGCACTGGCTCAACGCCCTGGGGATCATCACCCTGACCCTCACGGGGATCCAGATCCGCTGGCCCGAGTTCCTCAACTTCTTCGGCACCTACAAGGCGGCGGTCAGCCTCCACAACACCGCCGGGATCGTGGTCTCCATCTCCTATCTCCTCTGGATCGCCTACTACATCTTCGTCACCGGGAGCCTGCTGAAGATCTACGTCCCCACCGTGGATGAGCTGAAGTACGGCCTCTTCCGGCAGGCGATCTTCTACTTCTTCTTCTACTTCTTCGGCAAGCCCAACCCCCATTCGCCGACCCCGGAGAACAAGTTCAACCCGCTGCAGAAGGTGACCTACCTGATGATCATGCTGCTGCTGCTCCCCCTGGTCATCGCCACCGGCCTCCTCATCATGAACATCGGGCCGCTCCGTGAGGCGATCATCACCATGGGTGGACTCAAGCTCCTGGATGGCGCTCACTATCTGATCGCCTGCTGTTTTACCGCGTTCCTCTTCATTCATGTCTACCTGGCGACCCTCGGCCATACCCCCTTCGCCCATACCAAGAGTATGTGGACCGGGTGGGAAGAAGGGGAGGAGAAGTGATGAAATTTGCGATGCTCCTCATTATTTTGGCGCTCTGGGGAGGGGCTGTGCTCCCGGTATCAGCCCTGGATCTCAGGGATGTGCTCTTCCATACGAAAGAGGTCGGCACGGTTCTCTTCAGCCACAAAGCCCATATCGCCACCGGGGCGCAGAAGAACAACTGCCGGGCCTGCCATGACAAGATCTTCGACATGAAGCATCCAGTCCGGCATACCATGGCCGACATGGCTCAGGGAAAATCGTGTGGCGCCTGCCACAACGCCAGCGCCGCGTTTCCCCTGGCCCACTGTCTCAGGTGTCACCCGGTACGAAACCTGGCACTCCCGGTGAAAGAGACCGGGCCGGTGGAGTTCACCCATCAGGAGCATGCGGGGCGGACCCCCTGCAGTACCTGCCATCCGGCACTCTTCATCGCAGGGAAGAACCGGCCGGTGGGGATGGCGGCAATGGCGAAGGGGACGTCGTGCGGCGTCTGCCACGACGGGGTGAAGGCGTTTGCCGTCGCATCCTGCGCCCGGTGCCATTCTGTTACGGATATCACCTTCAAGGTGAAGGAGACCGGCCCGGTGACCTTCACCCACAAGAACCACGCCGGCCGCCAGTCGTGCCAGGAGTGCCACCCGAAACTCTACAGCTATGTCAAGAACCGGCATGGAGGGATGGCCGCCATGGAGAAGGGGAAGTCGTGCGGCGCCTGCCATGACGGTAAAGCTGCCTTTAGCGTGAGCGACTGCAGCCGCTGCCACCCGGTGAAGGAGCTGACCTTCCCGGCGAAGGGGCTCTCCGCGGCCCGCTTCAGCCATAAGAGCCACCTGGCCAAGAACCGCTGCGAGGCGTGTCACCCCGGGCTCTATCCGCTCAAGCGGGGGAAACCGGTGGGGATGTCCGCCATGGAGAAGGGGCGCTCTTGCGGCGCCTGCCATAACGGCGTCAAGGCGTTTCCGGTGACCGCCAGCTGCGGCTTCTGCCACTGATCACCATGCACCGGTTAAAAGGAGGAGTCAGATGGGGATGTCGCTGAGTGTCAGGGCCATTGTTCCCGTGACCATCACGGTGACCGGCTTTGTGGTGGTCTGCTGCCTGCTGCTCTATCAGGCGATCAAGCAGGATATGATCCAGGACACGGTGAGCCATGAGACGGCCCTGGCCCAGACCGTGGTTCGCTCCGCCCGTTACGCCATGCTCAAGTCGGACCGGGAGACGGTGCAGAATATCGTCGCCACCGTGGGGGCCCAGCACGATGTGGAGCAGGTCCGGATCTTCAACAAACGGGGGGTGATCATGTTCTCCTCCCACTCGGGAGAGATCAGCCGGCAGGTGGACCGCAACAGCGAAGGGTGTGTCGGCTGTCATGCGGGGGCGACCCCGCTGGCCGCCATGGGGAGCATGCAGCAGGCCCGCCGCTACAGGAACGAGCGGGGGGAGTCGGTCCTCGCCATCACCGCCCCCATCTACAACGAACCCGAATGTTTCACCGCCCCCTGCCATGTTCACCCCCCCACCCAGAAGGTGCTCGGCACCCTGGATATCGGTCTCTCCCAGAAGACCCTCCTGGCGACCCTCTCCTCCCTCCGGAGCAGGATGGCGCTCTTCAGCCTCATGATCCTCTTCCTTACGGTGGCCGGGGTCTCGGCTATCCTGCGGCGAAGCCTCTTCCTGCCGGTGGAGCGGTTGAACTCCTATGCACTGCAGCTTGCCGCCGGCCATGGGGAGACGGAACCGCCCGAGCTCAGCGATGAGCTGGAGAGTATCTGCCGAACGCTGCAGGAGCTGAGCGAAGCCGGGAAGGAGCACAACGGGAAGAGCCCCCGGTCATGAAAAGATTGACCGGAAACTCCACCCTGAAGCCGTCAGCGGAGGCGATTCACGACGCCCCCCTCCCCGAGACGCCGGAAGAGAACGAGCTGGCGCGCCGGGAGGCGGCAGTGCGGATCAAGCTGTTCCAGAGGCGCTCCCTGAGGGGGATCTGGCAGCTTACCCTCTTCCTCGGGGTGAGCCTTGCCGCCCAGCAGGGGGCCAGCCATCTCCCGTCGTTTCCCCCCTCCATGATGCAGCTCCTGGGGGCCCCTCCTTCGCCGAAGATGATCAGCGGCCTCCTGGTGCTCTACAGCTTCTCGGCCCTGATCCTGATCCTGGGGAAGATGACCACCGGGAGCGGCGGGTTCTCCGGCTTCTCTCACGTGGGGTATCTCACCGTCTTCTACGCCTTCTACCAGGTCAGTCACGCCCTGGAAGAGAACTTCTACGCGGTGCTGGCTGCGGGGATCACCATCCTCTCCCTTGAATCCTATCATGTCTGGATCTGGCACCAGGAGCGGATCCGGAAGGAGAAGCAGTACATCATTCGTCTGGACCGGATGCGGGAGTGGAAGAGGGGGGGGTGAGGCGAGTGGGGAGCTCTTGTTGCGGATGAAATACCGGCAGTCATCCGGATTCTACCGGATTGATCTGCCGGTATTTTTATTTTAAAACAGCAGTTCGAATAACACGGAGCAACGGAGCGATCAAGAACTTAGGTGATCGGCAACAAAGAGTATACCTCTTAGCGTGTCATCCTGAACGAAGTGAAGGATCTGTTTTTAAAGCAGAAGCAGATCCTTCGCGGTCGCTCAGGATGACAGTCATATTTGTCAGCATGGTATGTTTATTACGGCGAATCACCTTACATGCACTCAGATTCCGCTCAGTTGCTCCGTGTTTCAGACGCTTTTTTCAGGCATAGATGTTTTTTGCCTATTTGCCGTAGATGCCGCAGCCGATTACCATGCCGTCATAGAGTTCCACAAAGGATGATTTGTCCATGATCTTGTTCTTGTCCGCGGGATTGAACTCCTTGTAGGAGATCCAGCCGCTGCCGCTCTTGTGAACCAGTTCGGTCCAGTCGCGGATCCAGTACTTGCCGTCGGGGTCCTTGTCGTTCCAGCGGTTCTTGCCGGTGAGTTCAAGTCTTACGCCGTGGGCCAGGACGACCCCTTTTTCGTCATAGACGAAGATGTAGAGCCCTTTCTTGGTCCCCTCCTGGAAGTGAAACTTGCCGTGGGGGGTTCTCACCTCGTTGAAAAACTTCTCGCGGCCGTTCTCCTTTGCATAGGCCACCGCCTGTTTCACCAGGGCCTTTGCGTCGTCCTTGGTGGGACTCTCCGCGGCGAACGCCGAGCAGAATGAGAGGAGAACGAAACTTGCGACCAGCATGAGGGTTTTCTTCATTGAAATCTCCTTTGTTGTGGTTGTGGGGAGGGGGGCCTCACCCGTTGGTGACACATTACTTTCCGTAGATCCCGCAGCCGATGATCATGCCGTTGAACAGCTCCACGTAGGAGCTCTTGTTCATCATGTTGTGCTTGTCCGCTGGATTGAACTGCTTGTAGGTGACCCAGCCGCTGCCGCTCTTCTGGGCGAGTTCGGTCCATTCCCGCACCCAGTACTTCCCGTCAGGGTCCTTGTCGTTCCAGCGGTTCCTGCCGATGACGTCGATCCGGTCCCCGTGGGCCAGGACGACCCCTTTTTCGTCATAGACGAAGATGTAGAGCCCCTTCCTGGTCCCCGTCTTGAAATGGAACCTGCCGTTGGGGTTGGTCACCTCGGTGAAGAATTTTTCCCGGCTGTTCTGTTTTGCAAAGGCGACGGCCTGCTGCACCAGCGCCTTGGCGTCGACCTGGGTCGGGAGGTCGATTGCGGCGCCTGCCAGGGAGGTGACGAGGGCGAAGCAGAGCGTCAGCAGGATGGTCCTCATGGCAATCTCCTTGAAGTGAAATTTGTGGTGCAGAGGTGGAATCTCCTCTCCGCAGGGAAGAGATTCAAACAGGAAGAGTAAGATGTATTCGGGATGATTTCAAGAGAAATCTAATAGCAGATCGTAAAAGTTGCATAAATTGTGGAAAGGGAGGCCATTTATCCTAAAAACGGCACTTGAACCACGGAGGCACGGCGACACGGAGGAAATCACTGAGAATGTTTGATTCTTGGTTTCAACCCAAAAGGTTTGACCTGTATCAGCACTCACGTTAGTGCAACAATACGAAACCATGAGAGATTATTCTCCGTGTCTCCGTGTCTCCGTGTCTCCGTGGTGGACTGCTTTTTCTAGGTTTATTCGGCTGACCGGACCGTCCGGCACTGTTTATATCGTCTGCTCCCGTCTGCCCGTTCCTCTGTGGCTGCTCAGCAGAAAACTGTTGACACCCTACCCTGTATCCTTATAATCCGCGGACGGTCACGCGCCATAGTGAAGCCGCTTCTGCGGCTTTTTTTCGTGGCGCAAACGGGAGGATGCCATGGAGATTCAGATCAACGGGGAACGGCACAGTATCGAGCCGATGACGCTGCTCGACCTGCTGGGGAGCCTCGACATCAATCCGCTGCGGGTCGCGGTGGAGCGTAATCGCGACATCGTGCCGAAGCGGGAGTATGGTTCCATCCTGCTGGCGGATGGCGATCTGCTGGAGATCGTCCAGTTCGTGGGAGGGGGGTAGCGGAATAAATGACGAGTCAAAAGGAGATGAGCGTGAGCGGAACAGACAAACTGATAATCGGCGGGCGGGAGTTCGGTTCCCGGCTCATGGTGGGGACCGGCAAGTACGCGAGCTTCCAGCAGATGGTGCAGGCCATCGAACTCTCCGGAGCCGAGGTGATCACCGTGGCGGTCCGGCGGGTGAACATCTCCGACCGGAGCAAGGAGTCGCTTCTGGACCACCTGGATCTGACGAAGTACACCCTCCTCCCCAATACCGCCGGCTGTTATACGGCGGACGACGCCGTCCGCACCTGCCGCCTGGCCCGGGAGGCGGGACTCTCCGACTTCGTGAAGCTGGAGGTGCTGGCCGACGAGAAGACCCTCTTCCCCGACAACGAGGAGCTGCTGAAGGCCGCCGCCATCCTGGTCAAGGAGGGGTTCACGGTGCTCCCCTACACCACCGACGACCCGGTGGTCTGCCGCAAGCTGGAAGATATTGGCTGCGCCGCGGTGATGCCACTGGGCGCCCCCATCGGCAGCGGCCTCGGCATCCGGAATCCTTATAATATGAGGATCATCCTGGAGACGGTGAAGGTGCCGGTCATCGTGGACGCCGGGGTGGGAACCGCCTCGGATGCGGCCATCGCCATGGAGCTGGGGTGCCACGGTGTTCTCATGAACACCGGCATTGCCGGCGCCCGTGACCCCCTGGCCATGGCCGAGGCGATGAACCTGGCTGTCCGGGCCGGCCGCCTGGCCTTTCGGGCCGGCCGGATTCCCCGCAAACTCTACGCCACGGCCTCAAGCCCCCTGGACGGGGTCATCCAGTGATCCCTGTCGCCCCTGCGGCTCCTCTTGTTGATTTCAGCCTCTATCTCATCACCGACCAGGGGGCGACCAAGGGCCGGGAGCTCCTGACGGTGGTGGAGGAGGCGCTGGCCGGCGGGGTCCGGGGGGTGCAGCTCCGGGAGAAGGGGCTCTCTCCGCGCGACGCCTGTGAGTTGGCCCAAGAGCTGCGCCTCCTCACCTCCCGCTATGGCAGCCGACTGCTCATCAACGACCGGGTGGACATCGCCCTGGCCGTGGGGGCCGACGGGGTTCACCTCCCCGAATCCGCTCTACCGGTGGTGGTGGCCCGGGAGCTCCTGGGCCCTTCACGGCTCATCGGCGTCTCCTGCCACTCCCCGAAAGGGGCGCTGGAGGCTCAGCGGCAGGGGGCCGATTTCGTCACCCTGGGGCCGCTCTACGCCACCCCCTCCAAGGCCCGGTATGGCGCGCCGCTGGGGATTCCTCCCCTGGTCGAGGCGCTGGGCTCCCTCTCGATCCCGCTCTTCGCCCTGGGGGGGATAACCCTGGAGCGGCTGCCTGAGCTGCAGGCGGCAGGGCTCCACCGCATCGCCCTCATCTCCGCCATCCTCTCCGCCCGTGCGCCCAAGGCCGAGGCAGACACCTTCATCAGACTCCTCCAGAGGAGCGCCCCATCGTCGTGACCAGAGTTCAGCCCACTCCGATGATCAACCCCGACCTCCGGTTCAACTCCTACGGGAGCTGGCTCCGGCGCCGTTTCGGCTGCCGGGTGAGCAAGGTGAACGTGGACGCCGGCTTCACCTGCCCCAACCGGGACGGGAGCCGGGGGGTCGGCGGCTGCATCTACTGCGACAACAGCAGCTTCTCCCCGCCGGGGACCCAGCCGGCGCTCACCATCGAGCAGCAGATGGCCGAAGGGATGAGCTACCACCGGCGCCGGCTCAACAGTGAACGGTTTATCGTCTACTTCCAGAAATACACCAACACCTACTCCTCGGAAGAGGCCCTGGCCGACCTCTACCGGCGGGCGCTGGACCACCCCGACGTGGTCGGGATCTCGGTGGGGACGCGGCCCGACGCCCTCTCCGACGGGGCCATCGACCTCCTGGCTGAACTGGCCCGTGACCGGTACGTCTGTGTGGAGCTGGGGCTCCAGTCCATGGACGACGAGATCCTCACCCGGATCAACCGGGGGCACACCCTGGCCGAATACCGTGAGGCGGTGGCTCGGCTCACCGGCCGGGGGATCGCTCTCTGTACCCACCTCATCTACGGTTTCCCCGGGGAGAGCCGGGAGAGCTTCCTGGAGACGGCGGAGCTGATGGCGTCGCTTCCCATGGAGTCGCTCAAGCTGCACCAGCTCCATGCCGTGGCCGGGACGCGGCTGGCCGACCTCTATCGGCAGGGGGAGTTCATTCCCCTGACCCATGGCGAGTATCTGGCGACGGTCTGTGATTTTCTGGAGCGGCTGCCGGCGCGGATCGCCATTCAGCGGCTCTACGGCTCCGCCCCTCTGGCCATCAGGGTGGCCCCTACCTGGGGGCTGAAGAACAACCAGATGTGGTATTCGGTGGTCAACGAGCTGAAGCGGCGGGGGAGCTGGCAGGGGTGTCGGGTGGAGTAGCTTCGGACAACCTGTTACAGGGATGAAGAGGATGGAAAGGATAACATCGGCAGACAGAATCTCCCTCCCTTTCAAGGGGAGGGTCGGGGTGGGGATGGGGTAAAAACAGTCGCTCGACAACCCCATCCCCCTCCTGACCTCCCCCTTGAAGGGGGAGGAACGATTAATGCCACAGATTGGTAGCATCCCTGTGGTATCTGAAAAATTTGGTTCTAGGAGGTTGGTTTATGAAAACGGCGCGGATTACGGGGAGTGACACGCAGTATCCCATCGGCAAGATAATCTGCCTGGCACGCAACTATGTGGAGCATATCCGGGAGCTGGGAAACGATACCCCGGAACAGCCGGTGCTGTTCATGAAGCCGTCGACCTCGGTCATCGGCAGTGGTGACTGCATCGTGATCCCCTCCTACTCCACAGAGTGCCACCACGAGGTGGAGCTGGCGCTGCTCATGGGGAGAGGGGGGAAGGCGATCCCGGAGGGAGAGGCGCTGGAGCATCTGGCCGGTTACGGGGTGGCCCTGGACATGACCTTGCGGGACGTGCAGGGGGAGCTGAAGAAGAAGGGGCTGCCGTGGGAGATCGCCAAGGGGTTCGATACATCGTGCCCGCTCTCCGAATTTGTCCCGGCGGAAGCTGTGGCCGATCCCCAGGCGCTCCGGCTCAGGCTGGAGATCAACGGCCAACTCCGCCAGGACGGCACAACCGACCTGATGATCCACCCGGTCCGGCGGATCATCAGCCATGTGTCGTCCATCTTTACCCTGGAGCCGGGGGACGTGATCCTCACCGGGACCCCTGCCGGGGTGGGGGTGGTCCGCTCCGGCGACCGGCTTCAGGCGGAGTTGGTGGGGCTGGCGACGCTGGAGGTTACGGTGGGGTAAGAGGGGAGGCGGGCGGTAAGAGCCTCCTTGATCCCGTCCAGGCAGGCGCCGGGGACGACGAAGGAGCCGAAGCCGCTCCCCGGAACCGGCGTCGTCACCGGCATCCCGTGATAGTCCGACCCGCCGGTGACGATGAGCCCCCGCCGCCGGGCCTGCTCCCGGAAGAATTCGATGTCCGACTCGCCGGCGCTGGGGGTGTAGAGCTCGATGCCGTCCAACCCCAGGAGCGTGTAGCCGTCCAGGAGCCGCTCCCAGTGGGACCGGTCGTTGGATACCAGCAGCGGATGGGCCAGGACCGCCACCCCGCCGCAGCCATGGAGCAGCCTGATGGCCTGGTCCAGGGGGAAGAAGCGCTTGGGAATGTTGCAGGGGATGAGGTAGCGCTGGAAGGCGTCCTCGATGTTGCGGGCGTACCCTTTGGCCACCAGGGCCCGGGCCAGGTGGGGGCGTCCCACGGTGTCACCGGCGCTCTCCTGGATCTCGTGGAAGTCCAGGAGGAGCCTCCGTTCCCCCTTGAGCCGGTCGTTGATCCGCTCCAGGATCCGCCGGTTTCGCTCCCGGCGAAAGGAGCGAAAGTCCGCCAGCTCCGTCTTGAGCAGCGGGTCGTGGTGATTCATGCCGTAGCCGAGGAGATGCAGGTCCTGGTGGCTGTTCCACATGGTGGAGAGCTCGATCCCCGGCATCACCTCTACTCCGCACCCCCTGCCGGCCGCCATGGCCCCATCGATCCCCGCAACGCTGTCATGATCACAGAGGGCGATGGCGCAGAGCCCCGCGTCACGGGCCATGGCAACCAGCTGCCCCGGGGTGCAGAGCCCGTCGGAGCAGCTGCTGTGCAGGTGGAGATCCACTCTGTAAGGTGCGTTTTCTGATGGTAACATGTCGGCTTCTCGGACTATTTTCAAGGTGGGAGCTGCGGCGCCACCATACCAGCCGGCGGTACGGAGTGCAAACATAAAATGCTGACCTTTGCGGTGAGTGAGGAGAAGAACCGGCAGCTCCGGGCGCGGATGGCGGAGCTGGCGGTGGCCGAGGCCGACCTGGAGGAGCGCTTCATCCGGTCGTCGGGGTGCGGTGGCCAGCATGTGAACAAGAGCTCCACCTGCGTCTACCTGAAGCATCGCCCCACGGGGATCGAGGTCAAGTGTATGGCAGAGCGGAGCCAGTCGCTCAACCGCTTCCTGGCGCGGCGGGAGCTGCTGGAGAAGATCGCCGTGGCCCGAGGGATGGTGACCCCCCGGGTCAGCCAACAGGAGCGGATCAGGAAACAGAAGAGCAGGCAACGGAGACGGACGGCGCAGAAGCAGGGGCCCTCCGGCGGAGAAGAGCATGATCAGCAGTGATACCCTCCGTATTCTGGAGTTCGATCGGGTCCTGGCGGCCATCGGCATCAACGCCCACAGTGAGGTCACCCTGGAGGCGATCCTTTCGCTCCAGCCGCTCGGCCAGCGCGCCGAGATCGAGCCCCGTTTCGGCCGGGTGGCCGAACTCCGGATGCTCACCCGGAGCCGGACTCCGCTGCGGTTCGACCCCTTCCCGGAGATCGCGCCGCTCCTGGATGCGGTCCGGCCGGTGGGGGCCGCGCCCCCCCCCGTGCTGCTGGCATCGCTCATCCCGATCCTCTCTCTCCTCACCCGGATCGCCCGGCAGCTGGGATTTCGCAGCGACGTCCCCTTCCTGAAAGAGATGAGCGAAGAGCTCACCGGGTTCCCCGATCTCCTGGACGAGCTGCAGAGCTCCCTGGACGAGGAGGGGAAGATCCTGGACGGCGCCTCGCGGCTCCTGGCCGACCTCCGCTCCCGCAGCCGGGGGCTTTCGGTCCGGATCCGGCGGCGGCTGGAGGAGATCGTCCGGGAGAAGGAGAAGGCGCTCTTCCTCCAGGACGACTTCATCACCCAGCGGCGGGGGAGGTGGGTCATCCCGGTCCGGATGGACTCCAAGGGGATGGTCCCCGGGGTGGTTCACGACGTCTCCAACAGCGGCGAGACCGCCTTCATGGAGCCGCAGGAGATCATCCCGCTTTCCAATGAGTTGGAAAACCTGGCCGCCGAGGAGAAGGCCGAGGAGATCAGAATCGTCAAGGCCCTGGCCACCTGGGTCAGGGAGCAGGCGGCTTCCCTTTCCGTTGAATTCGCGCTCCTGGTGCGCCTGGACCTGCACAACGCCATCGCCCTCTACGCCGACACGGTGGAGGGGGAGAACCCGATCCTGGACGACGAGCCGTGCCTGGAGATCATCCGGGGGCGGCACCCGCTCCTCATCCTGGCCCGCCCGGGGGAGCAACGCCGCGAGGTGGTCCCCCTGGAGTGCCGGCTGGGTGGCGAGGCGCGGGTGATGGTGATCACCGGCCCCAACGCGGGGGGGAAGACCATCGCCCTCAAGACCGCCGGACTCCTCCTCCTCTGCGCCCTCACCGGCATCCCGGTCCCGGCTGACCCCTCCTCCCGCTTCCCCCTCCTCTCCGGGCTCATGGCCGATATCGGCGACGAACAGTCCCTGGAGCAGAATCTCTCCACCTTCTCCGCCCATATCTCCACCGTGGCGAGGATCATCGGCCGGGTGGATGGCAGAAGCCTGGTCCTCCTGGATGAACTGGGGACCGGGACGGAGCCGGTGCAGGGGGCCGCCATCGGTTGCGGCGTCCTGAAGGAGCTTCATGAGCGAGGGGCGCTGGTTCTCGCCACCACCCATCTGACCCAGATCGTCGGCTTCGTCCACCAGACCCCCGGGATGGTCAACGCCTCCATGGAGTACGACGGGGAGCGGTTCCTCCCCCTCTACCGGCTTAAGAGCGGCGAACCGGGAGAGTCCCACGCCCTGGAGATCGCCCGGCGGTACGGCCTCCCCCAGCGGATCATCGACTTCGCCGCGGGGATGGCGGGGCGGATGGATTCGGAGTTCCATCAGCTCCTCCATGAACTCAAAGGGGAGCGCCATCGGTACGAAGAGCTCACCGGGATCCTTCGACAGCGGGAGAGTGAGCTGGGTGTACGGGAGCGGCTGGCAGAGGAGCGGCTGGCCTCCCTGGAGCGGGAGTCCCTGGAACGGCGGGAGCGGGGGGTGAAGGAGAGCCGGGAGCTGGTGGAGAGGGCCCGGCGGGAGGTGAACGCCATCCTCGACCGGGCGCGGCGGGAGAAGCGGGTGGAGGCGCGTCAGGAGCTGGCGGCGGTGGCCCAAGAGGTGACGGCCCACTCCCGACTCCTCCTCCCGGAAGGGGAGCTGCCGCCGGACGAGATCGTCCCGGGCGCCACGCTTTTCGTCACCTCCCTGGGGTACGATGCCCAGGTTATTTCCGTGGACCGGAGGCAGGGGAGGGTGCGGGTCAGGGCCGGAAACCTGGAGTTCGAGGCGCCCCTCTCCGGTGTGACCCTCAAGTCGGGGAAGAAGGCGCTCACTCCACCGGGGAGGCGCCGGCCAACGGAGGAGGAGGTTGAGCCCACAACCACGCTTACCCTCCTGGGGGAGCGGGTGGATGAGGCGTTGGCCCGCCTGGAGAGCTTTCTTGACCGGGCCTCACTGGGGGGGGTGGCCGAGGTGACCGTGGTCCACGGCATCGGTACCGGTGCGCTCCGGGCGGCGGTGCGGGAAGAGCTGGCCCGCCACCCCCTGGTTGCGGAGTTTCGGCGGGGGGAGCGGCACGAGGGGGGGGACGGGGTGACGGTGGTCCGGCTGGGGTAGGGGAGTGCCAGCGTGACAGCTTCCTTTGGGGTTTCCTTGAGCTCCGGAGTGTGGTACGATCCACCGTTTTCTGAAAAGGACGGCAAGACAGGGGTGCACGGTGGTGCCGGCGCTTTTCGTGACATCCTTCGTGAGCTCATATGATTCAGGACCAATCACCACCGCCGGTCTCCCTCCGGGAGTCCGGCCCACAAAGAGTTCCCGAACTCCTGGCCCCCGCCGGTAACCGGGAGAAACTGGCCCTGGCCATAGCGTACGGCGCTGACGCCGTCTACCTGGGGGGGAGCTCCTTCGGCCTGCGCAACCAGGCGGACAACTTCACCGACGACGAGCTCGCCGGAGGGGTCGCCTATGCCCATGACCGGGGGGTAAAGGCGTACCTGACGGTGAACTGGTACGCGGGAGGCGCAGACCTCCCCGGGCTTGAGTCATTCCTCCAGCGGATCGCCCCGATCCCCTTTGACGCCTACATCGTCGCCGATCCCGGCGTCATCGATCTGGTCCGGGAGATCTCGCCGGAACGGACGATCCATCTCTCCACCCAGGCAAACAGCACCAACTGGCGCAGCGCCTCCTTCTGGAGCCGCCAGGGGATCAGCCGGATCAACCTGGCCCGGGAGATGCCCCTGGAGGAGATCCGCGAGGTCAGGCGCCGGGCGCCGGTGGAGATCGAACTCTTTGTCCATGGGGCGCTCTGCATCTCCTATTCGGGGCGCTGCCTCCTCTCCAGCGCCATGACCGGCCGCAACGCCAACAAGGGGGAGTGCGCCCACCCCTGCCGGTGGAACTATTCGCTGGTGGAGGAGAGCCGGCCCGGTGAGTATTTCCCGGTGCTCCAGGACGATCACGGCACCTTCATCTTCAACTCCCGGGATCTCTGCCTGCTGCCGTATCTTCCCGAGCTGGTGACGGCTGGGGTCGATTCCCTCAAGATCGAGGGGCGGATGAAGGGGGTCAACTACGTGGCTTCGGTGGTCCGGGTCTACCGGGAGGCGCTGGACCGGTATCGCGACGATCCCGGCCGCTACTCCTGCAGGCCCGAGTGGCTGGAGGAGCTGGCCAAGATCAGCCACCGGGGGTACACGACGGGGTTCATCTTCGGGGCGCCCCGGGACGTGGCGGTGGAGTATGACTCCCGCTACATCCGTTCCCACGACTTTGTCGGTCTGGTGGAGGAGGTGGCGGAGGACGGCGTCGCCACCATCGGGGTCAGAAACCGGATCAGGGAAGGGGAGTTGCTGGAGATCATCGGCCCCAGGATGGCGGCTCACCACCACCCCCTGGAGGGGATGACCGACGAGGCGGGGAGTCCCATGAGCGTCGCCCACCCCAACAGCAGAGTGCTTCTTCCTCTCCCGTTTCCGGTGGCGCGGTACGATCTCGTCCGGCGGGAGTGTAAAAACGTTTCTCCGGCTTAACAGGTTCATGCAAATGTCAAAATTCATCTCAACACTGTCTGCGTTTCTCTTCTCCCGTGAAGGGGGGAGGCGTAAGGATCTGACCTTCCTGACCCTCCTCTTCGGGATCGTCTATCTCCAGTTTCTGGGGCGGCTCCCCTTCCTCGAACCCGACGAGGGGCGCTACGCCGAGATCCCCCGGGAGATGCTGGAGAGCGGCGATTTCATCACCCCTTTTCTGAATTACGTCAAGTACTTCGAGAAGCCCCCCCTCATCTACTGGCTCAACGCCCTCTCCATGAGGCTCTTCGGTCAGAACGAATTCGCCGCCCGGCTCCCCAGCGCCCTCTGCGGTCTGCTGACCATCCTCTTCGTCTACCATCTGGGGAGGAGCCTCTTTGGCCGGCGGCAGGGGCTCACGGCGGCGCTGATCCTGGGGAGCTGTGCCGGCTTCATGATCCAGAACCGGATGATCCTCACCGACATCCCGCTCACCTTCTGTCTCACCACGGCCCTGGGCTGTTTCATCCTGGCGTCCCGGGAGGGGGAACGGCGGGCCGGACTCTACTACCACCTCTTCTATCTCTTCGCCGCCCTGGCGGTGCTGGCCAAGGGGCTCATCGGCATGTTCCTCCCCGGCGGGGTGCTCTTCTTTCATCTCCTCCTGACCCGGCGCTGGCGGCTCCTCCGGGAGATGCGCCTCCCCACCGGGCTGCTCCTCTTCTTCCTGGTGGGCGCCCCCTGGTTTCTGCTGGTGTCGCTGAAGAATCCCGAGTTCGCCCGATTCTTCTTCATTCATGAGCATTTCGAGCGGTTTCTCACCAAGGTCCATGGCCGGTACCAGCCGCTCTGGTTCTTCATCCCGATCATCTTCGCGGGGATGCTCCCCTGGTCGGTGCTCATCCCCGCGTCGTTCCGCGGTATCTGGAAGGAGCGGCGCGACTCGGGAGGTGACTCCCGGCTCTATCTGGCCATCTGGTTCATCCTGATCTTCCTCTTCTTCTCCAAGTCCAACTCCAAGCTGGTCCCCTACATCCTGCCGGTCTATCCGGCTGCGGCGCTCCTCATTGGTGACATGATCATCCGGACCCTGGACGGGGAGCGCCGCCCCTTGTGGTTTTCCGCCCGGATCATGGCCGCAGTCATGATGATCATCGGCATCGCCGGTGCAGTTGCCCCCCCCTATGTCCCTGACGGGGTCCTTACCCCCACTGCCGGGGCGATCATCGGCGGTCTCTTCTTCGCTCAGGGGTTCATGGCGGCCGTGGCGGTCCGCCGGAAGGCGCCTGCGCTCCTGGTGACCGGCGTGACGGCTGTGGCCCTGCTGCTCATGCTCATCGGCCCTCCTCTGGTGCTGGAGCGTGTGGCGGAGTTCAAGGAGCTCAAGAGCTTCGGGGAGGAGATTCTCCGGAGCGCTCCCGGCGATGCGGTGGTGGTCAGCCAGGGGGTACTGCAGGGGCTCTCCTTCTATTCCCGGCGTCGGGTGGTGATCCTGGGAGGGGTTGGAGAGCTGGAGTTCGGGCGCGGGCAGGGGGATCACCCCGGCTGGTTCATGGAATATCCCGAACTGCTCCGGCTCTGGAGCTCGGGGCGGCCGCTCTATCTGGTCATGAAGAAGAGCGATCTCCCGGAGCTCAGGTCGCGGCTCCAGGGAGGGACGGTCCGTCTGCTCCGGGAAAACCGGAAGCAGTTCCTGGTTACCAACCGGTAGCAGTCGGATAACAGTACATCACCCTAAGCCGGACAAGCCGGAACCAAACAGGACGCGGATTAACGCGGATCGGTAAGGTCACCATTATGTTGACATTGCTGTCAACTGAGTGTTGTACCTCGAGTGGCCTCAGAGTGAATAAAGAGGTTGATCCGCGTCCATCCGCGTACAACGGTTTTGAATTTTCAAGTTTGCTCAGAAATTGAAAAGAGTTATGTTGTAAGAGACTATTAGCCGGAGGTCTGCCGTGCGCGCCCAATTTCTCCCTTTTTCCGCCCCCACCATCGAAGACGCCGAGATCAATGAGGTCGTCGACTCCCTGAAGTCAGGCTGGATCACCACCGGTCCCAAGGTGAAACGTTTTGAAGAGGAGTTCAAGGCCTACGTGGGGGCCGACTTTGCGGTCCCCTTGAGCTCCGCCACCGCCGGTCAGCACCTGATCATGCTGGCGTTGAAGATCGGCAGTGGTGACGAGGTGATCACCACCCCCATGACCTTCGCCTCCACGGTGAGCACCATCGTGCTGGCCGGGGCCACCCCGCTCCTGGTGGATATCGAGCCGGGGACCCTCAATATGGATGTCACCAGGATCAGGGAGAAGATCACTCCCCGGACCAGGGCCATCGTCCCCGTCCACTTCGCCGGCCAGCCGTGCGACCTGGACCCCATCTTCGCCCTGGCCCGGGAGTTCGGCCTCGCGGTCATCGAGGATGCGGCCCATGCCGTCGGCACCGAGTACAAGGGGAAGCGGATCGGCTCCTCTGCCGGGGTCTCCATCTTCTCGTTCCACCCCAACAAGAACATAACCACCGGCGAGGGGGGGATGCTCTGCACCCCCGACGAGGAGCTGGCCGAGCAGATCAGCCTCCTCAAGTTCCACGGCATGAACCGGGAGGCGTGGAAGCGGTTCGCCGCCAGCGGCACCCCCGGCTACGACATCATTCTCCCCGGCTTCAAGTACAACATGATGGATATCCAGGCGGCCCTGGGGATCCACCAGCTCCCCAGGCTGGACGGCTTCATCCGCCGTCGGACGGAGATCGCCGGGTTCTACAACCGGGAGTTCTCCGATGTGGCGGAGCTGGCCCTCCCGGCCATGGCCCCCTATGAGCAGCGCCACGCCTGGCACCTCTACACCCCCCTGGTCCGGACAGAGCTGCTCACCATCGACCGTGATCAATTCATGGCGGAGCTGAAGGAGCTGAATATTGGCTCCGGCCTCCACTACAAGGCGATCCATCACCACGCCTGGTATCGCGAGCAGTTGCCGGTCCCGGCGGGGACGCTCCCCAACGCCGACTACGCCTCGGAGCGAATCCTGTCGTTGCCGCTCTTCCCCAAGATGACCGATGAGGATGCGGCGGACGTGGTGGCGGCGGTGAAAGACGTGATCGCGCACAACAGGAAATAATATGTTCGAGACACCCTACATCACCATCGTCATCCCGGTTTACAACGAGCAGGGGAACCTGCCGCGGCTCTTTGAACGGCTCTACCCGGTCATGGAGGGGATGGCCAAACCGTTCGAGATCATCTTCACCGATGACGGGAGCCGAGACCGCTCCCTGGAACTCCTCAAGGGATTCGCCGCCGGCTTCCCCCAGGTGCGGGTCATCGAGTTCAACGGCAACTTCGGCCAGCATATGGCGATCCTGGCCGCCTTCGAGGTGAGCCGGGGGGAGATCGTCATCACCCTGGATGCGGACCTGCAGAATCCGCCGGAGGAGATCCCCAAGCTGGTGGCCGAGATGGAGAAGGGGCACGACGCCGTGGGGAGTGTCCGCCAGAAGCGGCAGGATACGATCTTCCGCCGGAGCGCCTCCCTCATCGTCAACATCATGACCCGGAAGATGACCGGCATGAAGATGACCGACTACGGCTGTATGCTCCGGGCCTATCACCGGAACGTGGTGGACAACATCAATCGCTGCCAGGAGGCGACCACCTTCATCCCGGCCCTGGGGCAGACCTTTGCCGCCAATCCCAGCGAGGTGGAGGTGGCCCATGCCGAGCGGGTGGAAGGGGAGAGCAAGTACTCTCTCTACCGCCTCATCCGGCTCAACTTCGACCTGATGACCGGCTTCTCCGTGGTGCCGCTCCAGCTCTTCGCCCTGCTGGGGGTCCTCATGTCCCTCTTCGCCGTCGGCTTCTCCCTCTTCCTCCTGGCCCGGCGCTTCCTGGTGGGGGCCGAGGTGGAAGGGGTCTTCACCCTCTTTGCCATCCTCTTCTTCTTCGTGGGGGCGATCATGTTCGGCATCGGCATCCTGGGGGAGTATGTGGGGCGAATCTATCAGGAGGTGCGCCGTCGCCCCCGGTATGTGGTGCGAAAGATTCACCAGCAAGGGGGGTGAACCATGCTGACCAACGTCGTATCTATAGGTAATTCCAAGGGGATCCGGTTGCCGGCCGCTCTTCTGCGCCAGTGCAACATTCGCGATGAGGTGGACTCGTCGCCGGTGAGGATGAAATCATCATCCGGCCGGTCTTCAGACAGGCACGTTCAGGGTGGGATGAGGCCTTTGCCGCCATACATGCGCGGGGTGAAGATCTTCTGCTCATGGAGGAAGATCTCGACTCCCAGGAGTGGGAGTGGAGATAGTTCAGTACCACCTCTATCTGGTTGACCTCGATCCCACCGTCGGCCACGAGATGAGGAAGACGCGTCCCTGTCTGGTCATTTCTCCCGATGAGATGAACCGGAACCTCAAAACGGTCATGATCGCTCCCCTGACGACCAGGTCCCATGCATATCCGAGCCGGCCGCCTCTCCGTTTTGCCGGAAAGAGTGGCTGGATAGTGCTGGATCGGATTCGTACCGTAGACCGGTTGCGATTGGTAAAGGAGCTGGGAAAGCTGGATGCACGGCACGTACGTGCGGTCAAGGAGCTGCTCCGGGAAATGCTGGTGGAGTAGCCGGGTGTCATGAACGAACGAAGAGATCTGCCGCTATCCGGAGGGAGTATGAAACTGGTCGTCTGCGCCTATCACAATGTCGGTTACTGTTGTATCGAGGAGCTGCTCCGGCAGGGGGCCGATATCCGGTTGATTTTCACCCACGAAGACTCTCCCACGGAGCAGATCTGGTTCCAATCGGTGCGGGCGCTGGCCGACAGTCACGGCATCCCCTGGCTGACCGGTGACATCAACGCTCCGGAGAGTGTGGCGCTGCTCCGGGAGCTTGCCCCCGATTTTATCTTTTCCTTTTATTACCGGAACATGATAAAACCCGAAGCACTGGCGATCCCCCGGCTGGGTGCTCTCAACCTCCACGGGTCGTACCTTCCCAAGTACCGGGGGAGGGTGCCGGTCAACTGGGCGGTCATCAACGGCGAGAAAGAAACCGGGGCGACCCTTCACTATATGGTGGAGAAGCCCGACGCCGGCGACATCGTGGATCAGGAGCCGGTGGCCATCGAGTTCACCGACACGGCCCACGACGTCTTCACCAAGGTGACCGACGCTGCGGTGACGGTGATCGGGCGGGCCTGGCCGCTTCTGGCCGCCGGGAGCGCTCCCCGGATCCCCATGGATCTGAAGGACGGGAGCTACTGGGGGGGAAGAAAAGCGGCCGATGGCCTCATCGACTGGACGAAGCCGGCGGTTACGATCTACAACCTCATCCGCGGCGTCACCCACCCCTATCCCGGCGCCTTCACCTATCTGGACGGGGAGAAGGTCGTCATCTGGTCCGCCTGGCCGGTTGCCGGGATTGGTGAACCGGGAACCATTGTGGCGACCGATCCCTTGACCGTCGCTACCGGCGACGGTCTGCTGGAGCTCCGGTCGCTGCAGGTTGAGGGGGAAGACGAGGTGAATGCGGATAAGTTTACTTCACGTAACGGTGCGTTGTTTCTTGACCGTTGAATCGTGTCCAAGAGGTTACTCTGATGGCGACAATGTCACAGATAGATACCATTGTTCGTAAAATTGTAATTTCAAGCTGTCCGGAGAAGGTTATTCTGTTCGGTTCACACGCCTATGGTCAGCCAACAGCAGATAGCGATATTGATCTGCTCGTCATAACCGAGAGTGAAATCCCCCGATACCAGCGGGTGCGGGAGCTGAAAAAATGTCTGCGTGGCTCCAAATCGGCGATTGATCTGCTGGTATACACGCCTCTTGAAATAGAGAAATGGAAGGATGTAAAAACAGCGTTTATTACGACGATAATGGAAAAGGGTGTTGTCCTCTATGGATAAAACCGCCGACTTGGTCAAGGAGTGGATGCACAAGGCAGATCATGATCTGGGGATGGCTCTGCTGGCTCTGGAAAACCGTCCTGACTTCGCTGATGCCATCTGTTTCCACTGTCAGCAGACGGCGGAGAAATACCTGAAGGCGTATCTGGTTTTTCTTGGTATCCGGTTTGATCGAAAACATGACCTCGACTATTTACTCGACCTGATCAGCGAAAAAGAGTCCGTCGGGGAAGAGTGGTATGAACATGCTGAACGGCTTGATGGCTTTGCAGTTGAAGTGCGTTACCCTGATGACTGGCAAGAGATCCCGCCGGATGAAGTCCAGAAGGCATACCAAGGGGCGCTTGCGCTCAAAGAATTCGTTCTGGGCAGGATCTGCGGGACGTCAAATTGTTGAACACCAGACAACGGCATTCCCATCCAGTTGCCGTTATCACAGAGGAGTAATCTATGAAAGTCCTTATTCTCGGCGTCAACGGCTTCATCGGCAACGCCCTGACCCACCGCATCCTCACCACCACCGATTGGGAGGTCTATGGCCTGGATATGGCCTGCGACAAACTCGACCGCTCTCTGGGGGATCCCCGCTTTCACTTCTTGGAAGGGGACATCACCATCAACAAGGAGTGGATCGAGTACAACATCAAGAAGTGCGATGCGGTCCTGCCGCTGGTGGCCATCGCCACCCCAGTGACCTATGTGAAGGATCCCTTAAGGGTCTTCGAGCTGGACTTCGAGGAGAACCTGAAGATCGTCCGCCTCTGCGCCAAGTACAAGAAGCGGGTCATCTTCCCCTCCACCTCCGAGGTCTACGGCATGAGCCCGGACCGGGAGTTTGACGAGGAGGACTCGCCTCTCATGCTGGGCCCCATCAACAAGGAGCGATGGATCTACTCCTGCGCCAAGCAGATGCTGGACCGGGTCATCTACGCCTACGGCGAGCACGAGGGGCTCAACTACACCCTGTTTCGCCCCTTCAACTGGATCGGCCCCAAGCTGGACAGTATCAGCACCGCCAAGGAGGGGAGCTCCCGGGTCCTTACCCAGTTCCTCTACAACATCCTGGCAGGCGAACCGATTCAGCTGGTGGATGGCGGCGCGCAGCGACGCTCCTTCACCTTTGTGGAGGACGGCATCGACTGTCTTATGAAGATCATCGCCGATGAAAACGGCTGCGCCAACGGCAAGATCTTCAACATCGGCAACCCCGGCAACGACCTGTCGGTGCGGGAGCTGGCGGAGAAGCTCATCTCCCTGGTGAAGGAGTACCCGGCCTACCGGGAGAAGGCCGAACAGTGCCGGATCATCGAGGTCTCTTCAGGGGAGTTCTACGGCAAGGGGTATCAGGATATGCTGACCCGGGTTCCGTCGGTGAAGAACGCCAAGCGGTGTCTCGGCTGGGAGCCGGTGACCAACATCGACGACGCCCTGCGCAAGACCCTTGAGTTCTACCTGGTGGAAGAGCGGCAAAAGATCGAACATCTGTTGTGAAACATGGTTCAAGGTTCAGGGTTCTAGGTTCTAGGTTCTAGGTTCAGGGTTCAAGGTTCAGGGTTTATAAGCCCTGGACTCCGAACCTAGATCATCGAACCTAGAACATCGAACTTAGAACCTAGAACCTAGAACCTAGAACCTAGAACCTAGAACCTAGAACCTAGAACCTAGAACCTTAAACCCCGAACCTGGAACCTAGAACCCCTCACCCCTCACCCGGCCTTTCGAGCCCCGCCACGGAGTATCCAGTGAACAACTGAAAAGGAGACGTGACATGAAAGACAACGTGCCCGAAGGTAATTATCATCACCGATGGTTAGTTTCCCTGCTGTTTTCTCTCATCATTTACGCTCTCCTGATCACCGCCGCGTCGGCGGAAACGTATGTCAACAGAGTCTGGCACCCATACCCTCCCGGCTACGACCCCCCCGGTTATTACACCTACGACCCTGTAACCATCTCCAGTAACACCACCTGGACCGTGGCCGGCAGCCCGTACATCCTCCAGAATACGGTGACCGTGGCGGAGGGCTCTACGCTTACCATCGCACCTGGGGTCGAAGTTCGTGTGGGCGACAATCTGGCGATCTCTGTCTACGGAACCGTTGCGGCTAACCAGGTGACCTTCACCCGCTCGGGGGGTGGTTTCTGGGGAGGGCTCTATTTTGCCCCCACCGCCGGGGGGTCGTCACTGATCAACTGCAACTTCAGCTACTCCGGCGCCTTTAACAGCGGTTTTGGTCAGCATGTCATGCCCCACGGCTACTGGGTGATGGCGACCCTCTATCTGGACAGCTGTAATCCGACTATCACCGGCTGCGGGATCACCAACAGCGAGACCCACGGCATCTCCCTCTGGAGCAGTCGCGCCACGATCACCGGGAACAGCTTCCAGAACATGGGGGACGGGAGGTACCCGCTCACCTTCGACACCACCGATACCTTCCCGGTGATGAGCGGTAACAGCACCAGCGGCGCCGGTGAGAACGGCGTTGCCCTTCCCGGTGGCGCCATGTCGGTTTCCGGAACCTGGACCCGACCCGGCGTTGGCTTCCCGTATCTGCTGAACGGCTCGCCCGATGTGGCGGTGGGGAGCGCCCTGACCATCGATCCGGGCAACACCTTCAAGTCCGTGGGAGAAATTGGTTTCTACGTCAACGGCACGCTGAACGCTCCCGGCAGCGCCGCCCTGCCTATACTCTTCACCTCGCGCAGCGTCACACCGGCCGCCGGGAACTGGCGGGGGATCTACCTGGCGCCCACCGCCACCATCACCGCCATGAACTACGTCACCATCGACTATGCCGGCGGCTTCTTTGGCGGCTTTGGGCTCCATGTCCAAGCTCATGGTGACTGGGCCATCGCCGCCCTGTATCTGGACGGTATCAGTCCGACTCTGAGTCATCTCTCGATTCTCCATAGTGGAACCACCGGTCTGGAACTCTACGGCGCATCCCCGGTCATCGGTAACGGTCTGCTTGAGAACTGCAGCTGGCATGGAGTGAAGGGGAGCAATAGCTCCCGCCCGGTCATTACCAGTACGAGTATCAACAGCAATGGCGGTGCCGACCCCGGGTACTATGCGGTCAGTCTCGACGCCTCGTCGGCGCCCAACCCCATTGGCGTCACGTTCGCGGGCAACAGTTACCAGGGGGTTCAGATCAGGGGCGGCAGCATCGGCAGCAGCGTCTTGTGGAAGAACTGGAGCAACAATGCGCCGTATGCCGTTACCGGTTTTGTGACAGTTGACGCCGGCCTTACCCTGACTATCGAACCGGCCACCACGGTGAAGCTCTCGGGGGTTGCTCTCCATGTTTACGGTACGCTGACCGCCAACAGCACCACTGGTCGGATTACCTTCACCTCACTGGCCGACGACAGTATCGGCGGTGATACCAATGGCAATGGCGCTGCAACCCTTCCTGCCGCCGGGAACTGGCGAGGGATCTACCTGTCGCCCACTTCCGGAAGCTCAACGCTGGTCAATTGCACCATCAACTATGCCGGAGGCTCGTACGGCGGTTTTGGTCTCAATGTCATGCCCCACGGCTCTTGGGCCGTTGCGGCCATGTATCTGGACAGCTGCAATCCGACCATCACCGGCTGCCGGATCACCAACAGCGAGACCCAGGGGATAGATTTATGGTCGAGCAAGGCCACCATCACCAACAACACCTTTAGCAACATGGGGAGCGGCGGGTATCCGCTCAAGTTCGAAACTACCGATACCTTCCCGGTGATGAGCGGTAACAGCACCAGCGGCACCGGCGAAAACGGCATCGCCCTGCCTGGTGGCGTCATGTCTGTTTCCGGAACCTGGACCCGCCCCGGCGTCAACTTTCCGTATCTGCTGGACGGCTCGCCCGATGTCGCGGTTGGGACCACCCTGACCATCGATCCGGGCAACAGCCTCAAAATCGTCGGTGACATCGGTTTCTACGTCAACGGTACGCTGAACGCCCCCGGCAGCGGCGCCCTGCCGATCATCTTCACCTCGCGCAGCGCCACACCTGCGCCGGGGAACTGGCGTGGCGTCTACCTGGCGCCTACCGCCACCATCACCGCCATGAGCTATGTCACCATAGCGTATGCCGGCGGCTCTTTCGGTGGCTTCGGCCTTCATGTCATGCCCCGCGGGGTTTGGCTCATTGCCAGCCTTTACGTCGACGGCATCAGCCCGACCTTGAGCCACCTCTCCATACTCCAGAGCGAGACCAACGGGCTGGAGCTCTACGGCGCCTCCCCGATCATCGGCAACGGTCTGTTTACAGGGTGCGGCTGGAACGCCCTCCGGGGTACGAACAGCTCCCGACCGGTGATCACCGACACGGCCTTCAACGGCAACAGCATCAACGACGGCGGCTACTTCACGATCAGCCTCGACGCCTCCTCGGTGCCGAATCCCACCGGGGTGACCTTCTCCGGCAACAAGAAACAGGGGATCGAGGTACGGGGGGGGAGTCTCGTGAGCAGCGCCCTCTGGAAGAGGTGGAGTGCTAACGCCCCATACGCGGTGACCGGCGACACGACCATCGATGCCGGTCTGACCCTGACCATCGAACCGGCCAGTACGGTGAAATTCTGGGGGAGCGCATTTTTTGTGAACGGCATCCTCTCGGCCAACAGCAGCAGCGGCCGGATCACCTTCACCTCTCTGGCCGACGACTATGACGGTGACACCAACGGCGATGGCGCCGCCTCCCTGCCGGCGGCGGGGAACTGGCGGGGGATCTACCTGTCGCCGGACTCCGGCGGGTCGTCACTGGTCAACTGCAACCTCAGTTACTCCGGCGCCAGTAACGGCGGTTATGGGCAGCGTATCATGCCCCACGGCTACTGGGTTATGGCGACCATCTACGTTGACGGCTGCAATCCGACCATCACCGGCTGCCGGCTTGCCGACAGCGAGACCCACGGCATCGTCCTCTGGAGCAGTCGCGCCACCATCACCGGGAACAGCTTCCAGAACATGGGGGTCGGGTGGTATCCGCTCAAGTTTGAAACTACCGATACCTTCCCGGTGATGAGCGGCAACAGCACCGGTGGCACCGGTGAGAACGGCGTCGCCTTCCCCGGCGGGGAGATCACCGTTTCCGGAACCTGGACCCGGCCCGGTGCGGAGTTTCCCTATCTGCTCAACGGCTCACCGACTGTCGCGGCAGGGGCCGCCCTGACCATCGCTCCGGGCAACAGCATCAAGATAGCCGGTGACATCGGCTTCTACGTCAACGGCACGCTGAACGCCCCCGGCACCAGTTCCCTGCCCATCGTCTTCACCTCGCGCAGCGCCACACCGGCGGCGGGGAACTGGCGTGGCGTCTACCTGGCGCCCACCGCCACCATCACCGCCATGAGCTATGTCACCATAGCGTATGCCGGCGGCTCTTTCGGCGGCTACGGTCTCCGTGTCATGCCCCACGGCGGATGGGTTTTTGCCGGCCTCTACGTCGACGGCATCAGTCCTACCTTAAGCCACCTCCTGATTTTGAACAGCGAGACCAACGGGTTGAACCTGTATACGGCTAGCCCGGGCATTACTGCCGCCCGGTTTCAGAGCTGCGGCTGGAATGAGCTTCTTGCCGAGGCCGGTTCCCAGCCGGTGATCCGGCAGAGCAGCTTTATCGGTGGATCGTCAAACTGGGGAGTCAACAACAGCACGCCGGCAACGGTCATCGACGCCCGCAACAACTACTGGGGGGGCGCTACCGGGCCGTACCATGTGACAAGCAATCCTTCCGGCAGCGGGGTCCGCGTTTCCGATGGGGTCAACTATTCGAATTGGCGGGTTGAAGACGGTTTCCTCCTGACAGTTGCCATGGCTGGGAGTGGCGCCGGTATGGTCAACAGCAATTCGGTGATCCACTGTCCCGGTGTCTGTTCGGCGATCTACCCGGATGGTGATCAGGTACTGCTCATGCCGACCGAGGGGGAGAGTCTCTTTAAAGGGTGGTCGGGAGGCGGTTGTTCGGGGACGGGGAATTGTCAGGTGACGCTCTCCGGTGATACTACGGTCACGGCAACGTTCAACCTGGCCCCGCAGGTCCGGATCGATGGGCCGACTCCCCGGTATTTCGAGACCATCCAGGCTGCCTGTACTGCCGTAACCGCCAACAACACGGTCATTCAGGCGCGGGAGTATGAATTTGTCGAGAGCGTGATCTATGGCAAACCGTACAGCGTGACCCTTAAGGGGGGGTACGACAAGAGCTTCAGCACGCGGCCCGGCAAGAGCGGCATCAAGGGGAAACTGACGCTGGGGGCTGGGCAGCTGACGTTGGATGGCATAACGGTGAGATGATCTGCGTGGTGACCAGAAAACGGGTGAGGGGTATGAAAATTAAGTTCTGAAATTCCAGGAATCGCGGTATAGTCCGGGATCTGAGACCTGGGATCAGGACGGTCACCCCTCACCCCTCACCCCTCACCCAGAACATAGAACCTCGAACATAGAACCTTGAACCTTGAACCTTGAACCTTGAACATAGAACATAGAACCTATGAACCTCGAACCTCGATCCGAACCCATGCCAACCATTGCCCTGAAAGTTGACGTTGACACCTATATCGGCACCCGTGACGGGGTGCCTGCGCTGCTGGCCGCCTTCCAGCGGTTTGGCATCCGGGCGACGTTCTACTTCTCCCTGGGTCCCGATAACTCCGGCAAGGCGATCCGCCGGATCTTTACCCGCAAGGGGTTTCTCGCCAAGATGATCCGGACCCGAGCCCCCTCGGTCTATGGTCTCCGCACCCTCCTCTACGGCACCCTCCTGCCGGCGCCGCTCATCGGGGCGCGCTGCGCCGAGGTGATCCGCCGGACGGAACGTGCCGGTCACGAGGTGGGGATCCACTGCTGGGACCATGTGAAGTGGCACGACTTCCTCCCCCGGATGCCCAAGCCGGCCGTGGCCCTGGAGTTGGGGCAGGCGGGCAGCGTCTATGAACAGATCCTGGGACACCGGAGCAGGACGGTGGCCGCGCCCGGCTGGACACTCTCCGCCGACTCGCTGGAGCTGCAGGACGCCCTGAAACTGGAGTACTCCAGCGACAGCCGGGGGACGGCCCCCTTCTATCCGGTCTGGGAGGGGCGGCGTTTCCGGACCCTGCAGATTCCCACCACTCTCCCCACCACCGACGAACTGCTGGGGGAGAAGGGGATCACCGCCACTACCCTCAACGATCACTTCCTCTCCCTCATCCAACCGGGGCTCAACGTCCTCACCATCCATGCCGAGCTGGAGGGGAAGGCGACGGTCCCCCTCTTCATCGATCTGCTGGAGCGGCTCACGAAACAGGGGGCCCGGTTCATCACCCTGGGGGAGGCGGCGGCTGAATTCGGCGGCTCAGCCCCCCACTGCGCCATCAGCATGGGTGAGATCGAGGGGCGGGCAGGAGTGGTGGCGCTGCAGGGGGGCGCTCTCCCTTCCGTTCCATGACTACCTACTCCATCACCATCGCCCTCCTCCTGCTCACCGTCCTCGGCTCCCTCCTCCTGGCGCTCTATGTCCGGCAGCAACGGGAGAGCCGCGAAGCCTCGCGCTATTTCACCGGTTTTCTGGTGGCGGTGGCTCTCTACCAGTTGGGTTACACCCTCAAGCTGGCCCTGCCGGAGCTCCCGGCCAAACTCTTGGCCGTCAAGCTCGAATATCTCGGCGTGGTCGGTATTGCGCCCTTGTGGCTGCTCGTGACCCTTTCGCTGGACTGTCCGGCGCCGGCGCGGTTGACACCGTTTCGGTGGGTCCTCCTCCTGGCGGTGCCGGTTACGACCCTCATCCTCATCAACACCGATGGTTGGCACCACTTCATTTACCTCGATCCCCACCTGGAGCAGCGGGGGCCGTTCGTGCTCCTTCACTATGGCAAGGGGCCCTGGTACCTGGTGCAGATCATCTATAATTATCTCGCCACGCTCCTGGCCAACCTCGTCCTCTGGCGGATCTGGCTCCGGGGTGACCCGCCGTTTCATCGGCAGGCGGCACTCCTGATGATCGGGATGGTCATCAGCTGGCTCGGCCTGGCGGCCCATCTGGCTGGTCTTCACCTCTTTGATATCAGCCCCAACGCCATCAGCCTGCCGTGCAGCGCCGCCTGCTATACCTGGGCGCTCTATCGGTACCGGCTCTTCGATCTGGTGAAGGTGTCGCGGCACGCCCTGGTGGAGCGAATGAGCGATGTCCTGCTTCTCTTCGATCACGGCGGGCGACTGGTGGACTGCAATCCTGCCGCCCATCAGCTGCTTGTGATCGACCCGGCCACGGAGCTCGGTCTCTCCTCGGAGGCGTTCTGCCGGCGCCATCCCGAACTGGCCGCGGCGTTCTCCGCGGGCGGAGGGTGTCTGGAGGTTGCCAAGGCGTCCGGAGCAGGCAGCGCCTGGGAGTTGAGTGCCATGGAGCTGGATGACGGCCGCGGAAGGGGGATCGGGCGACTGGTGATCCTTCACGACATCACCCGGTTGAAGCAGGCCGAGACCGAGTTGCGGCGCCTGAACAGCACGCTCCACCAGCAGGTGGAGCAGGAGACGGAAAAACGGCTGAACCATGAACGGGCCCTGGCGCAACAGTCCAAACTCATGGCCATGGGGGAGATGCTCGGCGCCATCGCTCACCAGTGGCGGCAGCCGCTGGCCACTCTCGGCATGAATGTCCAGTGGTTCGCGGCGCTGAGGCAGAAGCGGGCCCCGGAGCCGGCGGATTGGGAAGAGTTCGAGGAGAGCTCCCTGCGTCAGATTCGGTATATGTCCGAGACCATCGACGAGTTTCGCAACTTTTATCATAGCGACAAATCCCGGAGCAGATTCTCCGTCCGCGGTCCGATCAACGAGGCGGTCCGGCTGGTAGCCGCCCAGTTTACCGGTCACGACATCAATTTACACATCGACGATTCAGCTGCTTCGGCGCCGGATGTCTTCGGGGTGCCCGGGGAGCTGGCCCAAGTCGTCCTCAATCTTCTGGCCAACGCCCGGGACGCTATCCACGATCTCCGTCGAAGCTCCGGCCGGTGGGACCCGGGGGTCGTGTCGCTACAGGTGGCAGTGGCCGACGGCGACGTGGTGATCAGGGTGAGCGACAGCGGGAAGGGGATTCCACCGGAACTGTCCCGACGGATTTATGAACCTAACTTCACCACCCGGGAGGCCACGGGGGGGAGCGGCCTCGGCCTCTACCTCTCCCGGATGATCATTCAGGACCGTTTCAACGGTCGGCTCACCCATGAGAGCGTCCCCGGGGTCACTACCTTTATCGTAACCATTCCCCCGCCTGAGGGAGAAGACGCGCAGGAACCGGGGCCGACATGACAGATCTCACCGAATTGACCATCCTCCTCGTGGAGGACGAAGCCGAACTCCGGCGCAAGACCGCCGCCTTCCTGAAACTCTCCTGTAAGGAGGTGCTCACGGCGGCCAACGGCCTCGAAGCGTTGGAACTGGTGGCAGCCTGCCGTCCTGACCTGGTGCTCAGCGACATCCGGATGCCGGTCATGGATGGGCTGGCGCTGGCGGCCCGGCTTCTCCTGGAGGCCCCGTCGCTGCCGGTGGTTTTCTGCACCGCCTTTACCGATACCGGCTACCTGCTCAAGGCCATCGAGCTGGGGGTGGCCGGGTTTGTCCGCAAGCCGGTGAACGGCGCCGAACTCCTGGCGACCCTGGCCCGGGCGGCCTTGCCGGTGCTCCAGCAGCGGCGGCTGGCCGGGCTGACCCAGGGGCTCGCCGACACCGTCGCGGCCCGACTCGGCGGCTCACCGGCCATGCAGCGGATCGCGGACCAGGCGGTGCAGGCGGCCGGGACCCCCTTTGCGGTCCTGCTCCAGGGGGAGACCGGCTCGGGCAAGTCTCACCTGGCGTTCATCCTTCATGACCTGAGCCCCCGGCGGAGCGCTCCTCTGGTGACGATCAACCTGGGGGCGCTTCCCGAGCCGCTGGCCGAGAGCGAACTGTTCGGCCACGTCAAGGGGGCCTTCACCGGCGCCGACCGGAGCACCGCCGGACTGGTGGCCGGCGCGGAAGGGGGAACGCTCTTCTTTGACGACATCGACGCCGCCTCACCGGCGCTCCAGGTAAAGCTGCTCCGCCTGGTCGAACAGAAGAGCTACCTTCCGGTGGGGGGTACCCTGCCGCGTACCGTGGAGTGCCGGATAATCGCCGCCACCAACCGCGACCTGAAGGAGCTGGCGGCCCGGAAGGAGTTCCGGGAAGACCTGTACTATCGCCTGGCCGACCTGGTCATCACCATCCCGCCGCTGCGGGAGCATCGGGAGTCCATCGAGCCGCTGCTGCGCAATTTCCTACGGCAGACGGGTGACGAGTTGGGGCGGCTGCTTCCCCCCCTGGAGCCGTCCGCGGTGGCGGCCCTGGAGGCGCTCCCCTGGCCGGGGAATATCAGGGAGCTGAAGAGCGTGGTCCGGCGTCTGGCCCTCACTGCCGGTCCGGCCATCGACGCCGCAGCCGTGGCTGCCGCAGTGGGCGCCGACCCGGTTCCTCCCCCCGAACCCGTGGCCGCCAATCCCTTTGTCACGCCGCCGCCATCGTTCCCCTGCAGCATGGAGAGCCTGGAGAAGTGGCTCTACGCCGAGGCGCTGGGCTACTGCCAGGGGGGGAAGATGAAGAGCGCCCGGATGCTCGACCTCAACTACAACACCTTCCGTTCCGCCCTGCGGCGTCTCGGGCTCGAAAGCGCCAACGACTGACCCGCTGCATTCCGGGGGATTTGGGCGCGATGAATTTGGGCACGATGAATTTGGGCGCGATGAATCGCGCCCCTACGTACGATAACAACAATATGTGTGGTGGGTGCGGGATGGGGTCATCGTAGGGGCGGCATTCATGACGCCCGCATTCATGCCGCCCGCATTCATGACGCCCGCATGTATGCCGCCCGCATGTATGACGCCCGCATTCATGCCGCCCGCATTTTATGGTTCCCATGCTCCAGCGTGGGAACCGAAATCAGCGCCGCTCCAGCGGCGGATTATCAGGCGATCGAACTCTTCACGTGTTGGCAGATATGCACAATATGTGCATATTGATGCATGCATGTTACGGGAGGAGAATTCTATGCGGACGACACTGAACATTGAAGACGCCTTGATCGAAAAGGCTGCGCTCTTAACGGGAATTACTGAGAAAACATCATTGGTAAGACTTGGGTTGCAGGCGCTTATCGCCAGGGAAAGCTCGAAAAGACTTGCTCTGTTGGGTGGGTCGGAAAATTCTTTCGCTTCTCCATGATCTTCCCACGACATCTCGTGCAGGCGATGACGAGGTTCTGCAATTTATCGAAAAAAACGGGCTTATGGGAAAAGGACTCGGTTACATTGACCTGCATCTTCTCATGTCCGCCCTTCTCAACCGAATATCCTCAAACGCCACGCCATCTGCTTCATCTTGAATGCTACGTCCAGCGCCTTACGCTTTTCACCTTCTTCCCTGCCTTCAACTCTTCCTTCTTCTCTTCCTTCGACTTTTCCTTCCAGGCGACCAAGACCATAGCACCATGAACCCGGTGCACACCCTACGACTAAAAAAGGTCGAGACGATCTTCCTCCATTGTCGTGGGACGTTACAGGAGGGCCGGGGTGGGGATGGGGTAAAACAGTCGATCGACACCCCCATCCCCCTCCTGACCTCCCCCTTGAAGGGGGAGGAACGATTAATGCCCGCATTTACGTGTGATGCCCGGCCCCCCTGCCGAATCACCCCCCGACCCCTCCCGTTGTCACCCCTCCCACAGCTCTCCCCGCGGCCCGTCTTCCCGGCAGGGGTGGCAAAATTTAACACCTGTTTTTGATACGGTGGCAGAATTTACCACCTTTTTTTGTGGGCGAAAGACTGCTAACTAGCTGAAATATGCTGTTTGTGGCTTGGCATGCTTCCTGCTGTAGGAATATGGTCGCCATCGGCATCAGACCAAGCTCCGGTCAGCTCTTTGGACAGGAACAGACCACAACGAGGAGGGATGAAGCAGCAGAGGAGATGACGCAGGATGGTGGCATGGCTTATCGGGATCATGTCGGTCGGAGTGGGCGGGATGGTCACCTGAGGAGATTCGCAATAATAAATGCACCATCGTCAAACGTATCGACATCATCGTAGGGGTGCGGCGTGGCGCGCCCGATTTTGATGTTTAGATGTAGTGATTCGGTAGCATTGGACACGGCAACGGCGGGCGCGTCATGCCGCGCCCCTGCAAAACCATGACCATATCGATGGTAGATTTATTGTCGCGAATCACCTAGCAGTCGCAGTCGTTGGGTGTGCACGGGTTTATGGTGCGCACCATGAACCCGGTGCAGACCCTGCGACTATTCATGGAGACGCTACAGGAGGAGGAATCGTGCAGAAACAACTGCGTATCATCTGCTGTCTTGGACTCGGAGCCCTGCTTGCCGCCTGCAGTTCCGGTGGCGGGGATGGTCCCGGCATCTCCGGGAAGGTTACCTTCAACGGGGTTCCCCAGGCCGGGGTAACGGTGAACATGAGCGGCGCAATGACCGCCTCGGCAACCACCGACAGCGGCGGTAACTACACCGTCTACGGGTTGAAGAGCGGCAGCTACTCGGTGAACCCGACCCAGGCCGGTTACCGCTTCACTCCGGCCGCCCGTCCGGCGGTGATGAACGGCGGCAGCCTCGCCGGCTACGATTTCACCGCCGCTGTCGCCCCGCCGGTCACTGCCGTCCAACTTCCCCGGACCGGCCAGACCATCTCTTACAATGCCGGTGACGACGGCAGTATGAAGAAGGGGACGGCCTGGCCCTACCCGCGCTTTGTCGACAACGGCGCCGGCGCCGTGACCGACAAGCTGACCGGTCTGATCTGGCTCAGGGACGCCGCCTGCATCGGCAAAAAGAGCTGGCCTGACGCACTTACCGCTGCCAACGGTCTGGCAAGCGGTCTCTGCGGCCTGAACGACGGCTCCAAGGCAGGTGACTGGCGGCTCCCCAGCGTCTCCGAGCTGAACAGCCTGCTCAATGCCGGTCTCTGGAGCCCGGCTGTGGGATCGCTGGCGAGTGAAGGGAACCCCGAGACCTTGCTGTTCAAGGGGGTGGCGGACTATTCCTACTGGTCATCAACTACCTCGGCCGCCCTCGGAACCCAGGCATGGGGAGTGCACTTCCTCCTGGGGTTGGTGACCCCCTCCTTCAAGAGCATCCCGTTCCTGGTCTGGCCGGTACGGGACGGTAACGCCACGGGCGCCGTCACTCTTGCCCGCACCGGACAGAGTTTCAGCTATGCCGCGGGGGACGACGGCTACCACCAGAAAGGGGCGGCCTGGCCGAATCCCCGCTTTAACGACAACGGCAACGGCACGGTGACCGATAATCTGACCCGGCTGGTCTGGATGAAGGATACAAACTGCCTTGACGCCGTGGGGGTGGTGAAAAGAAACCGGTCGACGGACTATTCCGTACTCAAGTTTACCGATACCCTGAAATGGGTCGGAGCTCTTTCGACGGGCGTCTGCGGGCTTGCCGACGGCTCCCGTGGCGGCGACTGGCGTCTGCCGAACCGGCAGGAGATGCAGAGTCTGCTGGATTACTCACGCTTCAAGCCGCCACTGCCGAGCGGCCACCCTTTTGCCAACATCAGGCCGATGGGGAGCTGGACCTCGACGGCCCTGGACTGTGACAGCACCGGGGTCATCTGGTTCATTCATCTGGATGCCGGTATTTCAAATGTGACGGAACACACTGCAAGTCCCCTGACGACTCCTCAATACTACCTCTGGGCGGTACGGGACGGCGCCCCATGAGGCCCTTGGTTCGAGCGATATTTCTGTTCAAGGAGGTACAGCCATGAGACGCCGTGACTTTCTGATCGGTACCGGAGCGCTGGCGGTCACAGCCGCGGCAGGGCCGCTCCTGTCCGGCAGGGGGAGGGCCTTTGCCGAAACCTCACCCATTAACGGCCTGATTCCATTCAATTTCAATGACACACTGGAGAACATCCGGGCCATCATCAAGCATAACGACTTCCGCTTTGAGGTCGGTCATACCTTCGACTATGACAACTATTCATATGCAGCGACTGACGCCGATATCGTGCCTAGAAAAATCAGTTCAATCATCATCCCCCCCGCGCCGGCGCCCCCCGCACCGGACCTGCCGTCAAAGTTCGACCTGCGTGATATCAACGGCCGCTGCTATATCGGCCCGGCCCGAGACCAGGGGCGAACCAATATCTGCCAGTCCTTTAACGCCTGCGCGGCGGCCGAGGCGAGTTACAACCGCCAAAATAACCTGTATGACGGCAGCTGTATTACCCTGTCGCCCAACTACCTTGCCTATACGCAAGGGGTTTCAGACGCACAACTGGTTAATCTTTATAGCATGACCAGAACCGGTCAGCCCTGGACGGAACCGAACGGCCTGGAGGGGATCTGCCGGGAGGAGGATTTTCCCTTTTCGCTGAGAGCTCCACTGACCGTCCAGCGAGAGGCTTCCAAGGCCGCCCCCCGGATAACCTTCCGGCGCTGCGGCCAGATCTATCCTCACAACTACTGGGAGACCACCAACCGGATCAAGCGGGCTGTCTACAGATACGGCGCCGTAACCGCAGACTGGTTAAACAACAGCGCCATGGCAGCCTACCAGTCCGGCGTCTACGAGGATACCTGGATCTATCCTGATAAATTGCCATACCATGCCAGTGAAGGGAATCATGCCGTCGCCATTATCGGCTGGGACGACAACCCGCCGGAGGGGGGCAACGGCGGCTGCTGGATCGTGCGCAACACCTTCGGTCCCGACTGGGGCGAGGGGGGGTACGTTCGTATGCGCTATTTCTCGGGCCATATCAACTGCTTTACCGCCTTTGTGGAGGCGGAGTCGCCCGATGACGGCACCCTCTCTATCTACGGGTCAGTCAACGTGGACGATAATACGGTCAAGTTTGGCGCCACCGTCACCCTGTCCGGGGATGATTCTTTCGAAACCGTGGCATATGGCAATTACGGCTTCCCCACGCTGAAACCGGGCCGCTACCGGGTGACGCCGTACCAGCAGGGGGTTGTCTTCACCCCCCCATACCAGGATATTGAGCTGACCACCGGCTATGCGGCTGTCAATTTTTCAGGAACAACGGTTCCCGGCTAAGGTAAGGTGACACTACTCAGTCGTAGGGTGCGCACGGGTTTTTGGTGCGCACCATGAACCCGGTGCAGACCCTACGACTCAGCTACGGGATCGGATTATGCGAAGGGATTGACGATGCGGAGTTTTTTGTCAAGGACCATGTCGTGGCTCAAGTCCTCCGAATACAGAGTCGTACAGCCTGCCTGAAGGGCGGACGCGACAATAAGGCTGTCCCAATAGGAAAATTTGTACCGATGACGGACGTTCCACGCCATGTTGATGGTTTCAAGTGTTATTGTCGCGACGGTGCTGTCGGACGCAATGTTGTCGACTCTGCTCTTGATATCGTGGTCGGCTATTTTCTGTCGCAGCAGAACAGAGGAAAACTCGTTCAATACCTGGGTACTGACCACAACGGAGCAAGGGCTGTTGAGAAGCTCAACCGCCAGCCGCCACTTTTCGAGATTATCCATGGACTTCAGCGCGGCATAGACAAAAATGTTCGTGTCGACAAAGGCCTTACCGTACATGCAAGGATTCCCGACTGGGGATATGGAGGCTGTCTACTGTCAGCGGTTCGTCGATCAGTTTTGCAAAATGCTTGGCGACCGGCTTACGGGCCACCTCGCGCTTAGAACGCAAAAAGTCGACAAAATCCCGCACCTCACGGCGTTGCGCAGGGGGAAGTTCCGACAGGTCAAGCATGGTAGCTGCCACACGGGGCATGAGCGGGCCTCCTTGGTTGAGATGTTGGAACGTTAGCACAGGCCATGAATAATGACAAGAAGGTCATTCAGGGGCTGAAGGCAGAAAACGACGGGCTGAAGGGTGAGATCGAGGCCCTGAGGGCGCGGCCGGCGAAGATCGAGAAGGCGCTGGGTTTGTAGCTTCGACTCCGTTCAGCTACCGACTGTTAACGCATTGAAGTCGCAGGGTGCGCAGGGTTTATGGTGCGCACCATGAACCCGGTGCAGACCCTGCGATTGGACTTCGATGATGATTATTTCGCCGATACCGAGCCGTGTAAAAGTACGTCAAATGACGTGACCATGAGCCGTTTAAACAGCATATAGCTCATACTTGGTTTATTAGAACCGAACAGTCTTTTATTAGTCACAGATTCCAGTACGTTGGCGACTTCTTACGTTACCCGGCGCTTGGCACAGACATTGCTAAAGACTTTCAGAAAAAGATTTTTGCTCTGCAACTATCCAGCTCACGAAAATAGAACCTGTAGAGCCGATCATTCACACCTGCGTTCCTCCCCTTTCAAGGGGGAGGTCAGGAGGGGGATGGGGAACTCTTCGTACTAAACCCATCCCCACCCCAGCCCTCCCCTTGAAAGGGAGGGAGCTGTAACCAACATTAAGTAATTCTACCAAAAACAATATCTGAAATACTATTAGTTAACTGTTTTGGATCGCCATAATATATTTGGTTTTTTGAAAATACATTCGTCTACGAACCACCCCTCGACCCCCTCCTTAGCCAAGGAGGAGGAGAGATTGAGGCTCATTTGAGCGGCAGAAGTTCATTACCCAACGGGAGGAGACAACCATGATCACCAGTCACCGTTTTCCCCACAGAACCATCCGCTTCCGGTCCGCCATCACACTTGCCGGGCTCCTCGGCGGGGTGCTCCTCTGTTCCGGCTGCGCCACCAAACCCGAGATTGTCAGCATGGCCGAGCCGACCGGGCAGAGTCAGAATCTGACCATTCCCAAGAGCAGCTGGACCGGCGCCGCTTCCGGCGCTCAGGCCGACGTCCTGGCACAGGAGATCGTTGCCGCCAACAACAACGACATGAAAAAATTCGATGAGGTGGATGGTCGTCTCGAGAAGCTGCAACTGACGGAGAGCGGCGAACTGCAGACCACCCGGCAGGCGCTGGCCAAGCTTGACGCGTTGTCGAACCAGCAGGGGAGCGGCCGGATCACGCTCTTCTTCAAGACCGGTTCTGCCGAGCTCGACCCGTTCCAGTATCAGCGGCTGGTGACGTTCCTCGATTATCTCTCCCGCGAAAGCCGGGGCCGAACGGTGATCCTGCTCTCCATCGGCAGCGCGTCTGCCATCGGTCACCCCCAGAGCAACAAGAAGCTGAGCAGGGAGCGTTCGGAAGCACCGTTGTCGGTCATCGACCAGTACCTGGTGAACGTGCCGCATACCCTCTACAAGGTCACGGGAATCGGCGATATGTATGCGCCCAAGAATGCGCCGCTGCAGGTGGAACACCGCTATCAGAGCGTGCAGGTCATCGCCGTGTATGACGACGCCTCGATTCCGGCCGTGCCGGGGAGTTAATCCTAACGGCGGCTGCTAACCACGCGGAGATCGTTGGAGGAAATCATGAAACAGATCGGCATGATGCGGTTATGGATCGCAGTCGCTCTCCTGGGAGCTTTCCTGGCCGGCTGTTCGGGTGACAGCGCCTCGTCGAACCTGGTCAGGTACTCCCTGGATGCAACCGCCTCGGGGGTGATTGAGACCAGGAACAACGTGGTCAACCTCTCGGTGACATCCCGGGACGCCAATGACCTGAAAGCGGAGTACCGGGCAGGGTTCGTCCAGGGGAAGCTTCAGGGGAAAACCATTCTTTCGGCCCGGGACAATAGTTGGGACAACGCCTACCTGACCGACCCTTCTCACTCTTTCCCCCGCCAGCACGGCCCCACCCGGACGGAGTTGGACAAGTCGGCTGCGCTGCTCGTGGAGAACTACGGTTCGTTCCTGGCGTACGTCACTAACCCCGGCACGGATCCGGAGGTGGCCTACCGGTTTAAACGGCTCCTCTTCCGGATGCTCGGTATCTACCACGGTGTCATGCTTGAGCGGCCGGCGGCGCTGGATTTTTCAGGTTCCTGGCTCCCCGACAGCGGCTATCTGACCCCCGGGGAGCTGACCCTGGGATACGAGACGGCCGGTCTCACATTCATGGATGTCTATTACATCAACGCCTTCAATGACCTGATGGATGTGGTCTCCTTCTCTCCGGAGCTGGCGCCCGGCGGCGTGAACCCGAACGATCTGCCCGACAAATGTTCGGCGTTCCTGAAGCGGATCAACGGCGGGCTGCTCCTTACCCACAACGCCTGGCAGGGTTTTCTCGCCCAGACCATGACCCAGACCCTGGCGATCAACAGCGACCTGCAGACCGTGAACGCCTCCACCCCGGGGCTGATCGGTTCCGGCACCGATTTCGGCTATAACAACAAGGGGATCATGTTCAATGAGACCACCCATCGGATGTCAAAGAGCCAGGTCACGACACAGGGGCTCTGGATCTTCTGGAGGGCCGCCCTGGCGGAGCAGTTTTCCTCGTCAGTCAGCGACTTTTTCCGCTATATCTCCCTGGACAATACCGGCACATACCTCAACGGTTACATGGTGGCGGACGCCAAGAACAACGAGAGCGGCCTCGTGGAGATGTCCTACCGCTGCTTCGTCTACTATCGCTCCACCGGTGGCCCCTACAGTGTGACCGCCAAGGCGCTGGACGGAGGGAGCTGCTCCACGGAGTACGACCCCGAAATGGTCACCCCGGAGTACCTCATGGGGATCAACTATCCGGCGTCACTGCAGGTGCGAAACGATCTGCAATCAACCGATAACCGGCCCGCCCGACGGCGGCAGTTCCGGGAGCTGCTCCCCGGCGTCTTGGATCTGGAGAGCGCCAAGGCCGTCATAACCTACACCGAACCGTCCAATCCGCTGTCGCTCTTCGGTCGCTGGGATCTGGGCTACGGCGAAACCTCCTACCCCAAACAGATTCCGGACGGCTCCATCGACGCCAAGGCTGCCTCCACCGCCATGGTGCAGGATTTCATGAAACTTTCCGGGGTCCTGGACCCGTCGGCAGGGAGCAGCGGTTTCTGGATGCTTTTTGGCACCCCTTATATCAACGGATCGCCGTTCATCTGGAGTAAATCGTCCTGGAGTTGGCAGAAACTGCGTGATGTGCCGGATCGGCTGGACGGAACGTTCACACTCATGCCGTTGTATCTGAGGTAGCGTCACCGGATCATGCCGCGACGCATTTCCCACACAAAAAGGAGCCATGTCATGAAATACCAACGCCGACTTGTGTTACCACTGCTTGCCGTGATGCTTGTACTATTGACATCATGCGGATCAAGCGACACCCCCAGCGCCACCGATACAAGTTCTCTGGTTTCAGCAATCAAGGGCCCTAATTTTAACGGAATAGAGTCGGTGGATAAAGCATTACTTGCCGCAGGCGCGGATCAACTAACCGTAAGCAGTTCGCTGGGAGGATATGATACAATATCCAATGCGGTTAGCCTAGGAGCAGTCACCGTATTGCCGTCATATACTATTTGGGGATTAATAAAAACCGCGTGGAACAGTTCCGGTCTCATGTTACACCTGTTTTCCGTAGACATTGATGAATACAAAATAACATATAAAGCTGACGATTCAGCGGAAGCTAAAAATCTTACCGGCGCACTGTTTTATCCTAATAATTTATTTTACTATCCAAAAGGAATACTGTTATTCACCCATCCGACAGAAACAGAAAGAAGATACTCACCATCGGTATTTGATCCTTGGTATGATGGAACCTTTACCAAGCCATTTGCCTGGCTATTCGCGGCGCTGGGATATGCGGTTGTAGTGCCGGATTATCCGGGATTAGGAGATAATTACGAAACACATCCCTACTGCCTTACGTCCTTGGGTAAAACTTCCGCGGCCATGGTAAAAGCTGTCAAAAAAATCAATAGCCTTGGTTTGTCGGATAAGAAAGTCAGTATCATAGGCTTTTCCGAGGGAGGATATGCCGCGCTTGCATCCGCATATTACATGAGACATTATCCCGGTGATTACACGATCGATAAAGTAATGGCGCTTTCCGGTCCATACGATCTGAAAGGCGCCATGAAAACATTAATGGTTACTGCGGATGCCGCATTTCCAGCCCCTTATTTTCTTCCTTATGTTATTAACGGCTACCATGTGGCGTATCCAGGTATAGATTATCTCGCTTTCAATAAAGCAGTGGTCGCCACTCCGGTTGTCGATGGTCGTGATTTCAACACAAGACTGCAGGAGCTGCTGTATGGAGCATACAGCGGATCGGCTATATCATCACTTATGACAACGGTGGTCCCGGCTGGTCAACAGAAAATATATAATGGTCCGATCTCAATTACATCTCTCAATTTTCAGAATGAACTGAAAAATAATCCGGATAGCGCTATAAATACGGCCTTAAAAGAAAACACCTTGGCCAGAGACGATTGGTTTCCCGACCAGAATGTGAAATTCTTTTTCGCCCACTACGAAGGTGATGATTGCGTACCATACGGGAACACAGAGGCGATCACTACCTATTGGGGTAAGTACACGAACGTTAAAATCATGAAGCTGACAGATACCAAACCTCTGACGAAAGAAGATACCGGGACCACACACGCCGCTTCAATAGTCAAAGAATATATTGAAGGCATGAAATTCCTGGTTGGAATAACCAATTGAAACTTTGCGGCTCTGACGGAAAAAGTGTAGAGAATAACAAGGGACACTCCCCCACTATTAAACGGGGGAGTGTCCCTGATTGCCATGGGGAGACCACGATCCGGACGTTCCGGGTCAACCGGAAGGATATCTGGTACCTGCACTTCATCTTCGAGGCGTACGACGGGGTGGCCACGGTGAGTACCATCGACTCCCGGGAAGGGATCGTCATCCTCCGGATTCCTTCCAGCCGCGTCGAGGAGGCGCAGCAGCTGCTGGGGGCGCTCTGTCAGGAGATTTCCCTGGAAGAGCTGGCCTCCGCCTCCCCGCCGGAGTTTCCTGCCGGGGGAAGAGGGCGAGAGCCAGGGTGAGGAGGCTATGCCGGAATTTCTTGGTGTAGTTCCCCCCTCATCCGGCCTTCGGCCACCATCTCCCTCAGGGAGAAGGAATCAAACAAATCCCTTTTGACACCTGAAAGCTGCGATCAACGTCCCTTCTCCCCGGGGGAGAAGGTGCGCGGCAGGGCGGATGAGGGGGTTAATTTGCTCCGTGCAAAAAACCTGGCCGGACAACGTTACTTTTTTCGAGCTAAAGATGCTTGCACGAAGCCGCGGCTTCTGTTAGCCTGCACAAAATTTTGCACAGGGAGGACTCATTCATGGCTTTGAAAGGGACACGGACGGAAATCAATCTTCTGACGGCTTTTGCCGGTGAGAGTCAGGCGCGTAACCGTTATACCTACTACGCCTCCAAGGCCAAGACCGAGGGGATGGTGCAGATTTCGCTCATCTTTGAGGAGACGGCCAATCAGGAGCGGGAACACGCCAAGCGGCTCTACAAATTTCTCGAAGGGGGGGAAGCGGAGGTGACGGCGACCTTTCCGGCCGGTGTCATCGGCTCCACCGCCGAAAACCTGAAGCGGGCCGCCGCCGGTGAGCAGTACGAACATACGGAGATGTACCCCGGTTTCGCCGTCATTGCCCGGGAAGAGGGATTCGACCGGGTAGCCGATGTCTTCACCGCCATTGCGGTGGCGGAGAAGCAGCACGAGAAGCGATATCTGGATCTTCTGGCCAATATCGAGAACGGGAAGGTCTTCAAGCGGGATGAGCCGGTGACCTGGCGCTGCCTCAACTGCGGCTATCTGCATGAGGGGACCGACGCCCCGGAGCTCTGTCCGGCCTGCCACCATCCCAAGGCCCATTTCGAGATCCTGGGAGAGAACTGGTAACACATCACACCACAAAAAGGAGACGAACAAAGATGGCTCAACAACTGGAAGTCTACAAATGCGAACTCTGCGGGAACATCGTTGAAACCCTCCATGGCGGCGGCGGAGCGCTCTTCTGCTGCGGTCAGGAGATGAAGCTGATGGCCGAGAACACCGTTGACGCGGCCAAGGAGAAGCACCTGCCGGTCATTGAGAAGTGTGAGGCCGGTATCCTGGTGAAGGTCGGCAGCGTGGCCCATCCCATGGTGGAGACGCACTATATCGAGTGGATCGAGCTGCTGGTGGACGGCAAGGCGTACCGCCAGTTCCTCGCCCCGGGCGAAGCCCCCGAGGCGTTCTTCCCCATCACCGGCGCCACGGTCACGGCCCGCGAGTACTGCAACCTCCACGGTCAGTGGAAGGCGGAAGCCTGACTTCAAGGAGAACGAACATGAGTGAAGAGACCAGCCCCGTCGTGGTTCTGGAGAGCTCCATGGGGACCATCACCATCACCCTCAACAAGGAGAAGGCGCCCATCTCCGTCCGCAACTTTCTCAACTACGTGAAGGAAGGGTACTATGACGGGCTCATCTTCCACCGGGTCATCAGCAATTTCATGATCCAGGGGGGGGGGATGGATATCGACCTGCAGCCGAAGAAGACCAAGTTCGCCATCAAGAACGAGGCGACCAACGGCCTGCTGAACAAGCGGGGAACCGTGGCAATGGCCCGGACCGCCGTGGTGGACAGCGCCACCTCCCAGTTCTTCATCAACACCGTGGATAACGATTTTCTCAACAACAGCGGCAAGAGCCCGGACCGCTTCGGCTATGCCGTGTTCGGCGAGGTGACCGGCGGGATGGAGGTGGTGGACGCCATCCGGGCGGTGAAGACCGGCACCAAGGCCGGCCAGTCCGATGTGCCGGTGGAGCCGGTGACCATCATCTCGGTGAAGGTCGTGGAGTAGAGACGGCGTCGCCGCTGTCCCGGCTTCGACTCCGCTCAGCCGACGGTTGTTCCCTGAGCGAAGTCGAAGGGAAAGGGAGGGGATGGGCCGCCATGGCGGTTCATCCCTTTTTTATTGAGAGGCCGGGGGGTTTGTGGTACCTTTAAGCGTTTTTTCGCAGACCATCCCGGAACTGTTATTCAGGAGAAGAGATAATGATAGGTGGACTCATCAGGAAGATCGTGGGGAGCAAGAACGAGCGTGAGCTCAAGCGGATGCGCCCCATCGTGGAGAAGATCAATGCGCTGGAGCCGGAGTTGGCGGCCCTGTCCGACGAGCAGCTGAGAGGGAAGACCCCCGAATTGAAGGAGCGGCTGGCCAAGGGGGCTACCCTGGACGACATCCTCCCCGAGGCCTTCGCCGTCTGCCGCGAGGCGGGGAAGAGAGCCCTGGGGATGCGGCACTTCGATGTGCAGCTCATCGGTGGGATGGTCCTCCATTCGGGGAAGATCGCCGAGATGAAGACCGGCGAGGGGAAGACCCTGGTGGCGACCCTCCCTGCCTACCTGAACGGACTGGCCGGCAAGGGGGTCCATGTCATTACGGTGAACGACTACCTGGCGCGGCGCGACTCCGAATGGATGGGGAAGATCCACCAGTTCCTCGGCCTCAAGGTGGGGGTCATCGTTCACGGATTGGACGACAACGAGCGGCGCGAGGCCTACGCCGCCGACATCACCTACGGGACCAACAACGAGTTCGGGTTTGACTACCTGCGCGACAACATGAAGTTCGCCCTGGAGGATTATGTCCAGCGCCCCTTCTACTTCTGCATCGTGGATGAGGTCGACTCCATTCTCATCGACGAGGCGAGAACCCCGCTCATCATCTCCGGTCCCACCGAAGATTCCACGGACAAGTACTACATCATCGACCGGATCATCCCCCAGCTGAAGCAGGGGGCGATCGTAGAGGTGGAGGCTAACACCCTCTCGGGGAAACGGAAAAGCTATACCGGCGACTTCACCGTGGACGAGAAGGCCAAGTCCGCCACCCTCACCGAGGACGGGGTCCTCAAGGTCGAGAAGCTCCTCAAGGTTGACAACCTCTACGATCCGGCCCATATCGAGATCCTTCACCATGTGAACCAGGCGCTGCGCGCCCATGTCCTGTTCAAACGGGATGTGGAGTACGTGGTCAAGGAGGGGGAGGTGATCATCGTCGATGAATTCACCGGCCGTCTCATGCCGGGGCGCCGCTGGTCCGACGGGCTTCACCAGGCCATCGAGGCCAAGGAGGGGGTCAAGATCGAGAACGAGAACCAGACCCTGGCCACCATCACCTTCCAGAACTACTTCCGGATGTACGAGAAGCTCTCGGGGATGACCGGCACCGCCGACACCGAGGCCGAAGAGTTCCACAAGATCTACAAGCTGGACGTGACGGTGATCCCCACCAACCGGCCGCTCCTGCGCCCCGACTTTCCCGATGTGGTCTACAAGACCGAGAAGGAGAAGTTCACCGCGGCCATCGAGGAGCTCAAGGAGCTCCACGTCACCGGGCAGCCGGTGCTGGTGGGGACCATCTCCATCGAGCGCTCCGAGGTGCTCTCGGAGATGCTCAAGAAGTTCGGCATCCCCCACAACGTGCTCAACGCCAAGCAGCACGAGCGGGAGGCGGAGATCGTTTCCCAGGCCGGCCGTAAGGGGGCCATTACCATCGCCACCAACATGGCCGGCCGCGGCACCGACATCGTCCTGGGGGGGAACCCCGATGGCATGGCCAAGGATTGGCTCCGGACCAACCCCGAGGCGTCGGAAGAGGAGTACCTGGCGGTGCTGGCCAAGTTCAAGGAGCAGTGCGCCAAAGAGCATGACGAGGTGGTCGCCCTGGGGGGGCTGCATATCCTCGGCACCGAGCGTCACGAGTCCCGCCGTATCGACAACCAGCTCCGGGGGCGCTCCGGTCGTCAGGGGGATCCCGGCTCCTCGAAATTCTACCTCTCGCTCCAGGACGATCTCCTCCGGATCTTCGGCTCCGACCGGGTCGCCCGGATCATGGAGATGCTCAAGATCGAAGAGGGGGAGGCGATCACCCACGGGATGATCTCCCGGGCCATCGAAAACGCCCAGAAGAAGGTGGAGGCCCATAACTTCGAGATCCGCAAGCACCTCATCGACTATGACGATGTCATGAACAAGCAGCGGGAGGTGATCTACACCCAGCGCAAGGAGATCCTGGCCGGCACCGATCCCAGGGGGAACTTCCTGGAGATGATGGAAAATGCCGTGGAGGATATCGCCGAGGCCTACGCGGTGGAGAAGGTCGCCTCTTCGGAATGGGACTGGGACGGCATCACCGGCGAGTCCTACCGGCTCTTCGGGTTCCAGCTGGACGTCCCCCAGGAGACCCTGGTCCGTCTCAACCCAGCCAACTTTCGGACTCTGCTGACGGAGAAGGTGCGGGAGATTTTTGATGGGAAGCTTGCCTCCTTCGGCGAAGAGCTGATGGATCATCTCATCAAGGTGATAATGCTCCAGGCCATCGACCAGCAGTGGAAGGACCACCTCCTCTCCATCGACCATCTCAAGGAGGGGATCGGCCTGCGCGGCTACGGCCAGAAGGATCCCAAGCAGGAGTACAAGAAAGAGGCGTACCAGCTCTTCATGGACCTGATCTCCCGGATTCGGCAGGAGGTGGTGGAGAAGATCTACTGGATCCAGATCGCCCGGGAGCAGGAAGAGGTGGAGCGGGACATCGAGCAGATCGAGGAGCAGCAGCAGAAGAAGCAGAAGCTGGTCTTCAATCTGGTGGAGGGGGGGGCTGCCCCCCAGCCGATCAAGAGCAAGAAGAGCGCCGGGAGAAACGATCCCTGCCCCTGCGGTAGCGGCAAGAAGTACAAGAAGTGCTGCGGGGTGTAAGGGGAGGGCGCCGGCTGTCTCAGAAATCGAGAACCTTTTTTCTCAAGTTCTCTTGCCACCTGTCGATACTTAAACGCAAGGGAGGAATGGACAGTGCGTGTACCGGTAAGGCTCAAGATGCCGAGAGGGTCGATCCTGCGAGGCGAAGGTGAACATAACCCCTTTACGGGGGAGGTCGTATTCTGCGCCAAGACTGCCGCCGATGTGGAGCTGAGACTGAACCGGAGCATTTCCGAGTTGAGGCATATCATCGAAGCCATTGCCCTGATCAACGGCAAGGAGCAGCCTCTGAAATATATGGATGACCGCTGGATGGTCGCCGACCAGGTTGTCAAGAAAAAGCAGCCGGAGAAGCAGTGGGAGGTCCCCCCTCCGGCGCCCCGCTGGGAGATCCCCCTGCACCGGGCTAAATCAAACGCGCCTGCCGAGCAGGAGAAGACGTCCGGCAAGAAGAAAGCGAAAGAGATCAAGTTTACCGGCATACTCAAGCTGTGGGATTCCTGACCCGGCCTGACTGCCAGCGCATGCCTCACCGCGGGTTATAATCCCGCTCCCCCCCCCTGACCTCCGCTTGACGTCTGTCTTTACATATCTCCTTGTCGGTAATTCGTAGGGGCGACGCATGCGTCGCCCCTGCTTCGTGATTGTATCGATGGTGGTCCCTTCCCTGAGCGAAGTCGTAGGCCGGTTCAAGCGAAGCGGAACCGGCGATTCTTTGCGGAGTTGCAGCCAACCCGCCGGATCCGCTGCGCTTGATCCGGCCTACAAAATACTTGTTGAGATAGCTCCGGTCCGAAGCGGGCGTCATAAATGCCGCCCCAACGTTCGCGCTTGTATCGATGGTGGTCCCTTCCCTGAGCGAAGTCGTAGGCCGGTTCAAGCGAAGCGGAACCGGCGATTCTTTGCGGAGTTGCAGCCAACCCGCCGGATCCGCTGCGCTTGATCCGGCCTACA
>CAIOGM010000032.1 GCA_903857795.1 uncultured Geobacter sp.
GCCCGGCGGCGAGTTCGTCCATCGCCGGGAGCTGTACGGCAGCGCCTATCGCGGCGGTCCATCGGCGGTCATCAGCACCGCCGGGGTCTTCCGTTTCGACGACCAGAGCGGCCGGATCTATCTGCAGAGCTGCCACCCCGGTAAGAGCCCCCAAGAGATCAGGGAGCTCTGCCGCTTCGACCTGGACATCTCCCGGGTCAGCGGCGAGACCCTCCCCCCCACCAGAGAAGAGCTCCACCTCATCCACGACATCCTCGATCCTGACCAGATCTTCATACCCAAGGTGAAGAAGGGATAAACAGAAACAGAACCAAAAAGAGAGCAGGGGGAAGAGTCATGCGGCAGTTGAACGGCTACTCCAGGCCGCATCAGACCGGCTGCGGAACCCATCCCGTCACGAACACCGCCAGCTCCTCGGGAGGAAGCGCCTTGCTGAAGTAGAACCCCTGGACGGTGTGACACCTGAGCCCGGCCAGGAACCGGTACTGCTCCAGGGTCTCGACCCCTTCGGCCACCACCGTGAGCCGCAGCGATTCGGCCATGCTCAGCACGGTGGTCACGATGGCGGCACTCCCCGGATCACGGGGGATCTCCCTGATGAAGGAGCGGTCGATCTTCAGCTCATGGATCAGCATCCGGGTCAGATAGCTGAGCGAGGAGTAGCCGGTGCCGAAATCGTCTATGGAGAGGAGCACCCCCAGCTGGTGGAGCCGCTGGAGGGTCTTCATGGCCGCCACCGCATCGTGCATGAACATACTCTCGGTCACCTCCAGACAGAGCATGCACGGCTCCAGGCCGCTCTCGGCCAGGGCCGTTACCACCGTCTCCAGGAGCTTCTCGCTGTAGAGGTGCCAGGCGGTGATATTGACCGAGACCCTCAAAGGGGGGAGCCCCTCATCCAGCCAGCTCCTCGCCTGACGGCAGCTCTCATGAATCACCCATTCACCCACCGGCACGATCAGTCCGGTAGCTTCGAGCAGCGGGATGAACCGGTCAGGAAATACAAGATCTTCACCCGGCGGCGCCCACCTCAGGAGCGCCTCCACCCCGGTGATGGCGCCGGTAGCCATCTCGATCTGAGGCTGGTAATGGAGCCGCAGTTCGTTGCGCTCCACCGCCCTCCGGAGCCGGTTTTCCAGGGAGAGCCGCGACGCAGCCTCCCTGCTGATCTCGTAGGAGTAGTGCTGCATCATCCCCGGCCCCCGTTTCTTGGCGAGAAACATGGCCGCTTCGGCGTTCTTGATCAGCGTCTCCGGACTCTCGTCCTCGGCGCCGGTGGCGATGACCATCCCGGCGCTGGCGCTGATGAACATCTCCACCGTGCCGAGGGAAAACGGGGGGGCGAAGGCCCCGAGGATGTCGCGGGCCATGTCGCTGGATTCGGTGACTCCGGCGCCTCCCTGCCGGACAATGACGAACTCGTCCCCCACGAAACGGGCCAGGAAATCTCCGGGAGCGCACGCCAGTTCACACCGCTTCGCCACCTGCCGCAATACCTCGTCACCGGTCCCATGCCCCATGATGTCGTTGATATTCTTGAACCGATCGATGTCCAGGAGGAGCAGCAGGAGGGGATGAGAGAGCCCCGCCCCCTGCAGCAGCTGTTCCAGGCGAGCCGAGAGGAGGTGCCGGTTGGGGAGTCCGGTCAGCGAGTCGTGGTAGGCCTGGTGAAACAGCTGCTCCTCATGCCGCTTCCGCTCGGTGACATCGTGGATGATCGCCTGCAAGTACCAGGCCCCCTGGAGCTCCAGGCGGTTCAGGCTGATCTCCGCGTCGAAGCTCTCTCCTCCCGAGCGCTCATGGCGCCATTCGAAACGGCACGGCTCTCCGGCCAGGGCCGTCCGGAGATGTCGGGCGACGAGCTCCCCGGAACCGGCGCCGTCGGGCTGCTCCCGGGGGGAGAAGGCGGCGATCGGCTTCCCCATGAGCCCGGACAACGGTGTGGAGAAGAGCTCCTCGGCGCGGGGATTGGCGGCGATAACATCCCCCCCCTCATTCAGGATCAGGATCCCGTCGCTGGCGGTCTCGAAGAGTGTCCGGTGCAGAGCTTCGCTGTCCCTCAGCTCCCTGGTCCGCAGGTCCACCAGTTTTTCCAGCTCTCCCCGATAGGCGGTGTTATCCGCGATGAGGCGGGCCCGTTCCAGGGCGGAGCGGGCGACGATCTCCAGCTCTTCCAGCTCCTGGATCGGCTTGGTCATGTAATCCCAGGCCCCCAGCCGCACCGCCTTTACGGCGTCTCCCAGATTACCGGCCCCCGAGACCACGATGACTGGAGTCTCCGGGGACTCCTGTTTGAGCGTCGCAATGACCCCGAACCCGTCCATGACCGGCATCCGGAGGTCGGTGAAGAGGAGCTGTGGCCGCTCCTTGCGGAACAGCTCGACCCCCTCAAGCCCGTTGGCCGCCTCGATGACCTGGTACCCGCACCCCTCGAAAAAGAGCCGCATGGTGGAGCGCAACATCGCCTCGTCATCGATGATCAGGACTTTGATACGGTGTGTCATCTGACCTCCTCCCTTTCTCCGCTCCAGAGTGATCTGGTAGTTTTGTTCGGCTACGCCCGCTCCACGCCGAGGATGGTGACGTCATCATCGAACTCTTCCCGCCCCCGCCACCTCCGGAGTTCGTCGCCCACCAGATTCAGGGCAGCTGCCAGGGGGCGGTCGGCCCCTTCACGAAGCAGCTCCCGGAGCAGCTTTTCGGGAAAAAACTCCCCCTCTCGTCCGGAGCACTCGGTGACCCCGTCGGAGCAGATGAGCAGCCGGTCGCCGGAGACAAAGGGGACCCGGACCTCCTCGTAGACCATCCCTTCCAGAAGCCCCACCGGCGGTCCGCCGCTCCCCACCAGGGTGACCTCCCCCGACCGGGTGACCAGGAGAGGATGGGGACAGCCAGCCTGTACCAGGGTCAGTTCCGAGACAGAGAGATCGATGATGCCGTAGAGCATGGTGAAATAGGATCTGACATCCAGACCGCTCTGAAACTGCTGGTTCAGCTCCGCCAGCACCTCGGCCGGAGGAACTACCTCGTACCCCGGCGGGTCGGGGATCAGCCGGCGCAGCGTGGAGCTCTTGGGGGAGAGGATAGTGCTGAGGGTAAAAGAGAGCATGGCTGCCGAGACCCCGTGGCCGGCCACGTCGATGAGGTAGAAGGCGACCCGCTGCTCGTCCATCCGGAAATAGTTGAAAACATCGCCAGCCACGAAGCGGCAGGGGTTATAGCGCCAGGCGAAGTTGATTCCGCAGATGGCCGCAGGGGGAGGGATGAGGTATTTCTGCATCTCGGCCGCGGCGCGCAGCTCGTCCCGGGCCTGCTCGTAGACCAGTTCCAGCTGCCGCTCCGCAAGCTTTCGCCGGCTGATGTCGCGGGCCGAGGTGATAGCGTACTCGCTCTTCTCCAACTCCAGATAGTTGACGGTCACCTCCACCGGAAACTCGGAGCCGTCTTTGGTTCTCAGGCGGGACTCAAGGGTGATGGCCCCCCGCTTCCGGATCTTGCGCCACTGGAGAGGCCAACTCTCGTCGGGAAAGGCAGGGGCCACCACGCCGACGGTCATCCCCAGGAGCTCCGGTCGGGAGTAACCCAGGAGCCGGACCGCCAGCTCGTTCACATAGAAGAGACTCCCCTCGGAGTCGACCCAGAGGATGATCTCCAGCGCCCGATCCACGGCGAACTGGGTCAGCTGGAGCGACTCCTGAACCCGGCGCCGCTCCACCATCTCCTGCCCCAGCTCCTCGTTGGCGGTCCGCAATTCGTCGTAGGCCTCCCGGAGGACACTATAGCCGGCGATCTCGTTCTTGATGACCAGGGCCGCATAGCTGAAGAAGGGGGCCAGCCGTTTCGGCAGCTCCCCCCCGCCGGAAAGCACCCCCTCCAGACGGAGCACCCCCACCAGCTCCGGTCCCACCAGGAGCGGCTGCACCCAGATGGAGAGCTCCTGGAGGTCCGGGGCGGTTATCCCCTCCCGGACAACCGTCCCCTCCGGGGTTGGGAACTGGTGCGTCTCCAGCACCTGCCGCACCAGCGGGTCGTCGGCCACCCTCAGCCGCCGGCGCCCCCCCTGGAGATCGGCCACCCAGATTTCCTCCCCCACCGGATAGTAGAGGGAGATGACGCCGCCGCCGATGCTCTCCAGCACCAGCTGGAGAATCTTCTCCACCACATGCTCCAGACCGGGGACCCCGCTGAGCCGGCTCATGAGCTCGGAAGCCATCTGCAGGGACGACTTTTCCCGGGTAAGAGAGCGGAGCCGTTCCCGGAGCGACTCCAGTTCGTCCCTGGGAATAGTGACCAGCTCTGTCATGGGTCCCCTCTCCTCACCCCCCGGACCGGTAGCAATGAGCACTCCTCAGATCTCCATGTTCATGGCCTTGCGCACCTGGGCCAGCGTCTGTTGCGCCACCTCCCGGCTGGCGGCGATCCCCTTGAGCAGAACACTCCGGATATACTCCGGCTCCTTTTCCAGCTCCCGGCGACGAGCGCGCAGGGGGCGAAGATACTCGTTGAGAGATTCGCTGAGCTGCTGCTTCAGCCTCCCGGCCCCGGCGTCGCCTATCTCCTGGGCGATCTCCTCGGGTGATCGGCCACTGCAGAGGGAGCAGAGAAGGAGCAGGTTGGCCACCTCGGGACGATTCGTCGGATCATAGGTGATGGTCCGGTCCGGGTCGCTCTTGGCCCGCTTGATCAGATTGACGGTCTCGTCCTCGGTGGCCCCCAGCATGATGGCGTTGTTGCGGCTCTTGCTCATCTTTTGTCCGCCGTCCAGCCCCAGGATAAGGGGCGACTCGCTCAGGAGCGGATGCGGTTCGGGGAAGAGCGATTCCGTCCCGGCAAACCGCTCATTGAAGCGGCGGGCAATGACCCGGGTCAGCTCCAGATGGGGGATCTGATCTTTTCCCACCGGGACCAGGTTGGCCTTGCAGAAGAGGATATCGGCCGCCTGGTGGACCGGATAGGTGTACATCCCCGCGTTGATCCGCGTGTTCCCCGCGGCCAGGATCTCCTCCTTCACCGTCGGATTGCGGTCCAGTTCGGCATTGGTCACCAGGGTCAAAAACGGCAGGAGCAGCTGGTTCAGCTCCGGGATGTGGCTGTGGGGGAAGATAAAGGTATGGCCAGAGTCGGGGTCGAGACCGGCGGCCAGATAGTCGATGGTCAACTGGCGGACATTCTGGGAGATGCTCTCGAAGGAGTCCCGGTCGGTCAGCACCTGATAGTCGGCGATGACGATAAAGATCGGAACCCCCAGGTTCTGCAGGCGGACCCGGTTCTGGAGGGAGCCAAAGAGGTGGCCGACGTGCAGAGAGCCGGTGGGGCGGTCGCCGGTGAGGACCCGGAACTTCTTCGGGGAGAGGAGCAACTCCTTCTCCAGGACCGCGCTCCGCGCGATGGTGGCGTCATAGGTGCCGTACTCTAATTTCTGCTCAAGCTCTTCCATGGGTGTAGACCTTCCTTGCCCGGGGTTGTGTAGTGGGTAACAGAGGCATACTACGCAAAAATTACCGCAGTGGCAAGAGCGCAGAGCGCGGGGAAGGAAACTTTCCCCTCCGGTTTATCCTGAACAGAGTGAATACATGCATTTTTTGGGTTTATCGAGCTATTTTTCGGGTATGATGACCATCATCCTCCCCCCCAAGGAGCTCGGCCATGCCTTCTGAAATCAGACGCTCCGTCTGTCCCTACGACTGCCCGGATACCTGCGGACTCCTGGTGGAGGTAGCCGGTGCCAGGGCAGTTCGTGTCTTCGGCGACCCGGAACACCCCTCCACCCGGGGGTTCCTCTGCCCCAAGATGGCCCACTACGAGCGGACGGTCCACTCTCCCCGCCGCCTGACCCGCCCCCTCCTCCGTACCGGTCCCAAGGGGAGCGGCCTTTTCCGGGAGATCAGCTGGGACGAAGCGGTGACCACCATCGCAGAGCGGTGGCGGGAGATCATCGCCCGCTACGGGGCGCAAGCGATCCTCCCCTACTCCTATGCGGGGACCATGGGACTCGTTCAGCGAAACGCCGGCCACCCGTTCTTTCACTATCTGGGGGCATCCCGGCTGGAGCGGGCCATCTGCTCCCCGGCCAAGGAGGCCGGAATCAAGGCGGTGCTGGGGGAGAGTCCGGCCCCCCGGTTCGACGAGGTGCTGGAGAGCGACCTGATCATCCTCTGGGGGATCAACGCCGCGGCCACCAGCATCCACTTTCTCGACCTCGTTACCACCGCCAGGAAGCGGGGCGCAACGGTCTGGTGCCTGGATACCTACGAGACCCCCACCGCCGCCGCGGCCGACGAGCTGATCCTGGTCCGTCCGGGGAGTGACGGCGCCCTGGCCCTGGGGCTGATGCAGCTCATCGTCCGGGAGGGGCTGGCGGACGAACAATTTCTCCTGGTCCATGCTCAGGGGTACCCGGAGCTGCGTGACCAGGTTCTCCCCGACTACCCTCCCGAGCGAGTGGCGGAGCTCACCGGGGTCCCGAAGGAGCGGCTGGAGGCGATGGCCAGGAGCTATGCCCTGGCAAAGGCGCCGTTCATCCGCCTGGGGAGCGGCCTTTCCCGCTACGGCAACGGCGCCATGACCGTCCGGACCATCGCCTGCCTCCCCGCAGTGGTGGGGGCCTATGGCAAGAAGGGGGGGGGATTCCTGGGGGGGACTTCCACGGGGGGGGCCTTTGCCATGGAGGAGCTGCTCCGGGAGGATTTCATGAAGACGCCGACCCGGGTCATCAACATGAACCGGCTCGGCCAGGCGCTCAACCGGTTGACCGACCCTCCCCTCATGTCTCTCTACGTTTACCACTCCAATCCGGCGGCGGTCACGCCGGATCAGAATGCGGTGCTCCGAGGGCTCTCCCGGGACGACCTCTTCACCGTGGTCCACGAGCGGTTCATGACCGATACGGCGCGCTACGCCGACATCGTCCTCCCCGCCACCTCCTCCCTGGAGCAGTCGGACCTCTATCGCTCCTACGGCACCTACTGCGTTCAGCGGGCCCGGGCCGTCATCCCCGCCGTGGGGGAGAGCCGTTCCAACCGGGAGACCTTCGCCCTCCTGGCGGAGGCGCTCGGCTTTGACGAGCCGTTCTTCCGACAGAGCAGCGACGAGCTCATCGACCGTCTCCTCTCCGTCCCCATGCCGCTGCGGGAGGGGGTCGATACCGATGCCCTGGCGGCAGGGAGAGCGGTGGAGCTCCCGGCATACCGCCAGGGAGAGCTCCGGTTCCTCACCCCTTCCGGCAGGATCGAACTCCTCAACCCGCTGGAGGCACAGCCGCTCCCCTGCTTCCTCCCTCCCCATGAACATCAGGGGCGGTTCCCTCTCAAGCTGATGACCGGAGTGACCCCCTTTGCCCTGAACGGCTCCTTCTACGAACGGGACGACCTGCGGGAGAAACAGCAGGAGATGTCTCTCAAACTCAACCCCGGGGACGCCGCGGCCCGGGGGATCGGTGACGGCCAGGCGGTGCTTGCCGCCAACGATCAGGGGGAGGTCCTCTTCATCGCCCGGGTGACCCCCAAGGTCCCGGCGGGAGTCGTCGTGACCGAGGGGGTCTGGTGGCTGGAATTTGCCCCCGGCGACCGGAGCGTCAACGCCCTCACCTCCCAGCGGCTCACGGACCGGGGAAACGGCAGCACCTTCTACGACAATGGGGTGGAAGTCAGGCCGGCCTGAACTGCGGTGAGTCACCCTGTGAGTGGATTTAAACAGCTCTGCTGAGACTCCCCTGACAACTGCTCCCGTCTCCGGCAGTGCAGGCGAAACAGTGCTGACCTATAACAATGGGCACACCAACCATATTTTCAGCGACAACGCTTTCGATGTGGTTCTTGGAGACGTTACTCGGCAGTTGCAGAACCTGATTGAAATCGCAATCATAGAGTCGCCCCCGCCAATCGACACTGATCAGGTTGCGGCACATTACTTTTGCGAGATTATCTGCATTGAAACTGTCCACCAGCAGCTTCCGGTAGGCATCCAGACGCCCCTGTTTTTCCAGATCGGCGCCGAAGCGGCCGATCGGCATATTCGTGATGGTGTAGAGAGTGTTAAACGTGATACCGGATTTTTCCCGCAGCTGTTCCTTGTATGCTTCTTCCAGCGCCGGTTGCGGGCAGGGGAGGAAATCGCCCCCCGGATTGTAGACCAGATGCAGTTTCGGGCCGTGCGAACTGAACCCCATACTGTTCAGCCGTTGCAACACCCGGATGTTTTTGTCGTAGACACCACTGCCACGTTGGGCGGTTACGTTTTCCTCCAGATAGCAAGGCATGGAGGCAACGATGGTGACATCATGCTCCAGCAAAAACTGCGGCAGATCGAAGTATTCAGGTTCATCAAGTATGGCCAGGTTGCTGCGGAGCAGGATACTTTCCACGGTTGTCAGCTTTCTCAGAGCTGAAATAAGATGGCGCAGATGCGGATTCATCTCCGGCGCACCTCCGGTGATATCGATGGTTTTCACGCCCGCCTTTTCGGCAAAACGGAGACAATCGTCAATGATTCGCAAGCTCATTTTTTCCTGGCGCTGCGGTCCCGCTCCAATGTGACAATGACGACAACTCAGATTGCAGACATACCCCACGTTTATCTGCAGGCAGTCGATGTTCCCTTTGGTTAAAGTCTGGCCAGTTTGCTTGATGAGGTTTTCAAATAGACTCATTTTTGACATCTCCCGCACGTGACAGGCGCAGCATGAACATAATGCAACACTATCATCTCTGATTTCTGCCCTTTTCCCCATCTCCCCATTCAGTTTCTGCTCCCATTAGGCTTCTCTGCGGATTGCCCATGGGAAGGCCATGCTGTCGCCTAAATTGCATAAATTCCAGTTCCCTGAGGTCATCCGCTGTTATCTTCCCATCGTTGTTAACGTCAAGGGCCTTAATCCTCTGGGGGGCCATCGCAATTTCAGCGGCGTCGATTACCCCGTCATGGTTGGTATCAAGGAGCTGCATAAGTTGAATCGGTTTTGGCTCCTCTTTGAAAAACATGAATACGTTCATCGCGATCAAGCAGGCTACGACTGAAATGGTCGCCAACCTCGAGGGGAAATAATTCAGGAAAGGTTTAAAGTTTAAAACGAAATGCAGTAACCCAACCGCTATAAAGACATACCCGATCCATTCATGAACCGCCCGCATATTGCCTGCATGTATGTGAAAAACCATAAAAAGTCCGCTAATTGAAACAATGACATAAGTTATGGCGGTTACCGGGCTGATCCAGACTCTGGACATAATCTTATTATTCATTTACTGGCTACTCCTTTTCAACCGTGGGGCCAAATCCATCAAGTACCCTCGGCCGTAAATTTTTCCAGAAGCCGTCCGGCATATTCGTTTCGCCCCAACTACCGAGGAAGCAGTATGCCGGAACCGGTAGTTATCCGTGCCTCCAGGTCGCGATGAGCTTGCGCGGCGTCTCTCAGTTGATACCGCTGACTGATGGCGATCCTGACTGTTCCGGAGAGTACCGTTTCAAAAAGTTCCTGTGCCATGGAGAGGAGATCTGCACGTTCTGCTATATGGGTCGCCAGAGTCGGTCGGGTAAGGTACAACGACCCATGCTGCGCCAGAACTCCCAATTCCACGGGGGGGACCGGTCCGGAAGCATTGCCGAAACTTACCAGCAATCCGAAAGGACGAAGGCATTTCAACGAATTCTCAAAGGTATCTTTCCCCACGGAATCGTACACAACCGGCACCCCTTTGCCTTCAGTAAGTTCCCGCACTCGTGCGACAATATCTTCATTCCGGTAGTTGATGCAGACATCGGCGCCGTTTTGCAACGCAAGCTCGCACTTTTCGGCGGAACCCGCGGTACCGATCACCCTGGCGCCGATTCCCTTCAGCCACTGGCAGGCAATCCCCCCCACCCCCCCGGCTGCGGCATGAAATAGCACCGTATCCCCCTGTTGCACCCGGTAGGTTCTCCGGATGAGATACTGAACCGTCAACCCCTTGAGCATCATCGCCGCCCCCTGCTCAAAAGTCAACTCATCGGGAAGGGGGCAGAGTCGGTCCGCCGGTATGGTTCGGGATTCAGAGTACGCACCGCTCCTCCCCGCATAGACAACCCGGTCCCCCGGCTTCACCAGGGTGACCCCCTCACCCACCTCCTCCACTACCCCGGCCCCCTCATTACCGGCAACGGTGGGGAGAGGCAGAGGATACAGACCGCTTCTCTGGTAAATATCTACGAAGTTAACGCCGATGGCCTCATGGCGGATACGCACCTCCCCCGGCCCCGGATCAGCCACCGAAACATCTTCCCAACGCAGGACGTCAGCACCGCCGAAGTCGTGAAACCGTATTCCCTTCGTCATGATACTCCTCCCGTTACCTCAACCATGAAGAGGTCTTTAGTTGAACACCACCCACTCCCGCAAATTATCACGAAAACACAATATACATCATAGTTGTCAACTGACGTTATCGTCATTTCCGCGTGGCATGAGGGAGATGGCTAGAATCGGGGGGGGGTACGATCTACAGCTGAGAAAAAAAGATGGGCGTCTCTGTACTGAGATGACAGCTTGAATCTCCATCGGGGGAGGGCAAGGGGGACGTTCTTAGCAAATTAGCAAAGCTTTCTCAATGCTTGCCTGGATCTCGGTATTCCTTTGCAGTATCTCCCGGCCACGGCGAACGGCAAGTGACGCACCCACAGGACCGGGCCCTACTTCTTCCCCGGCCGCTTTTTCGGTATAGCCATACTTTTGAAAGGCAAGGCAGCAGAAAATTGCCCGTGATCGAGCCACCGCCCGATTTTTGACATGAGAGCGCAGTTGATCAAGAGATACCCCGGTTTCCGAACATACCTTCTGACAGAGATCAGAGAGCGATGGCAAATGGTTGCCTCGTTCAACA
>CAIOGM010000033.1 GCA_903857795.1 uncultured Geobacter sp.
AGTTCACCCCCGACCTGGCCCGGATCATGGCGCCCGAATCGCTCCTCTCCACCTTCGACGTGGGGAACATTTCCGTTGAGGCGTTGCTGTTTCAGACCGGCTACCTCACCATCGACTCCTCCCGCTACCTTCCCGGTCGGTTGGAATTGACCCTCCGCTATCCCAACAAGGAGGTTCAATCCAGCCTGAACGATGCCCTGTTGCGGGAATTATCCCAGGACCCCATGGTTCCCGCGGTGAATGTCAGCCGACTCTACGACATCCTCATGGCCGACGATCTTCCGGCCCTGCGGGAGCTCTTCCACTCCTTCTTCGCCTCCATCCCCCACGACTGGTACCGGAAAAATCAGCTTGCAGGCTACGAAGGGTACTACGCCAGTATCTTCTACAGCTACTTTGCCGCGCTGGGGCTGGAGATAATCGTGGAGGACGCCACCAACAAGGGGCGGATCGACATGACGGTGCGGTACAACCGCCGAATCTACCTGTTTGAATTCAAGGTGGTGGAGATGGTTCCCCAAGGAAAGGCGCTGGAGCAGTTGAAGAGCAAAGGGTATGCAGAGAAATACCGACGTTACTGTGAACCGATCCGGCTGATCGGCGTGGAGTTCAGCCGCATGAGCCGCAACATCGTGGGGTTCGAGATCGAAGGATAGAGGCTCCGGGGTTCTGCCTGTTCACCCCTCCCGGATCGCGTATCCCGCAGAAGTTTCGGCGATAAACCCTTCCCGCTTTAGATCCCCCAGATTCTTCTTAACCCGCAGAGCATCGCCGTCAAGCAGCGTGACAAGCTCCCCTTCCGTGACTCCCTCTTGAGCCAATATCGCCGTGAGGATGCGGCTCCTGACCTCCCGGTTGGACCCCTTAAAAGGGGACTGCCGTACATGGTGGGCGCTCCGCCTGCTGGGATTGGGGAGCAGCCGCTTCAGCAGCACCCCGTAATCCATGAGAGCATAGTACCACTCCCGGGGCGCGTCCCGGTCCAGGGTCAACGCCACCAGCGGGAACAGTTCCCGATCCGTTATCCCCTGCCGGTCGGGGAAAAAATGATGAAGATAGACAGCACGGATATTGGTCTCGATAAAAACCACCGGCTGATCGAAGGCAAAGGCGCAGATGGCGCCGGCGGTGTAGGGGCCGATCCCTGGGAGAGTCCGCAGCTCTTCCTCCGTTACCGGCACCATCCCGCCGAAGCGGGCCACCACCTCCTCGGCGGCCCGCTTGAGCGCCATCCCCCGCCGGTTGTAGCCGAGCCCCTGCCAGGCGGCCAGCACCTCCTGGAGCGAGGCCCGGGCCAGTGCCTCCAGGTCTGGAAACGTGAGCAAAAACTCCCCGTACCGACTCCGGATCCGTTCAACCTGAGTCTGCTGGAGCATGATCTCCGAGACCATGATGCGGTACGGATCCCTGGTCTGCCGCCAGGGGAGGTCGGTACGGGACTCCGCTCCGACGGCGTCAACGACAAGCAGCCGGAATGACTGGACGGTTTGCGGGGAGAGCCCTTCCCGAAAGAGAAGATCCCGGAATGTCTGTTCGTTCATGAATGCTCTGGGGAAAACTGAAAACAGGCGCCCCCGAAAACGAGACGCCTGTTCAGGAATGGGGTGAAGGGGAGAATCAGTTGATGAAGTAACGGACGCCGAAGGTCATGTTGAAGCTTGAGGGGTCGAAGTTCCCCTGCTTACCCGCACTATTACTGATATTGGTATTGGGAGCAACGACGAGTTTCACTTCGGTGGTCAATGCAAAGTGCTTCGTAAGGAAGTAGTCGACCCCGCCACTCACGTGAGCGCCCACATTGGTATCCACATCGTAACCGTTGTTGGCGCCGTTGACGAGGATATCAAGACCGACTCCGGCGTAGGGACAGAAGCCGCTGAGCTCGCGAAACCGGTACTGGGCGCCAAGAGAGAGGTTTATGACGTTGAATTCCGTTGGGGCCCCAAACGTGCCATTGCCGTTGAAGTTGCTGTTGGTTATGTCTAACTCGGCGGCGATATTCTTGTTGATACCGTACATGAACCCACCGCCCCAGACGAAGCCCACGTCGGTGCTTATGTTATTTATGGATCCGTAGTAACCGTTGGTCGACTCGCTGTCGAAGGGGACCTGGAAGCCGAGTCGGCCGGTGACGCCGAGTTTCCCGGTGAGGTCGGTTGCGCCGGCGACGCCGGCGGCGAGGGTCAGCAGCAGGGTGACGCAAGTGAGAATCAGGTTTTTTTTCATAAAAAAGACATCCTCCTGTGAGTTGGTGATTATGCCGAAGCGGGGCGAATTCTATCCCAAGAGACGGCCGATGGCAAGTCCGGCCTTTATTTTGCGGCAATTACCCTGAAAAACAGCAGTTGATCACGCGGAGACGCGTAGAAATTCAAGACGTTACGTCAGGCGGTGCGGATCAGCAAAGCTGGATGACCGCCTTGACCGCCCTGTCGATCCCCTCATATGCCTCGGAAATCCGGCCTGCCAGCATATAGGCCGGAGTGGAGACGATCTTGTTCTTCTCATCCAGAACATATTCGGTGACCGGACAGTTCACATGACAGCTCCCGGTCTGATTGATGGCCGCAGCCGTCCCCTCGTCGGTGCCGATGGTCAACTGCGGCGCATACTCCCGGCCGAGAGCCGCCGCCACCAGCGCCGGGGCGATGCAGATGGCGCCGATCGGCTTGTGCAGGGCCACCATCTCCTTCAGCAGACGGGCCACCTCCGGGAAAACCTGGGCAGCGGCCCCCTTCACCGCGAAGTCGCAGAGGTTCTTGGCAGCACCGAAGCCGCCGGGAAAGACGACCGCGTCCAGCTCCCCCGCCGTGACTCCGGCAATGTCCCGGATCTTCCCCCGGGCGATCCGGGCCCCCTCCACCAGGGCGTTGCGGGTGACTCCCGCCGCCTCGCCGGTCAGATGATTCACCACGGGAAACTCGGCATCGGGAGCCATGCAGAGCGCTTCCGCCCCGTGCCTGTCGATGGCCAGCAGGGTGAACACCGCCTCGTGAATCTCGCTTCCGTCGTACACGCCGCATCCCGACAACACGACACCGATCTTTTTCTTCATGGCAACCTCCGTTGAGTAAGGATTTTGTGGCTGGATTCTATGTTGATTTTCATCGAGCTGCAACCAAAGCTTTGTGGCTGGATTCTATGACGATTATCATCGAGCTGCAAGAGTTGATTTAGCTACGGGCGAAGGTGGCGCGCTGGACTTGACTCTTCACATGGTGATGAACAGATTGACTATGCTACAAATATTGGATACCCTTCCACTCTCTTCAGACAGAGCATTCACAGTGAGGTCGATCATGGCGAAACGATTTACGATAGCACTCCTCCTGATAGTCACCACCCTCGCCTCCCTGCCGGGGTGCAAGAAGAAGGATTCCGGCACACTCTTCAACGAGTCGGGGCGCAAGGGAACGGTGGAGGCTCCGGTAAAGGAAGTTCCCAAGGATATGCTGGCAACCCAGCAGGCGTTCATCAACCTGGTCAAGGAGGTGACCCCCTCGGTGGTCAACATCTCCACAGTCAGCAAGAAGAAGATGACCCGTCCCATGCTGGAATTCTCCCCCTTCTTCGACGACTTCTTCGGCAATCGCACCCCCCGCGGCCCCCAATTCAAGCGGGACAAGAGCCTGGGATCCGGATTCATCATCAACAAGGAGGGGTACATCGTCACCAACGACCATGTGGTACGGGATGCCGAGTCGATCCAGGTAACGCTCGCCAACGACAAGGTCTACAACGCCAGGATCGTGGGGAGCGACCAAAAGACCGACCTGGCGGTGATCAAGATCGATTCCAGGGAGCCGCTCCAGACCACGGCAGTTCTCGGTGACTCGGACAAGCTCCAGGTGGGGCAGTGGGCCATCGCCATCGGCAACCCCTTCGGCCTGGACCGGACCGTGACGGTGGGGGTCATCTCCGCCACCGGTCGCTCCGGCATGGGGATCGAGACCTACGAGGACTTCATTCAGACCGATGCTTCCATCAATCCGGGAAACTCGGGAGGCCCGCTCCTCAACATCCACGGTGAGGTGGTCGGGATCAATACCGCCATCGTAGCGGCGGGTCAAGGGATCGGCTTCGCTATTCCCGTGAACATGGCCAAAAACGTTATCAGCCAGCTCATGCAGAAGGGGAAGGTAGCCCGGGGATGGCTGGGGGTCTCCATCCAACCGGTCACCACGGCGCTGGCTGACTCCTTCGGACTCAAGAAGAGCGGCGGCGCCCTCATCAGCGATGTGATCTCCGGTTCGCCGGCCGCCAGGTCCGGTCTCAAGCAGGGGGACGTCATCACCCGGTTCGACGGCAAGGAAATAAGGGATTCCAAGCAGTTGCAGCTCATCGTGGCGGAGGTTCCCGTCGGCAGGAGTGTGAGCGTCGATCTGGTCCGGGAGGGGAAACCGCTGACTCTCTCCGTTACCGTCGGCAACGCAGATAATGCCACCGCCGCCGCAAATCGCCCCGAATCGGTCCCGGTGGGGAACTGGCTGGGGCTCTCCGTGGAGGAACTCCCCCAGAACCAGCAGGGGCGCGGGCTGACCGGGGTACTGGTGACCGATGTGGAGGAGGGGAGCAGCGCCGCCGACGGGGGGATCAAACCAGGCGACATCATCCAGTCCATCAACCAGAAGCGGGTCATGAACCGTGGTGACTATACCGCCGCCATGCAGCAGGCCGAGCAGCGAGGCGCCGTCGCCTTTCTCATCCGACGGGGGAAGACGAGCCTCTACTTCGCCTTCACCATGCGTTGAAACAGAAAAAACAGGTAAAGGTTGAGGTTGAGGTAAAGGGAGGGAAAGAGAGAGACGGGGAGAGCGAATTTGCATTAACTTTGTGCGCAGTTTCTGCTAGTATGTCTGACACCTGAATTGGCAGGAACGGGCAGATGGAGTCCTTCATGCACATTATCGATACTCCCGAGCAGGCACGCCGCTTGGCCCGCGCCATCATTTCCGACATCGCCATCTACAACAGGGAAACGGTGGAGCGGGGAATCAAGACCGACTGCATCTTCGATCTCCTCGGCAATGAGCTCGAAGAGGGGCGGCAGCACTTTTCTCTGAGGGTAGTTCCGGAGCTTGCCGCGTCCAACCTCTACGACATCGCCATCGTCGACGTCCTGATCAAGCGTGCCGGAAAGATAGAATCCCCCATCTGGTAACCTTCCGAAACCTTTGATCTGACAAGGCGCGGTTCGAAAACCGCGCCTTCTTTATGTGTGGGCCACCAATGACAACAATTTTTACCGCATCTGATGAGGCAACCTCTTCCCGGCTGGATCTGGTGATCTGTGGCGAACTCCCGGAGATGAGCCGCTCGACGGTCCAGCGGCTCATCGAAGAGGGGCGCGTGACGGTGAACGGTCGGCAGGAACGGGCGTCCTTCAAGCTCAAGGGGGGCGAAGAGATCAGCGTCACCGTCCCCCCTCCTGTGCCGGCGGAACCGATGGCCGAGGAGATTCCCCTGGAGATTCTCTACGAGGACTCCGACCTGGTGGTCATCAACAAGCCGGCCGGCATGGTGGTCCATCAGGGGGCGGGGAACAGCAGCGGCACCCTGGTAAACGCCCTTCTGGGGCACTGTGGCGATCTCTCGGGGATCGGCGGTGAACTGCGACCGGGGATCGTCCACCGGATCGACAAGGACACCTCCGGCATCCTGGTGGCGGCCAAGAACGACCGGGCTCACCAGTCACTGGCGGAGCAGTTCCGGCTCCACAGCGTGAAGCGGCTCTACCGGGCTCTCGTCTTCGGTGCGCCCAAGGAGGAGAGCGGACGGATCGAATCGGCCATCGGCCGCCATCCGGTGGACCGGAAGCGGATGTCCAGCAGCGCGCGGTACGGCAAGCTGGCGGTTACCCGCTGGAAGGTCCTGGAGCGGTACGAACGGCTGACCTTTCTGGAACTCCGACTGGAGACCGGAAGGACCCACCAGATCCGGGTTCATCTCTCGGAGAAGGGGCATCAGCTGGTGGGGGACGAGATTTACGGCGGCGGCGGCCGACTGATCTCGATCTCCGACCCAAAACTCAAGAAGTTGATCAGCCAGCTGGGCCGCCAGGCCCTCCACGCCATGACCCTCGGCTTCATCCACCCCAGCGATGGCCGCTACCTGGAGTTCACGACCCCGCTCCCCGAGGATATGCAGCGGATCGTCGACTATCTTGAACCGCAGGCGCAGCGGACCGAACCGGCTCTCTCTCCGCTGAGCTGACAATTCGAATTACAGGGTGCGTGCCCCGTCCCCGTAGCGTAAGGAGCAACCATGAAACCGACCAAAGCCGCCAAGGTCCACTACCTTGAGCCGGAACTCTTCACCGCAGCAGGGATCTCGTCCCACGGCTTCACGACCCGACACGAAGGGGTCTCCCGCCCCCCCTACAACTCGCTGAACCTGGGGACGACGACCCTTGACCTCTCTCACAACGTGGAAGGGAACCGGCACCTCCTGGTCCATGCCTTCGGCGGCAGCCCGGAACGGTTCGTGGCCGTCACCCAGGTTCACGGAGTCGACCTCCTGGTGATCGACTCTCCCAATCCCGACTACCACCATTTTCAGCGCCTGGAGTGCGACGGCATCATCACCAACCAGCCTGAGGTCATGATCGCGGTCAGCGTGGCCGATTGTGTTCCGCTACTCCTCCTTGACCCGGAGAAAAGGGTCGCAGCCGCGCTCCATGGCGGGTGGAAGGGGACCGCCGGAAACATCAGCGGCAAGGCGATAGCGGCGATGGTTGAGCTCTTCGGCTCCGATCCGGCCCGGATTCTCGCCGCCGTCGGTCCGGCCATCAGCCCCTGCTGCTACCAGGTGGATCTCCCTGTTCTGGAGGCGTTCCGAAGCCAGGAAGGGGGGTACGAACGTTTTGCGGCCCCCGCCGGCGACGGGAAGTGGCGACTCGACCTCTCCGGGGCCACCGTGGCGCAGCTGCGCGATGCCGGCCTGGTGGAACAGAACATCCAGGTTGCCCCCCACTGCGTCTCCTGCACCCCCGAGCTCTTCTTCTCCTACCGCCGCGACAACGGCGTTACCGGCCGCCAGATGGGATTCATCATGCTCAAGGCTTAGGTTCTGGGTTCTATGTTCTATGTTCTATGTTCTATGTTCAGGGTTCTATGTTTTGAGTTATTTGGGTGTGGGCGGGAAGCTGAGGGTTCGAGAGGAGCGTTGACATGAATGCAGTCATAAACGGGATATCCATGGCGTATGATGATCGCGGGAGCGGTCCGGCCCTGCTGCTCATCCACGGCTTCCCCCTCTGCCGGAAAATGTGGCGGCCGCAGTTCAACTGCATCCCGGAGGCCGGCTTTCGACTCATCGCTCCGGACCTGCGCGGCTTCGGAGAGAGTGACGCGCCGGACGGCCCCTACTCTATCGATCTCTTTGCCGATGATGTCGTCGAACTCCTGGACCATCTGGAGATCGACAGGGCGGTGGTCGGGGGGATGTCCATGGGGGGGTACGTCCTCTTCAATCTCCTGGACCGCTACCCCGAACGGCTCTCCGGCGCCTGCTTCATCACCACCCGCGCCCATGCCGACGATTCCGCGGGGAAGGCGCAGCGGCTCCTCCTGGCCCAGGAGGTCATGAAATTCGGGCCCCAGGCCATCGCCGAATCCTTCGAGCAGATCCTCTTTGCCGGGGAGAGCCTGACCGAGCGGCCGAAACTGGTGGGGGAGGTCTATGGCTGGATGACCGGGACAGACTCCCGAGGATTGGCCGGGGGACTCCTCGCCATGCGGGAACGGCAGGATTACACCCAGTTCCTCGGCAACTTCACCCTCCCGGCGCTGGCCATCGCCGCAGCAGAGGACAAGGCGGCGCCACCGGAGAAGGTACGGGAGATCGCCGCAGGGATTCCTGGCTGCAGGCTCTGCATCATCCCCCGGGCCGGGCATATGGCCAACCTGGAGAATCCCGGCGCCTTCAATGACTGCCTGATTGAGTTTTTGAAGGGGATTCGATTCTAGGTTCGGGGTTCTGGGTTCAAGGTTCAAGGTTCAAGGTTCAAGGTTCAAGGTTATGGGGGGTGCGGTGAAAATCCTCTTTCTTGACGATCATCTGGTGGCCGTCACCAAGCCTGCCGGGCTCCTGGTCCACCGGAGCGCCGTGGATCGGCGCGAGACCCTGTCGGCCCTGCAGCTGACCCGTGACCGGATCGGCCGGCGTGTCTATCCGGTGCACCGCCTGGATCGCCCCACGTCCGGTCTCCTCCTCTTTGCCCTCTCCCCGGAAGCAGCCACTCTCCTCTGCAACTCCTTTGCCAGCCGTCAGGTTGAGAAACTGTACTTGGCCGTGGTCCGGGGGAGGAGCCCCGATGACGGTCTCATCGACTATCCCCTGGTGGAGGAGCAGGACCGGATGACCGACCGACGCGCCAGGGGGGACAAGGGAGCACAGGAGGCGATCACCTCGTTTCGAAGAGTCGCCACGACGGAACTCCCCTACCCTTCCGGTTCCCACCCGACCAGCCGCTACTCACTGGTGGAGGTCCGCCCCCTGACCGGGCGCAAACACCAGATCCGCCGCCACTTCAAGCACCTGAGCCATCCCGTCATCGGCGACACGACCCACGGTGACGGCGCCCACAACCGCCGCTTCCGGGAGGAGTTCGCCAGCTCGCGGCTCCTTCTGCACGCCCTGGCGCTGACCGTCCCGCACCCGGCAACGGGAGAAAGGCTGACGATAACCGCGCCGCTGGACGAGACGTTTTCCCGCCTCCTCGACCTGTTGGGGTGGCAGGAGGAGACGTACGGGATTATCACCCCATCTCCGGCGGCTTCTCCCCATTCAGCTCCAGGGCTGGAAGTGTGACATAGAATGTGCTCCCCTTCCCCGGCGCCGACTCCAGATCGATTGTCCCGCCATGTTTCTCCACGATGGAGTGACAAATCGCCAGACCCAGGCCGCTCCCCTGTTCCTTGGTGGTGACGTAGGGATCGAAGATCCGCTGCTGCTCCGACTCGTGAATCCCGATCCCCGTATCGACCACGGAGATCCTGACGAACGGTTTACCTGTGGGAGAGCTGAAGTTTTCCGCCCGGATGGTGATCGTCCCACCATGGGGCATCGCCTGAACCGCGTTGATCACCAGGTTATGAAACAGCTGACCCAACTGCCCTTCATCGGCCATCACCGGAAGGAGATTATCCGCCAGGAGGAATTCGCACGGCAGAGATGAGCCGTGAGTCGCAAATCCTGCAGCTTCCCTCAATACCCCTTTCAGTTCGGTGATCCTCTTGACCGGCTCTCCTCCTCGGGCAAAGGTGAGGAGCTGCCGGGTGAGCCCCTTGGCGCGGGTGGCAGCTTTTTCGGCATCCGCCAGCCGCTCCATCAGCAGCTCCGTGTAATGTCTCTGCATACGGGCCAGGGAGATATTACCGGTGATAGCCATGAGAATGTTGTTGAAATCATGGGCGATCCCTCCTGCCAATACGGCCAGCGATTCCAGCTTCAGGCTCTTCAGCTGCTCGTCCCGGGCCCGACGAAGTTCGGTGACATCCTCCACCGTCCCCACATACCCGGTGATCACTCTATCCGGGCCCGTTATGGGAGTGGCCAGAACCCGGACCCAGACGGTTTTTCCCTGCGGAGTCAGGTAGCGACTCTCCAGCTCCATTCTCCGCCCCGTCGACGCGGCTTCATTCCAGGCGATGACCGTCTTTTCCTGCTCATCAGGATGGATGGCCCTGCACCATCCCTGCCCCAGGCTCTCCTGGGCCGACAGTCCCGAGATCTCCTCCCAACGCCGGTTACTGTACGTGTTGTTCCCGTGACAGTCGGCCTTGAAGATCCCCATGGGGGAGGAGTCGCAGAGGGTGCGGAACTGCTCCTCGCTGGACCGCAGCTGCTCCTCCACCAGCCTCCTGGACGTGACATCCTCGAACAGGACCCCCACACAGGAACCGGGAAGTGGAAAGACCTTGAATGTGTAAAACCTCAGACCGAAACGCTGGTCTTCGTAGCCGAAGGCCCCCACCTCGAATCCTTCCCCGCTCCGGACGACCTCGGCAAAACGCCGGGGGATACCATCCTTTCTTAATCGGGGGAAGAGCTCGTCAATGGAGCGGCCGATAATCTCTTCGATGGGAAGACCAATATTCCTTGCCGATGCGGGGTTGGCGGTGACCAGGCGAAGAGAGCGGTCATCGGCAGGGTCATCCAGGTGGTAGACGTATAACCCCGCCTGCATCCGGTCGACGATGTCGTGGGAGCGGCGGAGTTCCAACTCGAACCGCCTCTGATGAGTAGAATAACGGCTGATGAGCTGATAGAGGAGCGCCGACGTGCAGAGGATGAACAGCAGCCCCTTGGCAATGGCCAGCTGCGTCAGCGTTTTCGGATCACTGATCAGGCTGCCCAACAGGCTGTCTGAACCGTAGATCCAGACGCTGCTGAAGAGCGCATAGATTACGACGATCCTGACCACCGCCCGCCGGTCGTAGCCACTCTGCTCCCGATTCACGTAAGCTCCTCACAAATCATGACAGGGTTAGCCGATCTCGCGCAACGCCGTGAGGGTCGCCTCCATCTCCAGGCGGCTGCCGATGGAGATCCGGAGTCCATGGGAGAGGAGTGGATCGGTGAAGTACCGGACGAGGATCTTCCGACCGAAGAGCCCCTCATAGATCCGGCCGCCGTCGCGGTCCGGCGGCGAGACGAAGACGAAATTCGCCTCCGACGGGATGGTCTGGTACCCCATGGCCCGCAGTTCGGTAGAGAACCACTCCCGCGTCTCCCTGATCTTCCGCACACACTCCCGGAAGTACTCCTGATCGTGGAGGGCTGCCACAGCGGCGACCTGGGCCAGCCGGTCAAGGTGGTAGTGATCGCGGATCTTGTCCAGGGCGGCGATCACCTGAGGCCGGGCGATGGCCAGCCCCAGGCGCATCCCCGCCAGAGAGTAGCTCTTTGAGAGGGTCCGGGTCACCACCAGATTCTCATGGGAGCGGACCAGGTCGAGGGCAGTGCCGTCGGCAAAGTCGGCATAGGCCTCGTCAACCACCAGCATCCCGTCGCACCGCGTTGCCAACTCTCCGATGAAGGGGAGTGGAAAGGAGAACCCCAGCGGCGCATTGGGGGTGGTGAGGAAGAAGAGCTTTCCCGTGTACCGCTCCGGCAGACCGTCGATCCGGAAATCAGGGGTGAGACCAAAGGTCCGGATCCGGGCCCCCTGGATCTCCGCCAGGGTGGCGTAATAGGAGTAGGAGGGGTGGATGTAGGCGATCTCCTCCCCCTCCCCGGCAAAGGCCCGGATGAGATTATTCAACAGCTCGTCGGAACCGTTGGCCATGATGATCCAGTCGGGATCAAAGCCATAGAGACGGCCGGCCTCCTCCCTCGCCAGCCTGCTGGACGGGTCCGGATACCGGCGCAGGGATTCTCCGGCTTCCGCCCGGATCGCCTCGATGACGGCGGGTGACGGCGGATAGGGGTTCTCATTGGTGTTCAGCTTGATGTAATCGGGCTCCTTGGGCTGAAACCCGGGGATATACCCTTTCATCCCGGCGATGTTGCTGCGCAGGGGAATCATGCAGCCTCCTGTACGATGAAAAATCTTTCTTAACGTGGTGGATTATACATACCGTCAACCGTCTTGTCCCGTAGAAATTGCTGCCGAAATTAGTAGAGTCCGGCCGAAAGTTGAGTACCCGATCCTCCCCGAGGGCAACCCCCAGACCGGTGTTGAAGTAGCACCACAGAGAAGGGGACACACCCACGGCGTGTCCCCTTCTCTGTTTTTGGACTACACAGGGGAGATTATAGCTACTTCTGTCCCTTCATGAGCGACTGAATCCTCAGCCTCAGGGAGTTGATCTTGATGAACCCTTCGGCGTCGGCCTGGTTGTAGACCTGATCCTTCTCGAAGGTGGCGAAGTCCAGGTTGAAGAGGGAGTCGGTCTCGGACTTGCGCCCCACGGTGCGGCAATGCCCCTTGTAGAGCTTCAGCCGCGCCACACCGTTCACCGTCTGCTGAGAGTCGTCGATGAGAGTCTGAAGCATCCTCCGCTCCGGCGAGAACCAGTAGCCGGCATAGACGATCCAGGCGTACTGGGGGATGAGAGAATCACGAATCCGCATCACCTCCCGGTCCATGGTGATCTGCTCCACCGCGCTGTGGGCTTCCCGGAGGATGGTGCCGCCGGGAGTCTCATAAACACCACGGGATTTCATCCCCACGGAGCGGTTCTCCAGCAGGTCCACCCGGCCGATACCGTGCGTGCCGCCAAGAGTATTCAGGTGAGCCAGGAGCTCGGCGGGGGTCATCCGGACCCCGTCCACCGCCACGGCATTCCCCTTCTCGAACTCGATCTCCACGAACTGGGCCTTGTTGGGAGCCTTTTCCGGAGAGTTGGTGAGGACGTACATATCCTCGGGGGGCTCGGCCCAGGTGTCCTCCAGGATTCCCCCTTCGAAGGAGATATGGAGGAGGTTTCTGTCGCTGGACCAGGGGCGCTTCTTGGTGATGGGAATCGGAATATCATTCTTCTTGGCGTAGGCAATAAGTGCCTGACGACTGTTCAGCTTCCACTCCCGCCAGGGGGCGATGACCGTGATAGCCGGGTCAAAATGATAATAACCCAATTCGAAGCGGACCTGGTCGTTTCCCTTCCCCGTGGCGCCGTGAGAGACGGCATCGGCCCCCTCCAGCGCTGCGATCTCCATCTGCCTTTTAGCGATGAGCGGCCGGGCGATGGAGGTCCCCAGGAGGTAGTGCCCCTCGTAGATGGCGTTGGCCCGGAACATGGGGTAGACGAAGTCGCGGACGAACTCTTCCTTCAGATCGTCGATGTAGACCTTGTCCGCGCCGGTGGCGATCGCCTTCTCCCGGACCGGATCCAGTTCGTCCCCTTGCCCCAGGTCGGCGGAGAAGGCGATCATCTCGCAGCCGTACTCGTTCTTCAGCCACTTGAGGATGATGGAGGTGTCGAGCCCGCCGGAATAGGCGAGGACGATCTTCTTGACTTCTTTTTTGGCCATCTGATTCTCCTTTATTGTTGAGTAGACAGAAAGTCGCAGACAATCTGAGTCAGCAACCGTTCGATTTCAGGGGCATCGTTGCGGGCAGCATCCCAGAGGGTCTCCAGGTCGACGCCGAATTAGCCGTGAATGAGCCCGTCCCTCATTCCGGCCATCTTACGCCATGGCAGTTCCGGATAGCGTTCTCGAACGTCAGGCGGAATATTTTTTGTCGCTTCACCGAGAATTTCAAAAGATCGGGTTACCGCGTAAACAGTCTTCCGATCTCCGGAAAACTCCAGGTAATTCATCTGTGCCGTAAATTGCGGGGCATCGCGTACAGACTCGACCATATCGGCGAGATAGTCTCGAAGTTCCCGCTTTTCAGACATACTGGACCTCTTGAAGGATGATCCTTCCGATAAAAGGCTTGAGTCCCTTCCTGGTTACCAGATCGACTTTAGAGACTCCAAGAAGCTCTTCCAGGTAAAACTCAAGGTCCATGAATTTCATAAGCCCCACCGGCCGGTTGAACTCCACGAGGATATCCAGATCGCTGTCATCCCGCGCCTCACCCCGTGCCACCGAACCGAAGACGCCGATCTCTGCCACGCCATAGGTATCGGCCAGTTCAGGCTTGTGCTCTGCGATAATGGATTTGATCTCGGCAAGTGGTTTCATGGATCGGCTCCCTGTACCACAGGACCTGCTCACGGCTTCAGAAAATATACCTGAAACGCCTCATCCTCATTCCCGGCAGCAACCTTATCCCCCAGAGGAACGGGGAGAGGAGTCCGCGTACCACCATCCTCAGAATACTGCTCTCCGCAATCAACCCCGCGATGGTCCCGCCATGGCGGTAGTAGAGGACGATGAACCGTCGCCCCAGCGGGTTGTTCCGGAGATAGAGCTCCCGAAAGGCGCGCAACGCCATGACCTCTTCAGCCTCGGAATCGCCCCATGCGGCGGTGGCAATGAAGCAGGTCTGGTACTTCTTGTAGAGGAGGAGCCGCTTGAACCGGCTGGGGAAGCTCTTTTTGAGCAGCTCCCGTGCCCTCTGCAGCCACCTCTTCCCCTTCTCGTAGATCCCCTCCGAGGGATAGAACCTCTTGCCGCTCTTCTGGTCGCGCTGGGGCGCCATGAGCCGCTCCGCAGCGGCGATCATGGCCATCAGTGTCCCCTCACGGGTCGGCAACAGGAGCGCACCGTTCTGGTAGAGCTGGAGCACCTGCTCCATCCGCTCCGCGAACTGGCCATAGCTCAGCGGGGTGATTTCCTTCAGCAGCGTCGCCAGAGCCTCAACCTCGACCTTCTTCCCCAGGGCGACGATGTCCTCCCCAGCCCGGGCCAACAGACTCTCCCGCTCCGCATCGGGGACTCTTTTCAGGAGAAGCTCCAGCTTCCCCAGGCTCTCCTTCAGATTGGCCGGTGATTGCCCTGCCTCGGCCAGGATCTTGCCATAGAGCGCCCGGACGTTATCCGGCTCATACTGTAACAGCCGGACATACTGCTCGAGGGCCGTTGCCGAATTCCCCCCCGCCAGGGCCGCATCGGCCATCTTCAGCAGCAGGGTGAGCGAGAAGTCATCCACTGCATCGACCATGGTGGGGGTGCTGTAGCCATGAACGGGGCCGGCAGGACGAGCCGCGACCTGTCCTCGTCCCTGCGGTGTCTCCAGTTGTACCGGCCTGACGGGATTGATTTCCATGGGTCACCTGTCGCCGATGGGCTCCTGCCCCCTGCTACTCCATGAGCCACGCCATGATCGCCTTCTGGATATGGAGGCGGTTCTCAGCCTCATCCCAGACCGCCGAGTGGGAGCCTTCGATGACGTCGTCGGTTATCTCCTCACCACGGTGTGCCGGGAGACAGTGGAGGACCATGCAGTTCCCCTTGGCGCCGTCAAGCAGTCCTTCATTGACCTGAAAACCGGTAAAGGCTATCTCCCGGATCTTCTGCTCCGCCTCCTGCCCCATGCTGGCCCAGACATCGGTGTTGATGACATCGGCGTCCCGCACCGCCTCATGGGGGTCGTCGGTGAGGGTAATCAGCGTCGTCCCCTTTGATCTTGCCCATGCCAGCACCGTGGCGTCCGGCTCGTACCCCTTGGGGCAGGCCAGGGTCAGCTCAAAACCGAAGATGGCCGCCGCCTCGATCCAGCTGTTTGCCATGTTGTTGCCGTCCCCCACCCAGGCGAACTTCAACCCTTCATACCCCCCCTTCTGCTCGATGACCGTGAAGAGATCGGCCATGACCTGGCACGGGTGGAAGCGGTCGGTGAGGCCGTTGATAACCGGCGCCGTGCTGTAGCGGGCGAACTCCTCGATGGTCTCCTGACCATAGGTCCGGATCATCACCCCGTCACAGTAGCGGGAGATGACCCGCGCCGTGTCCCGTATCGGTTCACCCCGCCCCATCTGAGAGGTGCCCGTGGAAATGAAGAGCGGCTGGGCGCCAAGCTGGAACACCCCGACTTCAAAGGAGATGCGCGTCCTGGTGGATGCCTTCTCGAAGATCAGAGCAATACTCTTCCCCTCCAGGTGACGGTGTGGAATCCTCTGCTTCTGCTTCGCCTTTAACTCCTTGGTGAAGACAAAAAGATCGTCCAGCTCTTCGCGGGTAAACTGGTGCAGCGCCAGAAAATGTTTATTCATGATATATCCTTTCAAATCTCGGACAATATCCCGTCCAGAATCCCGATCATCTCGTCCACCTCCTGCTTGCTCACGGTCAAGGCCGGGACGAAGCGAAGCACCGTGTCGTGGGTAACGTTAAGGAGAACCCCCCGGTCGTGCCCCTTCTTGACGATATCACCGCCGGGGATGGAGAGGTTCATGCCGATCATCAGGCCGATCCCCCTGACCTCCAGGACAAAGGGGTACTTTCTCTGCAGCGCCTCAAGCTCGCCCAGGAGATACTCCCCCATCTCCTCGGCCCGGTTGAGAAGCCCCTCCTCCAAGATGGCCCTGATCGTCGCCACCGCTGCCGCCGAAACCAGAGGATTGCCACCGAAGGTCGAGCCGTGGGTACCGGGGGTGAAGGCCGCGGCGAACTCGTCCCGGGCCAGCATGGTCCCTATGGGAGCACCGCCGGCCAGGGCCTTGGCCAGAGTCATGATGTCCGGGGTGATACCGAAATGTTCATAGGCGAAGAGCTTTCCGGTCCGGCCCATCCCCACCTGGACCTCATCCAGGATCAGGATGAGTCCGTGCCGGTCGCAAAGTTCTCTCACCTCCTGAAGATAGCTACGGGAGGGGATGTTTACCCCCCCCTCCCCCTGGATCGGCTCCAGCATGACGGCGCAGGTGACAGGCGAGATCGCCCGCTCCAGGGCAGCTGCGTCGTTGAAGGGAACGTGCTTGAAGCCGTGCAGCAGCGGATCGAAGAAGCGCTGAACCTTCTCCTGGCCGGTGGCGGAGACGGTGGCCATGGTCCTGCCGTGGAACGAGTCAGCCGCGGTGATGATCTCATACCGCTCAGGGCCATATTTTTCCCTGCTGTACTTTCGGGCCAGCTTGATGGCGGCCTCATTGGCCTCGGCCCCGCTGTTGCAGAAGAACGCCTTATCCGCAAAGGAGTGGGCGCAGAGGAGCTCGGCCAGCTCTATCTGGCTGGGGATTTGATAATAATTGGAGCAGTGGATCAGCTCTGCCGCCTGTTTCTGCAAGGCAGCCACCACCTTCGGATGGCAGTGCCCCAGGTTATTCACCGCCACCCCTGCCAGGAAGTCCAGGTAACGCTTGCCATCGGCATCCCAGAGGAGCGAACCCTCACCACGCACCGGGACGATGGGGTACCGTCCGTAGGTCTTCATGATGTATTTGTCAGACTTGGCTATCCACTCTGCTGAGTTCATTTTTGTATCTCCGTCCCGACGCCCACGTCGGTGAACATCTCCAGTAGTACCGCATGCCGGACCCGGCCGTCGATAATATGGGCTTTCTTCACCCCTTCGCGAAGAGCATCCGCGCAGCAGGTGACCTTGGGAATCATGCCGCCGGTTATCGCCTCTTCCTGAATGAGCCGATGAAGATCGGAGACGGCGATACTGGAAAGGAGCGTGCCGGCCTGATCCTTGACCCCCGCCACATCGGTGAGGAGGATAAGCTTCTCGGCGTTGAGCGCCGCGGCGACACGACCGGCCACCAGATCGGCGTTGATGTTGTAACACTCCCCCTCCGTACCGACCCCAACCGGAGCGATGACCGCAATATATTTGCCGTTCTCCAGGGTCCGGATCAGGTCGGTATTGACCTTGACCACGTCCCCGACAAAACCAAGATCGATCTTCTCCACCGTCCCGTCTTCGTGCCGGATCTCTTCCCGGAGTTTCTTGCAGAGGAGCAGGTTCCCGTCTTTACCGGAGAGTCCGACGGCCCGGCCACCGTGCTGATTGAGGTAACCGACCACCTCCTTGTTGACCTGTCCCACGAGAACCATCTCCACCACACTCATGGTGTCGGCGTCGGTAACTCGCATCCCCTTGATGAACCGGGATTCAATCCCGTACCGTTTCAGGGTCTCGTTGATCTGGGGGCCGCCGCCATGGACGATGACCGTGTTGATCCCCAGAGACTTCAGGAGGATCACGTCCAGGGCGAAAGACTCCTTGAGCGCTTCGTCTGACATGGCGTGACCGCCGTATTTAATGACGATGGTCTTGCCGGCGAACCGCCGGATATACGGCAACGCCTCTATCAGTGTGTTGGCTTTTTCAATCAGCTGCTGCATCGTTCGCTCCGTGTCTGCCATGCTACCTCGTGCGCGTCCCTGCTCCGGGAGGAAAAGAAAGGGTCATTATAGTGATAACCTGAACAGTATCAAGCACAAAGTGTCTTTTATCCCGTAACCGGCGGATATTGAGCCGTTCACGAAAAAAGAGTGAACGACCACGGCCGAATCTGTCGAGAAACGGCGTTGGGGAAGAAATGCCCAAAATGAGTCCAGGATGTTGGGCGAGTCGCTTGTCGTAACGGTGCAACCATGATATAAGGGATGAAGTACCATACAGGCCACGGCTATCCGTGGCCTTCGTATTCTAAAGCACCCCCCCAAAGGATGTACCCCATGAATGTCAGAGTTAAATCAGCCGGAGACATCCTCGACGCCAACTGCACCCGCTGCCGCGCCCTTACCAACCACACCATCGTCGCCATGGTTGATGGTCGCGTCGCGCGGGTGAAGTGCAACACCTGCGGCGGTGAGCATAACTACCATGCGCCCAAGGAGGAGAAGAGCCCTGTGGTCCGTCGTGCGGCCGCGCCCAAGGAGCGGAGCAGCTCCCCGGCCGCGGCCAGGAAAGAGAAAGATACCGCCCCACGGTACCACGAACAGTGGGAAGCGGCTCTCGCTGGGAAGGACGAAGACAAGGTAAAAGAGTATGACATGTCCGGTAAATTCGCCAAGGATACAGTGGTGAGACATTCAACATTCGGTCTCGGAATCGTGACCATGGTGGTGGGCAACAAGATGGACGTTCTGTTTACTGACGGCCCCAAGCTGCTCCGCTGCGGAAAGTGATCCCCCGGCGGATCAGCGATACCTCTTGCGCCGGAACAAACCGCTCTTGAGCGAAGCGATCCGGTCGAGGAAGAGGACGCCGTCAAGATGGTCCATCTCGTGCTGGATAGCCACCGCCTCAAACCCCATCGACTCAAGCTCCTGCTGCTCTCCATGTGCGTCGGTATAGCTAAGACGAATCAGTGTGGACCGTTCCACGTCCCCAGTATAATCAGGAATGCTCATACACCCCTCACGCATGGTGGCGCTCCCTTCACCCAGAAGAATCTCCGGGTTGATGAGCACGAGAAGACCGTGGTTTGACTCTCGCCCGAGCTTGCTCATGGAGACGTCCACCACGCAGAGCCTCAAGGAGGCGCCGATCTGAGGCGCTGCCACCCCCACGGAGCCGGGTCCACTACGCATTGTATCGAGCAGGTCTGCAACGAGCTCCAGAATCTCCGAGTCGATCCGCTCAACCCGGCGACACATCTTCTTCAGCAACGGGTGAGGAAACTGCAGTATCGTTCGTACCGGCATCGGTCAGAGCGACACGGGGTTAATGGCGCGCACCCCGATCTCCACGTTAAGCTCCCCGCGGAGCCCGGCCAACAGCAGTTCCGCATCCTCCACTGACATCCCCTCTGGGAGGTACGCCTCCAGCATCATCACATAGAGTGGTTCCGTTTCGGTACCGACGAGCCTGGTATTAAGGTCGGTAATGGAGACCCGTCGATCGGCCAGTTCGCGAGTCACCCGGTAGACGATCCCGGGACGATCGGCGCCATAGACCGAGATGAGACAGAGCTCTCCAGCAGGGGGGCTCAGTTTGATCTCCTCCTCACTGAGGCTCCGGATATGCGCCACGAGCCCTGCCGATTCATGGAGATGCCGGAATTCGTCAACCAACCTGCTCTTCGGAAAAGGCTTCGGGTGCGAGACGGTGAGGATCATGGCAAAGTCACCCCCCAGCATGGTACAGCTGGAATCCTCAACGTTGCAGCCGAGTCGTAACAGGACCTCTGCCGTGTCGGCAACGATCCCGGGGCGGTCTTTACTGATGACCGTCACGGCAAAATGCGGCTTTATCATGACCTCTCCTCTTCTCACAAGAATTTAGGTTTCACAGCAGCTGTTCCCGTTGACACAAAAGGCCCTCCCGATTTTTGCGGGAGGGCCTTTTTGTGCATCAGAAGAGCCAAGGCATTACGGAAGTGACAGAGTCGCCAGGTTAAGCACCGAATTGGGGATGATCCCCGGGATGAGCACTCCGGCCACCGCGATGAGAATACAGAGCATGATCGCAGGAGAGAGTTTGACCCAGTCGAATTCCTCTTCGGGGCTTTTCATGTACATGAAGACCATCACGCGCAGATAGTAGTAGACTGACGCGGCGCTGTTGAGAACACCGATGATGGCAAGCCAGATATATCCTTCCTGGACGGCGCCGGCGAAGAGATAGAATTTACCAATAAAGCCTGCTGTCGGCGGTATTCCTGCAAGGGAGAAGAGAAAGATGGACATACAGAGTGCAAGAACCGGATGCTTGACGCCGAACCCTGCGTAATCCTGAACGTTGTTGTTCGGTTCCCCCTTCTTGCCGACCAGGATGATGATTGCAAAGGCACCAATGTTCATAAAGGTATAGGTGAGCAGATAGAACATGATTCCACTGACACCGGAGGCGTTATGAGCGGTGAAGCCGACCAGGGCGTAACCGGCATGGGCGATGGAGGAGTACGCCAGCATCCGTTTGATGTTGTCCTGGGAAAGGGCGATGATGTTACCTGTTGTCATGGTGAGGACAGCCAGAATCCAGAGAAGCTCGGACCACTGTGGCATGAGGGTCGGGAAGGCGATGACGAAGACTCTCACGAAAGCGGCAAATCCGGCGGCCTTGGGACCTGCTGACATGAAGGCGGTGATCGGGGTCGGCGCTCCCTCGTAGACATCGGGGGTCCACATATGAAAGGGGGCTGCGGCGATCTTGAATGAGAAACCGGTTGCCATGAGGAGCATCCCCGCCAGGAACATGGGGTTGTTCATCACCGCGCTGCTCTGGGCTGCCATGGCCGCAATCTTTACGATCTTGGTGGAACCGGTGGCCCCGTAGATCAGGGCCATGCCGTAGAGCAGGAAACCGGTGGAAAAGGCCCCCAGAAGGAAGTACTTGAGCCCTGCCTCGTTGGACTTGGTGTTGGCCCGATTGAAGCCGGCGAGGATATAGAGCGCTACCGACAGCACCTCCAGTCCAAGGAATACCGTCATCAGATCGGTGGCCTTGGCCATGAACATCATCCCCACCGTGGCGAAGAGGATCAGCGGATAGAGTTCTCCGTGATTGCACCCCTCCTTCTTGAAGTAGCCATCGGAGATCAGGATGGTGAGTCCGGCGCAGAGGATGAAGATCACCGTGAAAAACGCCGAGAAGTTGTCTTGGAGGACCATGTCGCTGAAGCCACTGATCTTCGCACCCCAGGGGATGCTGAAGAGGGCTCCGACAAGACCCGCCAGGCTGAGGTAGCCGAGGTACGCCTTCTCCTCGCCCTTCACCAGGACATTGATGAGGAGCAGCGCCATGGCGACCACGGACAGCACGGTCTCGGGCATGATGGCCATAAAATTAAGCTGCGGCAGTGCAAGTTCCATCTATCATTCCTCCAGTAACGGTAGCAGCTGTTCTCTAAGAGTTACTTAGCCTCTCCGGCGGGGTGGCCAGACGGAAGCTCGGGGTAGCCGGCAGGAATCCCGGCACGGCCGGGAGCCGTAACCGGCGCCACAACATGGGCTACCTGCTTCTGTTTCATCTGCACGATCAGCCTGTCGATGGACGGGTTCATCTTGTCGATGAACGGTGTCGGATAGATCCCCATGACAAAGATCATGACGATCAGCGGCGCCATGATGACTATTTCACGTGCGTTCAGATCTTTGAGGACCTGATTCTTAGGATTGGTCAACTCACCGAACATGACCCGCTGGAACATCCAGAGCATATAGACTGCAGAGAGGATCACGCCGCTGCTGGCGATGATCGTCCAGGTCCGGAGTCCGCTCTCAAATCCGCCAAGGAGGACAAGGAATTCACCAACGAAACCGTTGGTTCCGGGGAGGCCGATGGATGAGAAGGTGACGATCATGAAGATGGTGGCGAAGATCGGCATCTGCTTGGAGAGGCCGCCGAAGTCGGTGATCAGACGGGTATGCCGGCGTTCATAGATGAAGCCGACAATAAGGAAGAGCGCGCCGGTGGAGATACCGTGGTTGATCATCTGAAGCATTCCGCCGGCGATCCCCTGCTGGTTGAGCGCAAAGAGACCGATCATGACAAAGCCCAGGTGCGCTACCGATGAGTAGGCCACAAGCTTCTTGACATCTTCCTGGACCATGGCTACCAGGGACGCGTAGACAATGCCAATGACCGCCAGGGTAGCGATGAGCGGGGTGAAGCGGGCGGTGGCGTCTGGGAAGAGCGGCATGGCGAAGCGGACAAAACCGTAGGTTCCCATCTTCAGGAGAACAGCCGCCAGGATGACGGAACCAGCCGTGGGGGCCTCGGTATGGGCATCCGGTAACCATGTGTGCAGCGGGAACATGGGGACCTTGATGGCAAAGGCCAGGGCAAAGGCGAGGAAGAGCCAGGTCTGGGACGCCGGGTCAAGACCGATGCTGTAGAAGCGCGTGATATCGAAGTCACCGGCGCCTGCCTTGAAGTAGATGTACATGATGGCGATCAGCATCAGCAACGAGCCGACCATGGTATAGATGAAGAACTTCACCGCCGCGTAAACACGGTTTTTCCCGCCCCAGATCCCGATAATGAAGTACATGGGGATCAGCATCAGCTCCCAGAAGATGTAGAAGAGGAAGAGATCGAGGCTGACAAAGGCGCCGAGCATCCCCACTTCAAGGAGGAGAAGGCAGATCATATACTCCTTCACCCGCTCCTCGACCGCAGTCCAGGTCGAGAGGATGGCGATGGGCATGATGAAGGTCGTCAGGATTACCAGCCAGAGGCTGATACCGTCGATACCCACATGGTAGTTCATCTGGAACGATCCCGCGGCGATCCAGGGGAGGTTCTCCACGAACTGATAATCCGCGATGGGCTTGAACTCGCAGATCAGCGAGATTGAGGCGATGAACCCTACGAGAGATACGCAGAGCGCCGTCCCCCTCAGCATCGCATTGTTCCGCGGCATGACCAGGAGGAGAAGCACACCGGCCAACGGGATGAAGGTTATCAGGCTGAGACTGAAATCCATCGAATCTGCTCCTTTTCTTCAAAAACCCTGGAGGGATGTTATCAGCGGAAGATATAGTAACCCAGGATCGCCATCGTGCCGGCTGCCATGACGAAGGCGTAGTTGTGTACATAACCTGTCGCCGTATAGCGGAAAGCACCACTCCACCCCTTGACAACAGCGGCTACGCCATTGACGATCCCGTCCACCACCAGCACATCGAACCCCTTCCAGAGGAAGTTACCGAACGCCTTGCAAGGATTGACAAAAAGGAAGTCGTAAAGCTCATCGATGTACCACTTGTTATAGACCGCACGGTGCAGCGCAGGGAAGGTTGAGGTGAACTTCCCCGGAAGCTCGGTGTTTTTGATGTACATGGTGAAGGCGATGGTGATTCCCACCAAGGCGATTACCACGGAGCCTCCCATAAGCCCCCACTCCAGGGCCACATTGTGATGCCCCCCGACCTGTGCATAGGTATGGCCGTACTCTTGCGCAAGTTCGAAGACCGGATCGAGCCAGAGTTCGAAGTAGTTGGGGATGCCGCCGAAGAGTTCACCGATAAGCTTGGGAAGGCCGATGTAGCCGCCCACAGCCGCCAGGAAGCCGAGCACCATGAGCGGAATGGTGATGACCAGTGGGGACTCATGCAGGTGGCTCTTGGCCTTCGGTTGAATCCGGCAGTCACCGTAGAAGGTCATGAAGACCAGACGGAACATATAGAAAGCGGTAAAGCAGGCTGCCACGGCTCCGATTCCCCAGAGAATCATATTCAGACCACCGTGATAGGGATTGGAGAACGCCTGCCAGAGGATCTCATCCTTGGAGAAGAACCCCGAGAACCCGGGGATACCGGCGATGGCGATGGTGGAGACCAGGAAGGTGATGAAGGTGATCGGCATCGCCTTTCTCAGCCCCCCCATGTTCCGCATGTCCTGGGCATCGTCATGGGAGTGGGCATGATGCAGCGCATAGTGCATGGCGTGAATGACCGAACCGGAACCGAGGAAGAGGCACGCCTTGAAGAAGGCGTGGGTCATGAGGTGGAAGATTCCGGCGGCGAAGGCGCCGGTCCCCATGGCCAGGAACATGAACCCCAGCTGGGAGACGGTGGAGTAGGCCAGCACCCGCTTGATGTCATTCTGTGCAGTGCCGATGGTAGCGGCGAAGATGGCGGTTGCGGCCCCCACCACTGCGATGACCATCATGGTATCGGGGGACTTGATGAAGATGAAGCTCATCCGACCGATCATATAGACACCGGCGGTGACCATGGTGGCGGCATGGATGAGGGCGGAAACCGGTGTGGGGCCTTCCATGGCGTCGGGAAGCCAGGTGAAGAGCGGGATCTGGGCCGACTTGCCGGTAGCGCCCACGAAGAAGCAGAGTGTGGCGACGGTGACCACCCCGCCGTAAGGGAGGAGGTGCGACGCCTGCTTCAACTCCATGAAGTTGATGGTCCAGATGTTCTGGTTGGAGCCGAGCCACCAGTAGAGGGTGAAGAGCCCGACCAGGAAGCCGAAGTCACCCACCCGGTTCATGACGAACGCCTTCTTGGCGGCGTCACCGGCCGACTTCTTATGGAAGTAGTAGCCGATGAGGAGGTAAGAACAGAGTCCGACTCCTTCCCAGCCGATGAACATCACCAGCAGGTTGTTCCCCAGGACCAGCAGGAGCATGGACATGCAGAAGAGGTTCAGATATGCGAAGAAACGGTAGAAACCCTCTTCTCCATGCATATAGCCGATGGAGTACAGGTGAATCAGGGAGCCGACACCGGTGACCACCATTATCATGACCACTGAGAGGGGATCCACCAGGAAGGCCATATCGGCCTTGAAGTTCCCGGAATGTATCCAGGGGAAGATCACCTTCTCGAAGACACGATGCTCGGGTGAGGTGCCGATCATCTGTATCAGGATGCCGCATGACACCAGGAACGACCCGAAGATCGCCAGCGTGCCGATGCCGCCGATAACCGCTTCATTCTTGATCTTCTTGCCGAAGAGGCCATTGACCAGGAAGCCGATGAGCGGTAAGAGCGGGATAAGCCAGACATTATCAAACATTCCGGACTCCTTGAAAAGTTAATGCACAAACGAACGAACCCGGTCGGGTCACAGTTTCATGATGTTCATATCTTCGACGTCGATGGATTCGCGATTCTTGTAGAAGGCGATCATCAGGGCCAACCCCACTGCCGCTTCGGCGGCGGCGACCGTCATGACGAAGAAGACGAAGATCTGGCCGTCGATATTCCCAAGATAGCGGGAGAAGGCGATGAAGGTCAGGTTGACCGCATTGAGCATCAGCTCCACGCACATGAAGATGACGATGGCGTTTCTCCGTATCAGGACCCCCAGGGCGCCGATGGAGAAGAGGATGCCGCTCAGGATGAGATAGTGGTGCAGGGTTATCATTTCATCACCTCAGACTAGAGTTTGCGCTTTGCCAGGATCACGGAGCCGACGATGGCCACCAGCAGCAGGATCGATGTGATCTCGAAGGGGAGGAGGAAGTCGCTGAACATCGCCCGGCCGATGAGCTCCGTATGCCCGACTTTATCCACCAGATCCGTGGTCATCAAGCCGGGCTCGCCGGTCAGCGGGCTCTTTTTCAGGAATCCGCTGATGACGAAGAGGGTCAGGACCGCGACGATGCAGCTCACCAGCACTCCGTGTACATAATTCTTACTGGTCTCGGTCCGCATGTTCAGGAGCATGATGACGAAGACGATGAGAACCATGATCGCTCCGGCGTAGACGATGACCTGGACGGCGGCCATGAACGGAGCATCAAGCATCACGTAGAGGGTCGCCAGACAGAAGAAGGTCATGATCAGCGAGAGGGCGCAGTTGATCGGGTTCCGCATGGCGACCACCAGTATGCTGGAGAGGATCGCGACGGCAGCCACAAGGGTAAAGAACAGGATTTCTGGCATCGTTGCTCCTTTTACTGCTTGTCGGTAAGCTTTTCTTGCGTGTAGTTGAAATCGTCACGCGAATAATTGGCCAATTCGAAGTTCCCTGTCATCTTGACGGCGTCCACCGGGCAGGCTTCGACGCAGTAGCCGCAAAATATGCAGCGGAGCAGGTCGATGTCGTAGCGGGAGGCGTATTTGTCATGGGTGATGGGATCTTCCGCCGCCTCCACGGTGATGCACTTGGCCGGACAGACAGTGGGGCAGAGGTAACAGGCCACGCACTTGGATCGGTCATGGTAGCGGTTCAGCGCATGGAGTCCCCGGAAACGGGGCCCGATTTCCGGACGTTCAGTCGGGTACTGTAGCGTTACCGGCTTCTTGAAGAGGTGCTGGAGTGTGATCTTCAGACCATTTATGAGTGGCGAGGCGACATTGAGCATGGCACGATCCTTCCGTGAAGAGTGGTTAGGCGAACAGGGTGCCGAGCCAGTTGCCGGCTCCGACGACGTTGATCCAGAATGCGTTGCCGACGATGAGCACCAGGGTGATGGGGAGGAAGAACTTCCAGCCCAACCCCATGAGCTGATCATAGCGGTACCGCGGGTAGGTTGCCCGGATCCACATACAGGTGAAGATCAGGGTGTAAACTTTCGCGATGAAGTAGAACGGAGACAGGATCGGCATGGCGTCAGTGAACGGGCCGTGCCAACCGCCCAGGAAGAGAGTCACCGTCATGGCGCAGACCGTGATCATGTTGGCGTACTCGGCCATGAAGAACATGGCGTACTTCATCGATGAGTATTCCGTGCAGAACCCGGAGACAAGCTCGGTCTCCGCCTCGGGGAGGTCGAAGGGGGTCCGGTTGATCTCGGCCAGGGAACAGATGAAGAAGATGATGAAGGCGGCGAAAAGGAACGGGTTGCGCCAGGCGTACCAGCCGAAACCAGCCTGATCTGCGACGATCTTCTGTAATGAGAGGGTACCGGAGACCATGAAGACCGTTATGAGTGCCAGGCCGGCCGCCAGTTCATAGGAGATCATCTGGGCCGAAGCCCTGAGCCCGCCCAGGAGCGAATACTTGCTGTTGGACGACCACCCGGCAAGGACGATGCCGTAGACCCCCAGTGAGGAGAGCGCCAGAATATAGAGTACTCCGACATTCACGTCGATGATGCTGCCGGCCTTGTCGGCATAGGCGGCAATCTGCAACGGAATTTTGTACTCCCCAAAGGTCAGGGTGCTTCCGAAAGGGATGACGGCAAAGGAGATGAACGCCGGGACCAGGGCGATGAGCGGCGCCACGAGAAACGCGAAGGTGCTCGCCTCCGAGGGGATGATCTCTTCCTTGAAGAAGAGTTTCAGTCCGTCGGCTATGGGCTGGAGGAGCCCGTGCCACCCGGTGCGCATGGGCCCGAGTCGTACCTGCATGTGACCGATGATCTTACGCTCGGCATAGGTGGCGTAGGCGACGGTCAGCAGCACCCAGACGAACACAACCAGAACCTTGGCCACCATGGCGATGTAATACCATACGGGCAAACCTAGAATTTCGTATTCCATGAGCCCCTCTTCCCCTCGTTCATAATTTCTGCTTAACGTTCGCGCAGGATCTCTGCGGAACTCCTGAAAATCGCTTCCCGGTACGCTCTTCCGCTATTTCGCCTTCGCTACGCTTACCCAGGTGACCGGGGCGCCGGTAGCGATGCTGTTGATTGAGTTGTCGTTAAAGTGGTACGGTGCGAAGACGACCCCTTCGGAGAGTCGGTTCCCGAGTTTCGCCTTCAGCGTCACAGAGCCCGCTGTCGAGCTGACGGTGACCTTGTCCCCCTCGACCAGAGAGAGCCTCTTCACGTCGGCCCGTCCAAATTCCACATAACCTTCCGGGCAGACCATCATAGGACCTTCTCCGTACTGGGAGAGAGTACCGCAGTGATTGAGGGCGCTGCCGGTAAGGAGGGCGAACTTACCCGCTTCTGCAGTCGGGGCAGGAGCAACCACCGGCACCAGTTTGGGCGAAAGGGTAACCGGGCGAACGACACCGTTGCTCCCAAGTTTGGCCCAGGTCAGTCCGGCATAACCAGAGACGGATTCGCTGATCTCGGTGAAGAGTGCCTGGCAAGAAGCGTAGAGCGGCTTACCCGTCACCGCTGCGTGGATTTTATTGAAGATTTCGTAATCGCTCTTGGAGGAGCCCACCGGCTTGATCGCCTTGGTGATCTTCTGCACATTACGGCCGAGGCTCGTAAATGTCCCATCTTTCTCGGCGAAGGAGCAGGCAGGAAGCACCACATGGGCCTTGGCGGCGCTCTCGGTGAGGAAGAGATCCTGAACCACGAGGAAGTCGACCTTGGACAGTGCGGCCTCAACCTTTTTCCTGTCGGGATAGGAGACAACCGGGTTTTCGCCAACGAGATAAAGCGCCTTGATTGTTCCGGCGATGCAACCGTCGATGATTCCAGCAGCGTCCTTCCCGTTTTTACCAGGGACGATCCCCAGATCAGCGGCTCCCTGACTGTTGTTCTTCTCGCCCATGAAGAGGACGCCGGACCCCTCCTTGCCGATCCGGCCGGTCAGCATGGCCAGATTGAGGAGCGACTGAGCCAGGGCAGAGCCGTGGCCGGGGTAACCGAGTCCCAGCGGCATGAGGATGAGAGCCTTCTCGCTGGCGGCATACTCCTTTGCCAAGGCTACGAGCGCCTCCGGGGTAAGTCCGGTGACTGCGGCCCCCTTCTCCACGGTGCAGGAGGAGAGAGCGGTGACCAGGGCTGCATATCCATCCAGAAGAGGGGCGGAAGCATCGACCAGTTTCTCGGTGACGATGATGTTGGCCAGGGTGTTGAAAAGGACGAGCTCACTCCCCGGTGTATGCAGCAGAGTCTGGGCACCGGGAAGACGGGAGAGCTTGCCGCTCTTGTCGGAGACGATCCTCAGGTTGACCCCCTGGCGTTTGACCCCCAGGTTGATCTCGAAGCCGATAACCGGGTGGGTCTCGTAGGCGTCGCTCTTGACTACCAGGAGCAGGTCACACTTCTGAATGTCGGCGATAACCGAGGGAGAGGCTGCCTCGCCGAGCCCCTTGAGAGCCGCATCGGTGAGCGCTGCGTGGGCGTAGCCGGCGGAATGATCCAGATTTTCCGAGCCGACCCCTTCGGTGAAGAGTTTCTTGAAGAGAAAGAGCTCCTCATTGGTGAGTCGCGGAGTCACCAGGGCGGCTGCGGCCGATTTGGCTTCGCCCAACTTAGTCGAGACCAGCGCCAGAGCCTCGTCCCAGGTTGCTTCAACCAGGGCCGATCCTTTGCGGATGAGCGGCGTGGTGAGCCGTTTCTCGCTATTGACGAACTGGTATCCCCAGCGACCGCGTGTACAGAGCTGACCGTTATGGAATCCCTGGTTCTCATCATAGATGGTGGTGAGGACCTTGTTGTCCTTGACCCCCAGGGTGAGCTGGCACCCGGTGCCGCAGTAGGAGCAGACACTCTTGACCTTCTGCATGGCCCACCAGCGGGCCTTGAACTTGAACGGCCGTGAGAGGAGCGCACCCACCGGGCAGACTGAGACGCATGATCCGCAGAATTCACACTCCAACGGTCCGTCGAAGGCGGTCCCCATCTTGGCGTCGATGCCACGGTTGATGAAGGTATAGGCGCCGAAGGAGACGATCTCATCGCAAATCCGGGCGCACTTGCCGCAGTGAACGCAGCGGTTCATGTCCCGCTCGATGAGCGGGTTAATGTAGTCGATCTCCCAGCGGAACTTCTCGTCCGATAGCGGGTTCTTGCTGACCCCGTACTCGTAGGTGAGGTTCTGCAGATCGCAATCGCCGGCGGCATCGCAGACCGGGCAGTCCACCGGGTGCTTCAGGAGGAGCAGTTCCAGCACCAGTTTCCGAGCCTTGACGATCTCCTCGTTACTGGTTCGGACGATCATCCCCTCGGTGGCCGGCGTGGTGCAGGACGGGATGAGACGCCCCTTCATCTGCTCCACCTCCACGAGACACATCCGGCAACCGCCGAAAGGGTGTAGTTTCTTGTCGTGGCAGAGTATGGGGATCTTGATGCCGGCGCTCTTGGCCGCGTCGTAGATCGTCGCGTCCTTTGCCACCGTCACCTGCTTGTCGTCGATCGTAAGGTTAACCATCGTACCCTCTATCCTCGTGACTGCGTGATCGTTATATCGCTGTTATTCAATGGCCATGAAGCGGCAGGCATCATAGCACGATTTGCACTTGGTGCAGTTTTCCTGGATAAGATAGGCAACCTCGCCCTTTTGCCACTTGATGGCATTGGAAGGGCAGGCCTTGAGGCAGGCGCCGCATTTGACGCACTTTGCGTCCACCACCTTCCAGAGGAGCAGTTCCTTGCAACAGTTGGAAGGACACCGCTTGTCGACAATGTGCGCCTCATACTCGTGGCGGAAGTACTTCACCGTGGAGAGAATCGGGTTAGGAGCCGTCTGCCCCAGACCGCAGAGGGAAGCCTTCTTGATAATGCTTCCCATCTCCAGGAGGGTATCGATATCCTTGAGCTCGCCCCGTCCCTCGGTGATCCGCTCCAGAATGTCCAGCATCGCCTTCAACCCCACCCGGCAGGGAACGCACTTGCCGCACGACTCATCCCGGGTAAAAGTGAGGAAGAAGCGGGCCACGTCCACCATGCAGGTGGTTTCGTCCATGACGACGAGACCGCCGGAGCCCATCATGGCGCCAGCCTTGATGAGTGAATCGTAGTCAACCGGGGTGTCCAGCACTTCCGATGGGATACAACCGCCTGAAGGACCACCGGCTTGTACAGCCTTGAACTTCCGGTTGTTGGCAATGCCGCCGCAGACGTCGTAGATGACGGAGCGAACCGACATCCCCGCCGGGACCTCCACAAGACCGGTATGCTTTACCTTACCGGTAACCGCGAAGATCTTGGTTCCTTTGGTGGTGTCTGTCCCAAGGGAGGCGTACCACTCGGACCCCTTGTTGATGATGTGCCGAATATTGGCGAAGGTCTCCACGTTGTTGATGTTGGTCGGCTTGCCCCAGAGTCCCTTGACCGCCGGGAACGGCGGGCGGGGGCGCGGCATACCGCGTTCCCCCTCGATGGACGCCATGAGAGCAGTCTCTTCGCCGCAGACGAAGGCGCCAGCCCCCTTCTTGATTATCAGGTCGAAATCGAAACCCCACCCCTGGATGTCGTATCCCAGGTAGTTTTTTGAACGGCAGTCGTCCAGCGCCTTCTGGAGCCGTTCGATAGCCAAAGGGTACTCGGCCCGGACATAGACGTACCCCTTGGTGGCACCGATGGCGTAACCGGCAATCATCATCCCTTCGATGATGCAGTAGGGGTCCCCTTCCAGGATAGAACGGTCCATAAACGCGCCGGGGTCACCCTCGTCGGCGTTGCAAATGATGTACTTCTGCTTGCCCGGAGTGGCGGCGCAGAAGGACCACTTCATCCCCGTGGGGAAGCCGCCCCCCCCGCGCCCTCTGAGGCCGGATTTTTTGACCTCGTCGGTGACCTGGGCCGGAGTCATGCTCTTGATGCACTTCTCTATGGCCTTGAAACCGTCCTCGTCCAGGTATGCCTCGATCTTCTCCGGGTCTATCTGGCCGCAGCCGGTCATGACCACCCGCATCTGGGCATCCACGAACTTGTTATAGTAGTCCTTGGCCTTCTTCTTCAGAATCGGGGAGTGGTTGAGGATATGCTCCTCAAGGATGGCAGCCACGTCCTCGGGCTGAACGAAATCATAAGTGATCCGTCCAAGTTCCGGGGTAATGACATCCACGAGAACGTCGTTGGCGCACAAGCCCCGACAGCCGGTCTTGACCACGTCGCAGCGTTTGCCGACCTTGGCGTCAATCCCTTTCTCGGCGATGAGCCTGGAAAACTCGTGCTCCACCTTCTTGGCGCCGGCGGAGATGCCGCCGGTTCCCTGGCAGATCAGTATCTGGATTCCCGCATGTTCAGCCATAGTCTGAAATGTCCTCTGTGATCCGGGTCGCTATTTCATGGGCCGCTGGTTATATTCGGCGATAATCTCGTCAACCTTCTGGACGGTCATCTTGCCGAACGTGTCGTCGTTGACCATGGCCAGCGGCGCCATGCCGCAGGCGCCGAGGCAGGCAACCTTCTCGAAGGTGAAGCGGAGGTCTTCCGAGGTCTCGGCGTGTCCGATGCCGAGTTTACCGAAGAAGGTCTCAACTATCCGTTCCGCCCCCTGAACGTGGCAGGCGGTCCCGACACAGACGCGAATGATGTAGCGTCCGCGCGGTTTCAGGTGGAACTGTGAGTAAAAGGTCAGCACGCCGTAGATCTGGCTGGGGTAGACATTGAGTCGCTCCGCCACCAGAGCGACCGTGGGGGGCGGGACAAAGCCGTATTCGTCCTGGATACCCTGAAGCACCGGCATCAGGTTTCCCGGAAGGGTCAGATATTTGTCGATGATCGCGTTGGCTGCGGTAAGATCTACCTCTTCCGCCGGCGCTTCCTCGATCTTTTTCTTCTGAACTGCTGCGTGGCTCATCGGCGCCTGCTCCTTTACTCGGATCTCTGACAGCGCTGCTTTTGTCGGCTACCGGTCGATGTCACCGAGGACGATATCCAGGGTTCCGATAACAGCCACCAGGTCGGCGATCATCCCCCCCTTGGCCATCTTTTCGATTGCGGAGAGGTTGCAGAATGAGGGGGGACGGATGCGCATCCGGTATGGCATATTCCCCCCCTCACTGACCAGATAGTAGCCGAGCTCCCCCTTGGGCGCTTCGACAGCCTGGTAGACCTCGCCTTCCGGTGCGGGAAATCCTTCACTGGCGATCTTGAAGTGGTGGATGAGCCCTTCGATAGTGTTATAGACGGAATCCTTGGGAGGATAACAGACCTGCGGAACATCTGCGAGAATCGGCCCCGGCTTGAGAGCAGCCATTGCCTGGCCGATGATCTTGATGGACTCTCGCATCTCCACGAGTCGAACCTTGTACCGGTCAAAGGTATCGCACTTTTCCCCCACCGGCACGACGAACTTGTACTTCTCGTAGCCGCTGTAGGGGTTGTCGCGCCGCATATCCCAGTCGACCCCTGAACCGCGCAGAGCCGGCCCGGTGATCCCGGCGTCCACCGCATCTTCCGCCGAAATGAAGCCGTTGCCGATGGTCCGCTGGAGCCAGATGGTGTTCTTGGTGAGGAGCCCTTCGTAGGTGTCGAAATAGGCGGGGAAGGTGTCGAGAATCTCGCGGACATCCTTCTCGAAGCCGTCGTACAGTTCGGAGGAGAGCCCGCCGACCCGGAAGTAGTTACTGGTCATCCGGGCGCCGGAGAGCTTCTCATACAGCTCCATGACCTTCTCACGCTCGCGGAAGGCGTAGATGAAGACGGTCATGGCGCCGATATCCAAAGCATGGCAGGCGAGCCAGACCAGGTGGGACTTGACACGGGTCAGTTCGGCCAGGATCACCCGGATGGTCTCGGCCCGTTCAGGAACCGTGATGCCGAGAAGTTTCTCCACTGCAAGGACATAACCCAGGTTGTTGCTCATGGGCGCCAAGTAGTCGAGCCGGTCGGTCAGCGGGATGATCTGGTGATAGGTTCGGTGTTCCGAGAGTTTTTCGATACCGCGGTGAAGAAACCCGATATGCGGGGTGATCTTCTGGATGACTTCACCGTCCAGTTCTATGACCAGCCTGAGTACCCCGTGGGTACTCGGGTGCTGCGGTCCCATGTTTACCGTCATGATTTCCGTACTAGCCATTGATAGCCTCATTTAAACTACAATTATGAATTATGAATTACGAATTACGAATTACGAATTTCAATTCTTAATTCGTAATTGCCTCTACGACAGACGTCCCGCGTACGGTTCCCGATCCGGTCCCTGTAACGGGTAGTCTTTCCGGAGCGGATGACCCACCCAGTCATCGGTCAAGAGGATCCGGCGCAGGTCAGGGTGTCCGGTAAACGTGATGCCAAAGAGGTCGAAGACTTCACGCTCCAGCCAGTCGGCTGTTGACCAGACCGTGCTGACGGTATCCACGACTGCGGGACTCTCTTCAACCGGCGCCTTCACCCGGAGGCGATCCTTGCCAGGGATGGAGTACAGATTGTAGACCATCATGAAGCGGGGCTCGCGGCCGAGGTAATCGACGGCAGTGACGTCGGAGAGGAGATTATACTTGAGGCTGTCCCTGAGAAAGGTGCAGATGGCCACGATCTCTTCCTTTTTGACCGTTACCGTTACCTCGCCGCGGAACTCCTTGACTTCGAGGACCGAACCAGCGAACTTCTCTCTCAGCTTGACTACCGCCCGATGATTTTCTGCCATATCAATCTACCTTTCGCAGAGGTGTTCGTACGTGGTTGTAAGCGTCAGATCAGGCGGCGGCCGGCGGCAGCCGCTCTCCCAGACCGATGGTGGAGCCGAAGGAGTTGCGCTCCTTGGAAATCTTGTCCTGGAGTTTCATGAGTCCGTAGAGGAGCGCCTCGGGCCGCGGCGGGCAGCCAGGGATATAGACATCTACCGGCAGCCCCTCGTCGATCCCCTGTACCACGCTGTAGGTATCGAAGATTCCGCCCGAGCAGGCGCAGGCCCCCATGGCGATGACCCATTTCGGCTCCGGCATCTGCTCGTACACAGTCTGGATGATCGGCAGCATCTTCTTGGTGACGGTTCCGGCGATGATGATACAGTCTGCCTGGCGGGGGGAGGCCCGGAAGATGATACCGAAACGGTCCAGGTCATGCTTCGCCGCGCCGGTGGCCATCATCTCAATGGCGCAGCAGGCAAGGCCGAAGGTCATGGGCCAGATGGAGGATTTACGCGCCCAGTTGACGAGGCTGTCAAGGGTCGTCAGCTTGACGTTGTCGCCCAGCGGCTGATTTACTCCCATTCCAGAGCTCCTTTTTTCCACACGTAGATGTATCCGACAAAGAGGATAGCGATGAAGACCAGCATCTCGGAGAGGATGAAGGTGCCAAGCCCCCCGGCGATGTATGACTTGTAGACCACCGCCCAAGGGTACATGAAGACACACTCGATATCGAACAGGATGAAGAGCATGGCGATCAGGTAAAACTTGATGGAAAAGCGTTCCCGGGCCGTCCCCACCGGTTCGCAGCCGCACTCGTAGGGGGCAAGCTTTACCTTGCTCGGTTTCTTTGGACCGATCAAAGTGGAGAAGACGAGGGAGCCGAGTCCGAAGAGGACGGCGATTACGACGAGGAGTACGATGGGGAGATACGCGCCGAGCATGGAAACCCTCCGAATTCTAGTGAGGTATCAGCAATAAACTCTGCAGTGGTCGGCGCCTGACTGCGCGACGCCTGTTTGTTCAGAAAACTGGACCATGCAAAACACGCGCAACATATTGTATTCATGGTTCTGATGTCAAGCAAAAAGTCAGAAAAACTTGCGGCGTTGTCTGTATTTCCAATACCCTTCATTTTAAAAACACGAATGTTTCAAGCCTCACGGCAATCGGCCCATGCTCTGCCATGGAGTTAATCACTTTAGTCCGGTTGGCGGCTCTTCGTATTTTGCCAGCAGCTGACGCTTGAGCCCGCTCAGTCGGTCTGATACCAAGAACTCGTACTGGGGTATCGATTCAGGTCAGCCCGAACTGCCGCTGCAGTTCCAGCGGCGCCCGGTCATAATGAGAGAACTCCATCGTATAGCTTCCCCGTCCCTTGGTGGCGCTCCTCAGTTCGGTCATGTAGCCGAACATCCCGGCCAAAGGGGCCAGTGCCCGGATGATCTCCAGATCGTCGCGACTCTCCATCCCCTCCACCCTTCCCCGTTTCTGCTGAAGCCCCCCCAGAACCCTCCCCGCCGCCTCAACCGGGATGGTCAGCTCCAGGGCCATGACCGGCTCAAGGAGCAAGGGGCCGGCGGCTCTGGCCGCCATCACGAGCCCCTTCAGGGCCGCGGCCCTAAGCCCCAGCTCGGTGGTGATCCCCGGCTCGAAGGGGCTCTCCAGGAGGAGCAGCTCCAGATCGGTCAGTGGGTAGCCGGAGAGACAGCCGGCCGCGCACCCTTGAAGCAGGGAGGTCGTCAAATTCTGCCGCTGCTCCGGGGTAAACGGCAGCCGCTCCGGTGGCGGGAGCAGCACCCGCACACCGGCGCCCCGGGGGAGCGGGGTGAGCCGCAGCAGCACCTCCCCCTTCTGCACCCTCCCCTCCACCTCCCTCAGGAAGAGCTCCCGGTGCTCCACCTGCCGCTGGATGCTCTCCCGATAGACCACCCGGGGGGCGCCGCTCTTCACATGCACGCCGAACTCCCGAACGAGCCGGTCCATGAGGATTTCCAGGTGGAGCTCCCCCATCCCCGTGAGGATGGTCTGCCCCGTATCTGGCGCCTCATGAACTCTGAATGTGGGGTCTTCCCAGAGGAGTTTTTCCAGGGCAACGGGGAGCCGCTCCCGGTCGTCGGCCCCCTGGGGCTCCACAGCCAGAGAGACCACCGGTTCGGGGATCGTCACCCCCTCCAGCAGCAGGGGGTGGGCCGGGTCACAGAGAGTATCCCCCGTGAGCGCCTCCTTGAGTCCGGCGACGGCGACGATGTCACCGGCCGAGGCGCCGTCGATCTGTTCCCGCCGGTGGGAGTGCATCCGGAAGAGGCGGCCGATCTTCTCACTCTTGCTCCTGCTGCTGTTGAGGATAGCCTCCCCCGTCCGGAGGGCGCCGGAGTAGATCCGGAGGTAGGTCAGCTTTCTTCCCTCATCCGCCTGGACCTTGAACGCCAGCGCCCGCAGCGGGCCCGTGGCGCTGCAGACGACCTCCTCGTCCGCGCCCGTCACCGGGTTGTGACCGCGAGGCGGCGCCGTATCCAGCGGCGACGGGAGAAAGGCCGCCACCCCGTCCAGGAGCGGCTGAATCCCCTTGTTGCGCAATGCACTCCCCAGAAACAGGGGGAAGAGCCGGCACTCAAGCACCGCCGCCCGAAGCGGTGGGAGCAGCCGTTGGGCTGAGATCGCGTTTCCCGCCAGGTAATCGGCCATGACTCCGTCGTCGAAATCGGCGGCCGCCTCCACGATCAGCTCACGGGCCGTGGCCGCCGCCTCCCGGTACGCCTCCGGAATGGGCCCCCTGGTGACGGACCGTCCCTGGTCCGCCTCATCGAAGGTCACAACCTCTTCGGTGAGCAGGTCGATGACCCCGAAGAACCGGCTCTCGTTCCCCAAGGGGAGCTGCAGGAGGAGCGGACGGACCTTGAGCCTCGCCTCCATCCGCGCCATGACCATCCCCAGATCCGCCCCCAGCCGGTCCATCTTGTTGATGAAACAGATTCGGGGGACCCGGTAGCGCTCCGCCTGCCGCCAGACCGACTCGCTCTGGGGCTGGACCCCCTCCACGGCGCTGAAGATGGCGATGGCGCCGTCCAGCACCCGCATGCTCCGCTCCACCTCCATGGTGAAATCTATATGGCCGGGGGTATCGATGAGGTTGATGGTGACGTCGTGCCAGCGGCAGGTGGTGGCGCTGGCGGTGATGGTGATCCCCCGCTCCTGCTCCTGGGGCATCCAGTCCATGACCGCGGCCCCCTCATGGACCTCCCCCATCTTGTGGGTCTCACCCGAATAGTAGAGGATCCGTTCGGAGACGGTGGTCTTGCCTGCGTCGATGTGGGAGATGATGCCGATATTGCGGATAGTTGCGGGTGAGGTCAGGGGCATGGCGACACTCTCCGGTCAGACTTGCTCTGTTTCACCGTAACTGCTCAGGCCATATGCCTTCTTTTACCATTCATGCCGCCGTCAAGGCAAGGTGATATCCACTGTCGGGAACTCTCCTGCCTGCGCCACCTGCCGCGTCAGCCGTTCAAGCGCCGCGACATCCCCCTCCATCTCCGCCTCGATGGCCGCCCCCAGCCGTTCCACCGTCGTCAGGTTGTAGGTCATCCCCAGCCCCTTGATCGCATGCCCCAGGCGGCGCACCTCACTGAAATCGCCCCGGAAAACAGCCTCATCCAGGATTTCGGCGCAGAGCCTCAGCCGCGCCCGGACCTTGGGAAGGAGGTGGCTCAGGTCCTGCGGGGCTGTGTCGCAGGCCGGCTGCGGCTCCAGCACAACCAGGGCGGCGACGGCCGCCAGCAGCTTCCGCCGACTAAAAGGGCGGGAGAGATAGGTGTCGCACCCCGCCTCCAGCGCCCGGTTGATGTCGGTGACGAACGCCCCGGCGGAGATACCGATGACCGGCGTCCGCGGCCCCCCCTGTTTCAGCTCACCGGCGCGCAGCGCCGCCACGGTCTCATAGCCGTTCATCTCAGGCATCTGGATATCCAGGAGAACACAATCGTATGAGTCGTTGCGCAGGCGGTGCAGGGCCTCCTTCCCGGAAGAGGCCTCCGTCAGGGTCACGGGGCTCTCTTCCAGATAGAGCTGGAGCAGCTCCAGGTTCTCCGGGATGTCGTCCACGGCCAGGATCCTGAGGGGGGGGAGGAGAGCCGTCCCGTCGCTCTCCCGTACTGCAGGGGTCGGTATCGCCGCTTTCAGCGGGACGGTAACCATGAAGACGCTCCCCCCTCCCGGCCGCTCGGCCAGGTCGATCCTCCCCCCCATGGCTTCGGTGAGGCCGGCGACGATGGCCAGCCCCAGACCGGTGCCGGCCAGCCCGCCCCGCTGATGGGCCGCGACCTGGGAAAAAGGCTCGAAGATCCGGTGGCGCTGCTCCTGGGCGATCCCGATGCCGCTGTCGCTGACGGTGAAGCGGATCAGCGACGGCAAGGCGTCCGGAGCCGGTCCGATGGTCAGCTCCACCTCGCCGCTCCGGGTGAACTTGAGGGCGTTCCCCACCAGGTTCATCAGTATCTGGAGCAGCCGGCGGCGATCGCCGGTGACCTGAGGGGGCGCCTCCGCCAGCAGCCGGCAGGTCAGGAGCACCCCCTGCTCTTCGGCCTGAACCCTGAACAGCTCCCGAAGGTGCGTGGCCACCCCTTCCAGGGCAAAGGGGGCCGGGTGGAGCTCCATCCTCCCGGCCTCGATGCGCGAGATATCCAGGAGATCATCGATGAGGATCTGCAGATTCTCCCCGGAGGAGGCGATGAGCGAGGCGAACCGCTGCTGCCGGTGATCCAGGCCGCTCTCCTTCAGGAGTTCGACGGCCCCCATCAGGAGATGGAGCGGCGTCCGGATCTCGTGACTCACGGTGGCCAGGAAGCTGCTCTTGGCGTCGTTGGCCGCGTCCGCCCCCTGTTTGGCGCTGGTCAGCAACGCCTCGGCCAGTTTGTGTTCGGTGATGTCCACCAGGGTCGTGACCGTGGCCGGCGCCCCTTCCAGGGTGATGGCCCCGGCGGTGAGATCCACCCACCGCTCCTCCCCCCCCTTGGCGATGATCCTGATCTGGCGCCGTTGGGGCGCCGCCTCCCCCCGCTGTCGCGCCTCACTCTCCCCGAAAACCAGCGACCTGTGCTCGGGGTGAATCAGCGACGGCCACTCCATGGACAGCAGCTCTTCCGCGGTGTAGCCGGTGATGGCCGAGATCGCCGGGTTGACCTGGTCGAATCGGGCCCCCCGCGTGATGAAGATACCGGTGGTGGTGGTGGCGGTGAGGATCCGGAACCGGGTCTCACTCTCCTGCAGCTCCCGCCCGATCCGCTCGTCGGTCATGGCGATGTAGCTGTAGACCAGGATCACCTGGACAAACATCGCCGCCAGCATGATCACCTTCAAGAGCTCCTCACCGGGGGGGAGGGCCCCCTCGCCGGGGAACAGCCCCAGGGTGACCGCCAGCACCCGGCCGATAACGAGCAGGCCGAATCCTCCCATGGTCACCGACAGCACCGGCGTGATGCTGTACCGCCGGGTGGCCCGGAACAACGGCTCCAGGGCGATCCGGCCGAAGAGGATCCCGGAGCTTAGGCCGGAGATGACGACTCGGGCGACCGGGGAATCATGGAGCGTGAAGTAGCCCAACAGCAGGGCGCTCAGGGCGACGATTGCGCCATTGATCCCGTTTCTCAACCGCAGGCGGGAGAGCCCGCAGTAGTCGGCGACCCCCCAGAAGACCAGGGCCTGGGCGCCGATTATCAGGATACTCCCCACGAAGGTGCTGAAGAGCGGCGTGGGACTGTTCTTGAAGGGGAGGATCAGGATCATTCCCGCGGCGGATGTCACGAGGGCGAAGATCCACGGCACGAAGCCGGGATAGGTCTTGCGGCTCATCCAGGTATGCAGCAGGATCAGCAGCTGTGACAATTTCATGAACGAGGTGGAGATGATGAGCAGCTGTATATCGATACTCTTAAGCATGGGAGGGGCCTTTGTCGGGGAAGAAGGGAAACGGGGTAACTTTGCTCATCTGGCGCCGCCCTCCCCAAGGAGTTCACGCTGGTAGATGGTCACCATCTCCATGGTGGTATCGGTCCGGTACTTGCGCCGCAGGCTCCCCAGATGCTTTTCCACCGTCCGGATGCTGATCTCCAGCCGTTCGGCGATCTTCTTGCTCCGGACCCCCCGGCAGAGGAGGTCGAGCACCTCCGCCTCCCGTCTGGAGACCGGATCGAGGGGGGATGCAGCGTAGTGGTGGTGGGCCGTCACCGCTTCCGTGATCTCAGGGCAGACATACCTCCTCCCGGCGATGGCCATGGTGATGGCCAGGTGGAGCTCCTGACGAGTCGCCCTCTTCAGGATGTAGCCGGCCAGCCCCAGTTCGACGGCGGCCATCAGCAGCAGCCCGTCCGTCACCCCGGTGACCGCGATCACCAGGGTTTCGGGCCACTCCTCCCTGATCCGGCGGGCCGCCGCCACACCGTCCATCCCCGGCAGTCGCAGGTCCATGAGCACCATCCGCGGGCGCAGCTCCGCCACCAGGGCAAGGGCCTCCTCACCGGTGGCCGCCTCCCCCACCACCGTCACCTCCGGAAACGCCTCAACCAGCAGACAGAACGCATCCCGTATCAGCTCTTCGTCGTCGACGATTATCAGCCGCACCGGTGCGTGCGGGTGGGATGGGGTGCGGCTCTCCGTGGTCGGCAGGGTGCTCTTCATAACCGGCAGGCTCCTCGACGGTAGTAAAACTACCACCTCATTAATAGGTACTTTCCCTACTATATTAAATAGTTACGACGTGCTACGGTATAGCGTATCCGGTAATGGATTGCAAGGAGTTAAAATTTCATGAGGAGGGAGGCGCCGCCCATCGCCCGAAAAGCGCATCACGCAACCGGCAGTTCATCCAAAACCCGGCAGACGGCGGATCTCCTGTCGTCACTCTTTTATCGGCTCTCACTATAACTAAGGAGTACCCACATGAAACGAACCATCGCCCCCTTCATCAACACGGCGACCTTAGCCCTCACCCTCCTCCTGGCCACCACCGTCTGGGGCTCTCCCGTTTACCTGGATGTCTCGGGTAAATTGAGCTCTTCCACCGTTCTGGGGCAACTCGGCAGCCCTGATCCGGGCGTTCCCCTTGCAGATAACACCCCCTTCAGCTATCACGCTACATTCGACACCACTAACATTTACGGTCCCGGCGGTACCGGTTTGGTTGGCTATAACCTCTCTTCCTTGACATTCAACCTTGCCGGCGACATCTATCCTCTCGTACCGATCGGGAACCTGATTGTTGCCTTGTTCGACCCCACGGGCCCTTTTAGCGGCATGTATGGAGCAGGGCTCGTCAGCTTAGTGCTGCCCGGAGGGTTCATGCTCCCAGCTTACTCCACCGCATCCCCTTCATTTTTGCTCCCGGATCCTGCCCCTTTTGTCCTGAAATCATCTGATTACCTGAGCCAATTGAGCCCCGGCGCCAAGGCGGCTTTTCTTTTAAACGAGACGACCTACCTGGCTCAAATTACCTTCGCGACCGAAGGGCCCACCACCACCTTCGGTTATGCTTCCCCCGTCCCGGAACCCTCCACCTATCTCCTGGTCACCTTGGGGCTTGGGATGCTGCTGTTTGTGCGGCAGAAAAAAACAAAGGACCAACAAAGGAGCACCAGATGAAAAAACGGATCTTCTCTCTTTTCCTCCTGGCAACTCTCACCCTTACCCTCGCCGCTCCGGCCATGGCGTCGCCGGTGCTGACGCTCCATTCCACGGGGAGTTTCGGCCAAACGTCGACCCTGAACGGTAAAGCCTTTGGCGTCGACACCCCCTTCTCCCTGCAGGCCCAGTTTAACCCAAGTATTGATCAAACTCCGATGTCTGGGGTCGGGGTATTCAGCATCACCTCTTTTTCCATCTACCTGCAAAACAGAACCTACACCGCTTCGCCTTCGGCAAAGCTCAATGTTGTGTTAATGAGCCCACCGTATCTGCCTGTCTATGGTGCCGGATTAGTTGACGCGCCGTCTCTAACTTCAGAGTTTATAAGTTATTTTTCATCCGCAACACCCACATACAAGGCCGATACGCCCGCGGCCACGCAGTTTTCGAATTTTGTTGGGAAATACCAGTCCGCCGCGTACACGATCACGCTGGACAATGGGGAAGGTGACCTGGTCATTCGCAATCTGGCCGCCTCGGGGAATTACACGGCAAATATCACCGCCGTTGCCGTTCCCGAACCCTCCACCTACGTCCTGGTCACCATGGGGCTGGGGATGCTGGGGTTTGTGCGGCAGAAAAAAGCCAAGGGCTAAGGTGCGGAAACACGACCATGTCTTACAAGATCCTTATCGTACTCTTCTACCTCGCCACCCTGGGGCTGGTCTCCTTCCTCGGCGTCACCCTGCAGCGCGACTGGTGCCGCTATTTTATCGAGTTCAAGAGGAGACGGCGGAAGAGACGACGGCGCAGGAAAAAATCTACCGAAAAGCCGGCAAGATCCCCGCGCCCTTTCTTCCTCTTCTGGTGGCTGAAGACATCCGGCCGTGCGCTGGCAGCCGCCTGCAGTGTCTACCTCCTGCTGACCGCCGGTTTCTATCTGGCCTGGCCGCTGCTCCGTTACGGTGGCACGAGCGGCCATGCCGCGGCCGCGATCCCGGTCAAAACGGCACAGCAGAAAGAGCAGTGGAAGAGCTACGTGGAACTCTGCCTGGTCGCCGAGAATAAGCCTCAAGACCCCTTCCTACAGCTGAAACTGGCCCGGGCCCAACGTGATCTGGGACTGGCGCACAAGACGCTGGCCACCTACCACCGGGTGATCTATCTGGATACTCTCTCCCTGGACGCCCAATACGAACTGGGCTGTCTGGCCGTAGGCATGGGCGAGACGAATCTGGCAATTTCCCAGGTCGTCGCACTGACCCGCAACTGGCCCACCCGGCCGGAGCCTCACCTGCTCCAGGCCCGTATCGACATCCGGGCGGGAAAACCGGTTGAGGGGCTAACCCAGGTACGGAGAGCTCTGGCTGCCGAACCGGGTGACCGGGAGGTTAGGCTTCTGCTCATTGAGATGCTGCTCCAGCAACACGCCTATGCCGAGGTGCCCCGCCTGGTGCAGGAGGGGTTGAAGCAGCCGCCTTCCCAGCTCACTCAGACGGTTAACAGCTCACAATGGGTGACCCTGTCCACTGGGGGAGCACCCCCTGTGACCACGACCACTCTCTTGTACCTCCTGGCCCGGAGCCAGGTCGGTCTGGGGCAGTTCGCCGCGGCCGACGCGACGCTCCAGGCCGCGGCCACCACCGACCCGAGCTCGTCGGAGTCGTACATGGCCCTGGGAGACCTGCGGATGAGCTGCAGTAAGTACCGTAGCGCGCTGGCAGCCTATGAAGAGGTGCTGAAACGGAATCCAGAGAGTACCATGGCCATGAACAACATCGCCAGCCTCTCCGTGGAACATGGCTTCGACCTGGCGCGGGCCGCAACCCTGGCCGCGCGGATGTATACCAAGTATCCCCAAGAACCGGCGGTGGCGGATACCCTGGGGTGGGTGCTCTTCTCCCAACAGGGGAAACTGGAGCAGGCGCTGCCGCTGCTGCAGTTCGCCGCAACCGGCGCACCCAAGAACCCGCTCCACCGCTACCACTACGGCGCGGCGCTGCTGAAAGACGGGCAGGTCGAAAGCGGCCGAAATGAGCTAACCGCGGCGCTGAAGCTCTCCGGGGAGTCCGACGGTGCGGTCAAGGCCCGGCTGCTGCTAGGAGGAAAAGGATAAGGTACGGGACTCCCTGTGACCGGTTGTTCCTGAAAGCCGGCTGACTCCTGCCGCATCTTCTGTTGACGGTTTCCCCACTATCGGATACCTTGCGTGACAATCCATCCTGCGGAGCAACCACCACCATGTCATACAAGATCCTTATCGTTCTCTTCTGCCTCACCACCGCGGGGTTTATCGCCTTCCTCGGCATCACCCTGCAGCGCGCCTGGCGCAACTATTTCATCGAATTCAAGACGAAACGGCACAAGAAACGACGGCGTGGAGAGAAGTCGGAGGAACTGCCGGAGAAAACCCCGCGCCCCTTCTTCCTCTTCTGGTGGCTGAAGACATCCGGCCGGGCGCTGGCGATCGGCTGCAGCGCCTACCTCCTGCTGAGCGCCGGCTTCTATCTGGTCTGGCCGCTGCTCCGCTACGGCGGCACAAGCGGCCACGCCGCGGCCGCGATCCCGGACAAGACGGAGAAACAGAAAGAGCAGTGGAAGAGCTACGTGGAGTTGAGCCTGGCGGCCGAGAAGAAGCCCCAGGACGCCCCCATCCAGCTGAAACTGGCCCGGGCCCAGCGCGATCTGGGACTAGGGGCCAAGGCGCTGACCACCTACCGCCGGGTGATCTACCTGGATCCCCTCTCCCTGGACGCCCAGTACGAACTGGGCTGTCTGGCCGTGGCCATGGGCGAGACGAATCTGGCCGCCTCCCAGGTCGTCGAACTGAATCGCCACTGGCCAACCCGGCCGGAGCCGCACCTGCTCCAGGCCCGTATCGACATCCGGGCAGGGAAACGGGTTGAGGGGGTGGCCCAGGTGCGGGGAGCGCTGGCGGCTGATCCGGGCAACCGGGAGGTTCGGCTCCTGCTCATTGACGTACTGCTCCAGCAACGCGCCTATGCCGAGGCGGCCCGCCTGGCCCAGGAGGGGCTGAAGCAGCAAGCGCCATCCCGTCTTGATCAGACGGTCAATAGCTCACAAGGAGTGCCTCCGTCCGGGGGGATATCAACCCCTGCGACCACATCCAGCCTCTTCTTTCTCCTGGCCCGGAGCCAGGTCGGCCTGGGGCAGTTCGCCGAGGCCGACGCGACGCTCCAGGCCGCAGCCGCGGCCGACCCGCTCTCCCCGGCGCCGTACATGGCCCTGGGGGACCTCCGGATGAGCCGCAGTGAGTACCGCAGAGCGCTGGCCGCCTATGAAGAGGTGCTGAAACGGGACAAGGAAAGTACTCTGGCCATGAACAACATCGCCAGCCTCTCCGTGGAACACGGCTTCGACCTGGAGCGGGCCGCTACCCTGGCGGCGCGGATGTACGCCAAATATCCGCGGGATCCGGCGGTGGCTGACACCCTGGGGTGGGTGCTCTTCTCCCAACAGGGGAAACTGGAACAGGCGCTGCCGCTGTTGCGGTTCGCCGCAACCGCCGCACCCAGGAACCCGATCCACCGCTACCACTACGGCGCGGCACTGCTGAAGAACGGGCAGGTCGAGGTCGGTCGTAAGGAGCTGGCGGCGGCGCTCAAGCTCTCCGGGGAGTTCGACGGTGCGGAAAAGGCGCGGGCGCTGCTGGGAGGGAAGAGTTGACCTGGAGCTAACATAACGCGGCTCCAGCACGATCTTTCTTGACAATGTTCGGTTGCCTGCGCCAGGGTGTAGCTTCCCAATCCGCACACAAGGCGCCCTCATATGCTCATCAGAACCCTGCGTTGCCCCGCTCCCCGTTGGACTGTTCCGTTCCTCCTCCTGGTTGTCTCCCTCTGGTTCCGGCTCCCCGACTCATACGCAGCGCCCCTGCTCCTGGAAAAACCGCAGCCGTACTCCCTGGCCGGTCATCTGGAAAACCTGGTTGATCCCACAGGGGCGCTCACCTTCAAGGAGCTGCTCACCGCCGGCGCCACGGCCCGCTTCACCCCGCTTCCCGGATTCGTCAACCAGGGATTCATCCGCGCGGCCAGCTGGAGCCGCTTCACCTACCAACCCGCCGCACATGATAGCTCGGAGGATCTGTTTTTACGGCTGACCCCCGCCTTTCTGGACGAAGTCACGCTCTATGTCCAGGTCGGATCGAACCCCGCCGACCCCGCCTCCTACCGCAAACATGACCTGGGCGACCATTACCCCGCCGAGCTCCGCCAGATACGCCATCCCGACATGGTGGCGCCGCTCCCGTCGACTCCCGGAATCCCACGGCAGGTCTACATCCGCGTCAGGAGCTCCAGCACCCATACCCTCCAGGGGTGGATCTATCCGAGCGACCAGTTCATCGGCTGGTCCGCCAACTACACCACCTGGATGGGCGGCCTGCTGGGGGTCATCCTCTTCGATCTGGTGATCAGCGCGCTCCTGGCGCTCATGCTGCGTGACGTCCTTATCGGTTACTACTCGCTCTTCGCCCTGACCTTCTTTGTCCGGCAGCTGGGGATCGACGGGGCGATCTTCATCCTCTGTCCGTCGGTTGCCCACCTGATCAATGATTATCTGGTGGGAGGCGGCATCAGCCTCGGCTTGTGCGCCTACAGCCTCTTTGTCATGCGCCTCTTCAACACCCACGGCGAACGGCCGTACGTCCACCGTTTCCTGCAGCTCAACATCCTCATCGGGGCGGCCACCACCCTCGGCATCCCCCTGGGGTGGTATGGCCAGCTGGCCCCCGTGACGACCATCTGTTATCTGCTCCTGGCCTGCTTCATCCCGCTGCTCGCCTACCAGTACCTGCGGCGCGGCGCCCCGGCCGGCGGCTGGATCGTCATGGGGTTCTCCGTGGTCCTGATCCCGGCGGTGCCGCGTTTTCTCGTGGTGCTCGGGCTGATCCAGCCGACCTGGTTCACCACCTACGGCTACTACTACGGCATGGTCCTGCAGATGGTGATGATCACCCTGGCGCTGATCAAACGGCTGGAGGTCTCGCGGGAACTGCTCCTCTCCACCTCCCGCCGAACCGAGGCGGTGGCCGTGGAGCTGGCCAAGGAGATGACCGGCGAGCTGCGCGAGGCGCTGCAGCGCCAGACCCGCTTCGTCGCCATGGTCTGCCACGAGTACCGGACCCCGCTGGCCATCATCCGGGCCAACCTGGACCTGCTGGCTCTGCTTCAGGAACAGGACGACAACATCGCCTTCGCCGTGGGGAAGATGAAGCGGGCAGTAGCCCGCCTGGTGGAGGTCCTGGAGGTCTCCCTGGGGAGGGTGCGGCTCTCCGACGGCGCGCTCACGCTCCGGCCGGAGCCGCTGGAGTTGGAGCGGCTCTGCTCCCGGCTCCTGGAACAGGCAACCGAATACTGGCCCGACCGGCGGGTAGTGGTGGTTGCCGGAGACACCGCCGTGGTGCAGGGCGATCCCCTCCTGCTCCAGACGGCGCTGCTCAACCTGGTGGACAATGGGCTCAAATACTCTCGCGCCGACCGCCCCGTTACCGTCTCCTGGACGGTGGTCGGAGGAGAGGTGGTCGTCCGGGTCGCGGACCAGGGATCCGGCGTCACCCCCCAGGAGCAGGGACGGCTCTTCGAGAAATATTTCCGGGGGAGCGCCACCACCGGGACCGTAGGCGCCGGGTTGGGACTCTGGCTGGTGGCACGAATAGTGGAAGAGCATGGAGGAAGCGTCGCGCTGGAGAGCAGCGTAACCGGGGCCGTCATGGCCGTGCGTCTGCCGCTGAAGAGGAACCCATGAACGAAACCCGACGGGTAGTGATTATCGAAGATGACCAGGACCTGAGAGAGAGCATCATCCGCTTTCTCCTGGTGGCCGGAGTGGAGGCTGTCGGTGTCGGCAGCGTCCTCGAATTCTATGAAACCGTCATCACCCGCATCTTTGACGTGGCGGTGGTGGACATCAACCTCCCCGACCAGTCGGGCTTCACCCTGGCCGATTATCTCCGCCGCAACACCGACTTGGGGATCATCATCATCACCGCCCGCGACGGCATGGAAGACCGGGTGCGGGGATACGGCGCCGGGGCCGACCTCTATCTGGTCAAACCGGTGAATATGCCGGAGCTGGCTGCGGCCATCATCAACCTGACCCGCCGACGCCGGGAGAGAAACTCACCCCAGATCCCCGCGCCTGTTGCCCTATGGACCCTGGAACGGAGCTCCTGGACCCTCGTCACCCCCCTGGGGATCAGGGTTCCCCTCTCAGGACAGGAGCGGACCCTGATGAGCTGTCTGGTGGAGGCCCAGGGGGAGGCGGTAGCCCGCGCCGATCTGTTCACGGCCCTGGGATATGAAGAGTCAAGCACTAATTCCCGCGCCCTGGATTCGCTGGTGCAGCGTCTGCGGCGCAAGATCGAGAGCAGCACCGGACGCCCCGCACCCCTGGAAAGCGGCTATCGCCGGGGGTACAGCTTCACAAGCCTGCTGCATATGGCGTAACCGGATACGTCAAAGCACCGGTTTCCGTCTCATTTCCCCGCCCGGCGCCGTTTCATTTCGTCACATTTCGATGAAATTCGTCACAATTGCCACCACTCGTGCCATAACTCACCGGTCTGATTATTATATTTGCTCTATGTCCCCCTCTAATCGAACTGAATAATTCCGCCGTTCACCTTCTCGGTTTCCTGTTTTCGGCCGACTGCGGCTCATCCCGCACCGCATCGGCGGTGATCATGCCCGTTTCATCCGGTCACGAAATTGCAGTATCCTTGTTGTCGGAGCGTTCGGCGTTCGCCCGGCAGGCGATCCGAACTGCTGATCAATGCCGGTCAGCACCACACCGAGCCAAAAGGAGTAACCACGAATGAAAGTGACAACAACATTGAAAGTCGATGAAAAGCGGCTGCTGGCCTATGCGGTGGCGGCAGGCGCGGTTCTGGCCGCGGCGGGTCCGGCGGACGCCTCGGTGGTGTATGGCAAGGTTGGGCACCAATTAGCCTATAACGAAGGCTTCTACCCCGTCAACATCGTCGACAAAGTCGGCAATAAGATTTTTGCAATGTATTTTGTTAATTCAGATGCCCTCACGGCCGGCCACCCGGCTAAC
>CAIOGM010000034.1 GCA_903857795.1 uncultured Geobacter sp.
GCGGCCTGGACCGTCCCACGGCAGACCACCTGGCGGCAACCCTTCATGCTGTTTGCCGCTCGGAACCGCTGACCATCATCATGGTTACCCACGACCTCCGGTTGGCAGAGCAGACCGCAGACCGTTTGATTTATCTTGAACGGGGTACGATTGTGGAGGAGGGTGACGGAGCCGGGATGATCTCCAATCCCCGTACGGTTGAATTCCGCCATTTCCTGACCGGAACCGACCAGGGAAAGGAGCGGTCCCATGGTTAATCAACAGGTCGTACCGATGAGTATGCTGCAGCTGGCCGGTGCCTATGGCCTGATCCTCCTGGCGGTCGGCTTTGCCCGGGTATGGCAGATCGGTCAGGAGAAACAGCTGCTCTGGGCATCGATCCGGATGGTCCTGCAACTGCTGGCGGTCGGCTACCTGCTGAACCTGATTTTTACCGTCCATTCGCCGCTGCCGGTACTCCTGATGCTTCTGGCAATGACCGGCTTCTCGCTTCAGGTCGCCGGCTCACGGAGCAAGAAACGGATGCCCCACTTCTATCGGGTGATGGGAAGTTCCATCATGATCGGCTGCGGCGGCATCACCTGCTACTTCTGCCTCTTGGTGGTTGGCTACTCACCCTGGTACGATCCCCGTTACCTGATCCCCCTGGCAGGGATGATCATTGGCAATGCCATGAACGGCGCCAGCCTGGCTGCCGAGCGGCTCTCCTCCGAGATGCACGACCGCCGTGAGGAGATAGAGACCGCCATCTGTCTGGGGGCCAATGCCCGCCAGGCAGCGGAGTCGGCAGTTCGGGCCGCCTATACCGCAGCACTGATCCCTACCATGAACACCATGGCCGCCACCGGTATCGTGGCCTTACCGGGCATGATGACCGGCCAGATCCTCTCTGGCACCGAACCGGTTGTCGCGGTTCGCTACCAGATTGCCATCATGTGCGCCATCACCGGCAGCGTTTCCATTACCTCATTCCTGATCCTGCTCCAAGGCTACCGCCATTATTTCACCAAAGCCCACCAGCTCAAGGATTGAAAGGAGCGATCAATGCTTGAGATTACCGTCGAATATGCCTCCGCCACTGCCACACATCGACAAGCTGAGGCGACGGCACTGCTCCTCAGCGGAGAACCCATGCACTGAACACGACTCCGATTGTTTTTGGAGAGGTCCTGAAACCGCTGCTGCCGTGAGTTGTCACGTCCAAGAAACCGCATTGTACGAGAAGCCTTTCCACATCCCGCCCGGGGATGGCGCCGCCGATTCAAGCGGACCAGGCGTCCAGATCGCACCGCGATTCTGACAATGCGTCCCCCTCCAGGATCATATCCGCCAGATACAATCTGCCGCCCGGTTTCAGCACCCGACGGATCTCCGCAAAGCATTCTCTCTTTTGCGGGGAGAGATTCAGCACCCCGTTGGAGGTGACGACGTCGAAGGTCTCATCGGGAAACGGCAGGGATTCAGCCGCAGCTTCCACAACCCGTGCGTTTGTCAATTTCATCAGAGCGATGTTATCAGTCGCTCTTTGCACCATGGCAGCGGTCAGGTCCACTCCGTAGGCCACCCCTTCGGGACCACTCTTCAGGGCCGCACGGATGACATCCACTCCGGCCCCGCACCCCACATCGAGGACGGTTTCTCCGGTCCGGATCTCTCCGGCCATCAGAGGATCGGCAACCCCGCAGAACGATTCCGCCACCGACAGCGGCAGCAGGTCGATAAATGCCTGCTCATAGCCCAACTTCAGCAGCCCTTCCCGCCCTGTCGCGTATGAAAAACTCGGTCGAGGAGATCGCGCCACCCCAGCGTATCGATTGATAACGGCGGTGCGAATCTCTTCAATGCGTGAATCATCCATGTCATTACCTCCGCGGTCAGGAGAGCCCCAACGTCAAACCGCCGAGTGCGAAGATAATGACATACAGCCCGGAATCCACCGCCAGCAACCGCCAGGAACGTCCCGCATACAGGTAGGTCCCCCCCAACGCCGTCGCCAACCAGACGATGCTGATCTGCAGGGAGGTCAAAAGTGCCGAGATTGGGCCCGTACCGGCAACGACCAGACTCAAATTGGTAAAAATAACGAGGTAAAATACCAGTGACAGGACGATGACCAGCGGTCTCTTGATCCTGCCCGCACCACCCGAATCAGGTTCCCTCCCCCGGGTCTTCTTGAACAGAAACGGCAGGTGCCAGAGTCCCCCGATAACAGTCGCTACTATCGATACACCGATAACCGGTAGCCACTGGACATTCGCAAGAATCGTTTGCACAACCATCACGGCATCACTCATAAACAGCTCCCCCTTTGCCTTCGTATCTCTTGCCGAAGAGCAGGCCCAGGGTTTCTCTCCTGGGCCCGCTTTCATGCCGGTTATGATTTGAAGAGTCCCCGCTTGTCAGACTCGTTTTTCTTGATCTTCTGCTGAATCTCCGCAGGAAGCACTATCTTTCGGAACTTCGGAAACTTCTCCCGATAGAGCGACGGATAGGGGGGGAAATCCTTGGCCTCGAATTTAACCACCGGTACCGGCTTGGCAAACGAATTCTCGATCCGTTGCGGCTGGAAGAGCTGCTGCCAGGTCTCCTTACCGGCATAGACACTCAGCGGTCCGAACTTGTCATAGTCGATCTTCTTGTCCGGTCCCGAGGGGAGCATGTAGGTTTGGACATCCTGCTCCACATCCCAGGCAGCCGAGGGTCCGCCACCCATCATGACGGCGCGGCGTTCGTTGCCGTTTTCGTTGATTCCGCCTTTGAAGGCCTCGGCCCAGGGATAGCCCAGCTTGTTGAAGATGAGAACCGGTGCTGCAAGGCTCGCCTCGTCAATTTTCTTGAAATTGCCTCTCCGGTCCCACTGCTCGGTGCGCAGCACGTGGCCGGTCTTCCTGTCATGCCAGGTGACCCATTGGGAAAGATAATAATCCTTCTGCTTGGGTACATTCAGGACCACATAGGTATCGACGCCGCCATCCTTGCGATAGGGGCCTTCTATGGGGCCGTACGGTTTCTTTTCATTAGCCACTTGATAGAGGACATCCACGCCGATGATCTTGGAATCAAATTTCCAGAAGTCACGGAGGAAGACATCATCATAGGTGGAGATGGCTCCGGGAATATAATCCTCGCCACTGGCGCCGGAAATTCTCCGGACACGACGCAGGTTGGGGAGATAGGCCCAGCGATCTTCTAACTTCTTGATTCCAGGGCCATCCTTGTAGAACTTGGAGAGAGAGACGGTCCCGGCCTGTTCAGGGGGTGAGACGACCACCACCAGATACGCCCCCTGCTCCGTCCCCGGCTTGAGATCGTAGAGCATCTCGGCGTACGTCTTGAAATGCTTGATGGTGTTGCAGATGGTATCCGACTTGCTGACCACGCCATTGCGGTCTTTTGTCCGGTTGATGTGATAGGCGTGGTGGGTCTGAAGTCCACACATGGTGGTGGTCGATCCGCTTGCTTCCGAAAGGGACGCAAGTTCCTCACCGCTGTACGGAAATTTGTAGGGATATTTCTCCTCGGGCAGGAGAGGATGCTCCTTGTCCCGGGGGATCTCGTGTGACCAGCGGGGATCGATCTGCCAGTAATCCTTCTCCGCCTGGGTCAACTCCTCGACATACTTCCAGCTCCTCCCCTCCTTTGCGGTGTCCCATTTCCATTCCGTCCAGGGAGACGGGGCAGTGAGCGGTGACCAGCCGACCTTGGTCCAGTCGACATTACCCTTGGCGAGACCGGAATTGGTCACCACCGAAAGATCGGCGAAGCCGATGGTGGCCAGGGTTGCCAGTGCAATGATTTTCTGCATCTTTTTGTTTTTCATGTTCTTCTCCTTGTGTAATGGTTCGACCACGGTTTAAAGCTGCTTTTTGAAGATCTCCCGGGAAGTGGCGGCGAGCCATGGTTTCCCGTCCGCTGAAACGTCTATGGCATACAGGGTCTTTCCTGTGGGAGAATCGCTGCTCAGAGACCATTTCCCATCATGAAGTGACAGCAGTTCCCCGCCACGTCCCACGATGTACCCATGTGTCCCTCCGGCAAAGGCGATGGTGAGAAGAGTCCGTTCGACCGGAGTCGCGGCAGTCGACCAGGAGCTGCCATCATAGCGAAGAATCACCCCTTTTTCTCCCACGGCCCACCCTTCGGTGGGGCTCTTGAACGCCACTCCATACAGGGTCCGGGTGGTGGAAGAGGCAACCTCCCGCCAGTTGCTTCCGTCGTAATGGAGGATCACCCCCTGATTCCCCACGGCCCAGCCGTCCCGTGGGCTGTTCAGTACAACGCGATTAAGCGTCACTTTTTTGGGTGAAGGAACCAGGCGCCACTCCCCGCCGTCGTAGTGTACAATGGAGCCCCTCTCCCCCACGGCCCAGCCGTCGGTGGGGGAGGCGAAGGCCACCGACATGAGATGCCACTTGTCCAACTTCGGCCGCTCGCTCCACTGACCGTTCAGCGCTTCCAGGATCGTACCGTCGGCGCCCACCGCCCATCCGTGCCCCGGTTCCGGGAAGGCCAGGGAGAAGAGCGGCCCTGCTACGGGGGACTCCACCTTCTCCCAGGCCGTGCCGTTATAGTGAAGGATCAGCCCCCGCTCTCCCACCGCCCACCCCTCTTTTTCTCCGGTCTGTTTCAGATCGAAGAGCACCTGGTTGAAGGGGAGTTGATAGCTTTTCCAGGCCGACGGGTTGACCTTTTCTCCCGCTGGTCCTGAGCAGCCGACCAGCAGGGCGCCGAGAGCCAGGGCCGTCGCCAGCCCCCTGATTCCGGTGGGGCGGACAACCGATGCGTGCGGTCGCTCTCTCTTCACTGCACCCTCTTGATCTCTCATGCCACAACTCCTCGGGTAGTTATGTTGTCCTGCAGGATTAAACTATTCAGTGAAAAGCATATATCTGAATTTCTCGGTGAATTTCTCAGTGTCTCCGTGCCTCAGTGGTAGGCTGCTTTTTCTAGGGTTATTGCTGTTGACGTTTACTGCGTTACCACTCGTACTTGACGTCGATGGTCACGTTCTTCCATTTGTTGTAGACCCCCCAGGGGATCTGGTCGTTTTGTCCCTGGTAGTCGTTGTAGGCCAGCGTCCCCTTGAGATAGTCGTTGAATTTCCATCCGGCGGTATAGTTGGCGGCCCAGCCGCTGTTGTTCTGTCCGCCGCCGATGTAGAAGGTGGCGCCCAGGGTCAGCTTGTCATTGGTGGCGCGCACGGCGTGGCTGAGGTTGATGACGTGGAGATATTCATTTCTAGCCCCCTGGGCGAGATAATCGTAATCCAGGTTATGGGTCCAGATCGGCTGATAGAGGAAATCCACCTTGTTCTCGTCGGAGAAGAATGAGGTCTCAAAGGCGAGGGCAATCTTGACCTGGTCCTTCTTCACGATGCCGTTGACCGAATTCGGGTCGGAGGTATTGAACGACCTCCCGGCGGAGTAGAGCCCTTCCGACCGGATGATCAGCCGCTGGTCGAAGATGTTGGTCCCGTAGTCCAGGGCATACCCGTACTTGTTGAGGCGGTCATAGTGATTTGCTCCATCCGTCTTGTAATACACCGGATCCCGGTCGAAGCCGTTGTAGTAGATGCCGCTTAAAGAGAGTCCGCCGATGGTGGTGTCTACCCGCGCCCCGATCTCGCTTTCGTCGATATGGTTGAATCCTGAGTGGGTGACATTGGGGATATGGGGGGTGCCGGCCGCCGGTGAGGGAACCCAGGGGAACCAGTAGGGGGAGCCGTAGGCCGGTCCCACATTGGGCTGAAAGTCGGGGTTCCAGAGGAGATTAACCGTGAGGTTCTCCACGGGACGGACGGCGACATTGGCCATCCACTGGCCGATGGCCCGCCACTCGTAATCGCCGATGTGGGAATCCACCACGTCCCGTCCGTCCGCGGCGTTGACGATATCGATGACCTTACCGTCCATCTTCCCCCAGTTGACGATCTGTTTCCCCACAGTGAAGTTGACGGTTCCATAGTTACCGCGGACATACGCTTCCTTGATGATCCGCTTCCCCTGGGAGTAGTAGACCTGGTTGGGGGAACCGTCCCGGTAAAGACCGTTGGTATCCTGGAAGTCGTAGGCGCCGTCATAGGAGAAGTTGTTGATATTCACGAACTCCAGGTTGTCGTTGTACTGGTACTTGAGCTCCAGCTGAGTGCGGAACTCCTGTTTCTGCAGCAGCCAGTCCTTGTTCCTGGCGCCGCCGGCGCTGGTACTGTTCCCGGTGGTGTTCAACTGGGTGATGCTGTTGATGAACCCTTTTACCCGCAGTCCGGGAAACGCCTCCTCCAGAGGGGTAGCAATATGCTTCCCGATGGGGTTGAAGTCGCCGATGATATTGGTGATCTCCCAGAGCGGCTTGTAGACGACGTACTGGAAGGGGTTGAACGACTCCTTCAATGTCTCCTCACCGCCGGCCGCCGACTCGTCGGCTTCGGCACCGGAAGCCGCGGCCAGCAGCGGGGCGGGCTCAGTTGATCCTCCGGCAGAGGCGGCGACGACGGTCTCACCCGGTTTCTCCTCGGCCGACCAGGCGGTTGCGGTTCCCGCCATGAACAGCAGCAGTGCCAACAACGACGCCATCTTCTTTGTTCGATTCTTCATGTGAACCGGTTTTTTCATTTTTCCGTCCTCCCCTGTAAACTGTTGACGATTACAATCCCCCCTGGATCTGTTGACTCCTCGACCTCCTCTTTTTGGAATAGAAATTTCGGTTTCAGCACCGAAAGTAAGACGGGAAAGAACAGCAGTGCGATGACGGTATTGGCCATGACCACCACACTGAGCATGGTGCCGAGGATCGCCTGGAAACGCATCTCGGAGAGGCAGAGGGTGAGCAGACCGCCGGTCATGGTGAGCCCGGTGAAGAGCACCGCGCGCCCCGAAGTCGCCAGCGCCTTGATGTAGCCGGCGACGAAATCACCGGATTCGGAGATCTCTTCCTTGAGCCGGGCAAGGATGTAGAGGGAAAAGTCGATCCCCAGGCCGAACCCCAGGGTGACCACGGGAAGGGTATAGATGAAGAAGCCGATCCCTCCGTACCCCATGAACGCCATGGTGATCGCCTTGCCGATGAGCAGCGGGATAAAGATGATGAGCGCGGCAAGCCACGACCTGAAGGCGATGAAGGTGAGAATGAGGCAGGCGAGAATGACGATGGCGACGCTCAGGAACTCGTTCTTCTCGATCTCCTCGTTGATGGCCGTATAGATGCCGGCCGTTCCTCCCGGCAATTCGAACCGGACGTCGCTGCTCTGATTCTTCTTCAAAAAATCCCGGGTGGTGGCGATGACGTTGCGCAGGGTGTCCGGTTTGCGGTCCTTGAGGAAGACCGCGATGGTACCCGAGCGGTAGTCCTTGGTGAACATATCCTTGGTCTCTTCGTACCCCTCGCTCCCCCCGATCATCCCCATCAGCTCACCGGCCGAGGCGGTGTCGGTGGGGAGGATTTCCCACCGGGGGTCGTTCTCGTGCATGGCCGCATTGACCTTTTTCAGGGCATCCACGTAGGAGATTGAGTATCCAACCTGGGGGAGCTCAGCCAGGTGCCGCTGCAGGGCGTTCACATCCCGGAGCACCTTGGCGTCGAAGAGCGCGCCGGTCCGGTCCCCCTGAATCTGTATCCAGTAGAGGTTCCCCCCGGTCATCTGCCCGACGACCTTCTCGGCCTTATTGTAGGGGGAGTTCGGCCAGAAATCGGCCGATCCCGACTGCAGCTCTCCCACCTTCACCTTGAACGCCCCCACCAGCGCGACCACCAGCACCAGGGCGGTGAACGCGAGGATCGGCACCTTCCCCTTGCCCAGGGAAAAGACAGCCAGACGTTCGAACAGCGGGCCGAACCAGCTCTCTTCACGATCCACCGACGATCTCTTCATGGGAGGCAGCAGCGCCAGGGAGACCGGGATGAAGATGAAGCAGCCGACGCAGATGGCCACGATCCCGGCGGTCCCCACCAGTGCCATGGACTGGATGCTCTTGAACGGCATCAGGATCAGTACGAACAGCCCCACCGCATCGGCAAAGATGGAGGTGGTCATCGGCTTCAGCAGGCCGATCATGGACTCCACCGCCGCCTCTTCCCGGTTGCGGCCATGGGCAAACTCATAGTAGTAGCGGGAGAGAATCTGGACGGAGTGGCCGTGGGCCAGGGCCACCAGCAGGAACGGGATGGTCACCCCCAGGACATCGATGCTGTAGCCCAGGAGGGACATGAACCCGAGTCCCCAGACCACCCCGATCAGGCCGGAAGAGAGCGGGAGCAGGACCCCGCGGATGGTCCGGAAATCCAGATAGAGGGTGATCACCATCACCAGCACCGCGATGCCGAAGACCAGCAGGATCCCCCGGAAGGCGGAGTCGATATGGCCCAGCATGACCGGACGTCCGGCCAGGAAGAACTCGGTATTAGCGTCCTTTTCTTCGTTCACTATCTTCTTCAGTGTCTCGAAGATGTAGCGGTAGTCCTCCTCGTACCTGAATCCGGCCAGGATGAGCGTTCTCTTCCGGTCCGGAGAGACCAGCGAACCGTAGACCATGTCGTTGTTCAGGACCTCTTCCCGGAAGGCGGTCGCCTCCCTGGCATCCCCGGCGGTGATCTTTTTGACCAGCTCCTGGTACTTCTCGAAGTGGAGCGTGGAGTACCCCAGCTCATCATAGGCAAAGTTGACCCGGGAAAACTTGCGCGAGGCCACCGAGATGATCTTGGAGGTGACCACCCCCTGCATTTCACGCAGCTTCTGGTCGATCCGGTAGAGCTTGGCCAGGTTCACCGGGTCGAGCACATCCCCCTGCTTGACCTGCACCGCAATCTCTACCAGGTGCTCGCCGCCGAACGTCTCCACCATCTTTTCGGTAAGCTTCACATAGGGGTGGTCCGGGGGGACGATATCCCCTCCTCCGAAGGCGATCTTGATATCCTTCAGGTGCCAGGCGAAGAAGAGGGTCAGAGCCACGATGACCAGGAGCACCTTTACCCGGTGCCGGATGATCAGTTCCACGAATTTGCGTATCATTTTTCGTTTACCTCCCTGTCGGGATATTCCCCGGCGTGTTGCTCTCCATAAAAAAAGACCGGATGCCCTGTTCTGGCATAACCGGCCTCCAGTTTTTCTGGTCAGCACAATCATTTGTTAAAGCTGTTGTCTATTTCGGGTTACTTCCTGTTGCTGTTGATCTTCTCGATGTCATGGGTGACCAGGGTGGCGGTCGTCACCTTTCCCCTTGGAATAACCCGGTTCTCCTCCAGATCCTTGAGCCAGCGACTCGCCAGGGTGTCATCCACCTTGAGCGATCCGGAGTAGTAGTGGTACCCGTTGACCGGCACTCCGATCGCCTCTTCCGTGAGCTTGGCGGCTTCTGCCGGGTGGCTGTTCGCCCAGCGCTGTCCTTTGATGATCGCCCGGCTGAATGCCGCCACCTTGTCGGGATTCTTCCTGATGAAGTCATCACGAAAAACATAGTAGGTAATCCCTGCCGCCGCCCCTAAACCGGTTTCACTGGTGTCGGCAACCTTTCGGGCGCCGGCATCGGCCATCCCCTTATAAAAGGGGGGATGAACCTCCGAAAGGTCCAGAAGCCCCAACTTGAGAGCCTGTATGGCCTGAACGTCCGGCATGGTCACCCACTCGAACTTGTTGCGGGGAATCCCATACTTGTCGGCCAGCAGGTTCGTTTCGAAATCGGCACAGATGTTCGTGGTGATGGTTGCAACCTTGATCTTGCCCGGAATGTTTTTCAGATCGGCGAAACTTTTGACATTCGGATGTTTCTTGGGATTAACGAACCACCACATATGCCGAAACTTGGGATCAATCCGCTTGTCGGTCGGTTCGATGTCCCCTTCGGCGACACCGGTTATCTTGGCTCCCCCGGCCTTGGCCACCGCGATGGTGTTCGGATGAAAGGATCGGACGTCGTTGTCCCCTCTCAGGATCGACGGGATCTGCAGCGCCGGCTGAGTTTCGCCGGTATAGGCCATCTTGATCCCCTCCTCGGCGAAAAACCCGAGCCGGTCGGTGACGACCCAGGGGGTGACCGAGCAGTCCTTGGCGCTCCAGGTCTTGATGATGAACGGTACAGTGCCCGGTTGGGCCGCGACCTGTTTTGTCTCTCCGGTAGACAGGAACGCCGCACCGATCAACAGCAACGCCCCCCCTGCACTCATTCTCTTCAGCTGTCTCGGCTCATTCATGACGGGCACTCCCCTGCTGCACCATTGATGCTGAACGCAGAGAGGCCAAGGAAATATCTCCTTGGCCTCCAGTTTTCTGGTAAGCCTGCCGGCCGTCACTCATGCCGTCAGTACTGCTTGAGGGTCAGATGATCTGAATTAAAAACAAAAATAGAGGTCAAGGAAACGAATCCAAGACCTCCAGTTTTCTGGTTAGTCAGA
>CAIOGM010000035.1 GCA_903857795.1 uncultured Geobacter sp.
CGACACACTGGACGAAGACCACCTGCTTCGGTTCCTTGCCGTCGGAGGGGCGGACGATCTTCCCTCCCGTGGGTCCGCTGGCCGAAGCGAGCCTCTCAAAGGTGAGGCCGTCGATGACGTCGGGGATCTTGCCGTGACCGAATTCGCCATACCCCTTGATGGCCGACCCCTTGGGTTTTTCCCCAATGTCGTAGAGTTTGAAGCCGGTTGCCACCACGATGGCCCCCACCTGCTCCACAACCAGCTGGTCCTGCTGTTCGTAATCCACCGCGCCGGGGCCGCAGACCTTCTGGCAGACCCCGCACTTGCCGTTGATGAACTTGGTGCAGTGCTCCCGGTCGATGACCGGGGTGTTGGGGACCGCCTGGGGGAAGGGGACGTAGATGGCGGAACGGAACCCCAGGTTCTTGTCGAATTCGTTGGGGATCTTCTTCTGGGGGCACTTCTCCATGCAGACCCCGCAGCCGGTACACTTGGCCATCTCCACCGAGCGGGCCCGCTTCTTGATGGTAATGGTGAAGTTACCGATGAAGCCATCCACCGCCTCGATCTCCGAATAGGTGTGCAGGGTGATATTGGGGTGGTTGACCACATCCACCATCCGGGGGGTCATGATGCACTGGGAACAGTCCAGGGTGGGGAAGGTCTCCGAGAGCATGGCCATATGGCCGCCGATGGAAGGCTCCCGCTCCACCAGGACCACCCTGTGGCCGCAGTCGGCGATGTCCAGGGCGGCCTGAATCCCGGCGATGCCGCCGCCGATGACCAGGGCCCGCTTGGTGACCGGCACGGTGATGGGGATGAGCTTCTTGTTCTTCCTGACCCGCTCCACCAGCATCCGGACGATGTCGGTGGCCTTTGCTGTCGCCTCCTCCCGGTTGTCATGGACCCAGGAACAGTGTTCCCGAATGTTGGCCATCTCGCAGAGAAACGGGTTCAGCCCCGCTGCCTGGGCCGCATTGCGGAAGGTCTTCTCGTGCATCCGGGGGGAGCAGGCCGCCACCACGATCCCCTCCAGCCGCTGCTCCGCAACCGCCTTCTTGAGGAGGGTCTGGCCGGGGTCGGAACACATATATTTGTAATCGCAGGCATAGGCCACGCCGACCATCCGCCGGGCGGCTTCAGCCACCTGCTCCACATCCACCGTCCGGGAGATGTTCTCCCCGCAGTGACAGATAAAGACACCTATTCGGGACATTTACAACCTCGTAAAACCGTTCACCACAGAGACACGGAGACACGGAGAAAAGCAGAAGAAAACGGTTGGTTCTCTTCAAGCATGGTACTTACCTTGACCGATTGGTGGTAACTGCAGCGGGCTGGTTCTATTGTTCCTCTCAGTCAGCGTTTGCCGTTCTCCGTGCCTCAGTGTCTTCGTGGTTGATTATAAAAGATTCTTTTCCTTCAGCAGCGGCACCGGGTTGACGATCATGCTGCCGAAGCCGAGCTTGCCCGGACTGACGCCGCAGGCCAGGGCCAGGAGCTGGGTGATGTAGAAGACCGGCATACGGTACTCCTCGCCGGTTACCTCTTCTATCTCTTTCTGGCGAATATCCAGATTCCCGTGACACAAGGGGCAGGCCACCACAAGGCAGTCGGCGCCGGCCCGCTTGGCAGAGGCGAGGATGTCGCCGGTGAGCTTTAAGACCACGCCGGGGCGCGACAGGGTGAAGTTGGCGCCGCAGCACTCCATCCGGTGGCTCCAGGGGACGGACTCGGCCCCGGTGGTTTCCACTACCCGCTCCATGATGGTGGGGGCCTCCACGCAGTCCAGTTGCGGCACCTCGGGGGGGCGGGTCAGGAGACAGCCGTAGTAGGTGGCGATCTTCAGCCCGGTGAGCGGTTTTTTTACCGTGCCGCGCAGGTTCTCCAGGCCGAAGTCACGGGCAAGGATCTCCAGAAGGTGCTTAACCGGCTTCTCCAGAATCACTTTGCCGTCGATGGCCTGTTCCACCTGCCTCCGCTTGACTTCATTCTCTCCGAGCTTGTGTTGGGTGGTCTTGAGTCGCGAAAAACAGGCGGCGCAGGCCACCGCCAGATCCCCTTCCACGGCGTTGGCCAACTCCAGGTTTTTGGCGCAGAGCGCCAGAGAGAGGAGTTCGTCCACGTTGTGGGCGGGGGTGGCGCCGCAGCAGAACCAGTCAGGGACTTCCTGAAGCCCGATTTTCAGCATCTTGAAGAGCGCGCGGGCGGATTCATCGTACTCCTTCCCCGAGGCATGGAGGGAACAACCAGGATAATAGGAGTAGTTAAGTACGTTCTTAGTCGGGCTCACGGCGCATCACCATTCTTTCGCATCTCTTCGATCCGGCTGAAGATTTTTTCGATCTCCGCCAGGTTCTTGTTTTTCGAGTGGAACATCTTCAGCTTCCCTTTGGAGATCAGTTTCGGCCCCAGCATCAGGTCCTTGAGGAACTGACCGCTCTTCACGTTGAACACTGCGGCCAGCCGCATCTCGTACTGGCGACCGTACTGTTTGATGTTATTGATGAAGAGCTTGTTGGCCAGCTGCACATAACTCTCCTTGGAGGGGCCGTCCGCGTCCCAGGAAAGTTTTCGGAGGGCGTCCATGATGGCGGCCAAGTCCACCTTGTTGGGGCAGCGGGTGGAGCAGGTCTCGCAGGAGGCGCAGTACCAGATGCTCCGCCCCGCCAGCACCCTCTCCCACTGCCCCAGCTGAATGAGCCGGACGATCCGGTTGGGGGGATGATCCATGAACGAGCGCATGGGACAACCGGCCGAACACTTGCCGCACTGGAAACAGCGCCGGACAGAACTCCCGGAGAGCGCCTCAACCTTCTTGATGAACCCCACGTTCATCGTCTCCTGGGACAGCTCCATCTTGGTGTTCTTGATGTTTTTCATGGGGGCTCTCTCAGTGATTGTTCCGCCGTTTCCGGCATGACTCGAAGGGAGGGCGCGCTTGCCGGGCAATCCGCAACAACCCGCACAGATCTGATACTGAGGAGGGAGGCGCCATGATAATCCCGACACCTCTCTTCTTTTTTAGCGGTACTGAAATTGAATAAGAAAAGGATGGAATTGCAGTGGAATGGAAATAATTGACTGGTTCACTACTGCTTAAATCCACTATCATACCTCCAATGAAGCTGTCAATCAGAATCACCCCCCCGGAAATTCTCCCCATCAATTCTCCCCCGTTCCCGGGGAAATCGTGATAGAGTACGGCATCCCCCGGCGGAGCACCATAAAAAACCATGACTGATTTCTTCTCCTATTTTGTCACCGCCCCCCGAGGCGTCGAACAGCTCCTTGCCGCAGAACTCCGCTCCCTGGGAGCGGACGCCGTCAGGGAAGGGCACGCCGGCGTCCACTGCTCCGGATCACGGGAGTTGGGGTACCGGATCTGTCTCTGGTCCAGGATCGCCGGCCGGCTCCTGCTGCCGCTGACCGCCTTTCCCGTAGAAACTCCCGACGAACTCTACCACGGAATCCTGACGGTCCCGTGGGATGAGCAGATCCTTCCGGAAGGGACCCTCGCCGTGGATTTTGCCGGCAGCTCCCCCTTCATCACCGACAGCCGGTTCGGCGCACTCCGGGTAAAGGACGCCATCGTGGACCAGTTCCGGGACCGGTATGGGGTCCGGCCGTCGGTGGCGAGGGAGCGGCCGGAGCTCCGGGTGGCCGTCCGGCTCCATAAAGGGGTGGCGACGGTGAGTATCGACCTCTCCGGGGAGAGCCTTCACCGCCGGGGGTACCGTCAGGAGCAGGGGGAGGCTCCGCTCAAAGAGAACCTGGCGGCAGCCATCCTCCATCGCGCCGGATGGCCAGAGCTGGCCCGAACCGGCGCCCCGCTCCTGGACCCCATGTGCGGCTCCGGCACCTTCCCCATCGAGGCAGCCCTCATTGCCATGGAGTGCGCACCGGGACTCTTCCGGGATTATTTCGGTTTTCTCGGCCTGCGGCATCTGGACACCCCCCTCTGGGAACGGCTCTGGGAAGAGGCGCAACAGAAACGGGAAGCGGGGCTGAACCGGGGAGTCGTCATCGCCGGATACGACCGTGACGAAACGGCGCTGAAGATCGCCCGGGCCAATGCGGAACGGGCCGGCCTGGCCGGGATCATCCGGTTCCAGCGGCGGGAGATCGGCGAGGCCCGGCCTCCCGTGGATGATTCTCCTCCCGGACTGGTGGTGGTCAACCCCCCCTACGGCGAACGGCTGGGGCGGGGGGAGGAGCTGGTGACCCTCTACGCCCGACTGGGAACTCAGCTCAAGCAGGAGTTTCGCGGCTGGAGCGCCGCGCTCCTCACCGGCGGCGACGAGCGGCGCCCCATCGGACTCAAACCGCGCAAGGTGACCCATCTCTTCAACGGCGCCCTTCCCTGTACCCTCTCCCTCTTCGACATCGGGGCAGTCGACACCTCCCGCACGCGCCCCGACGTGGCGCCGGAGAGTGAGGAGCGTCAGGAGGAGAATGTTCCGTCAACACTCCTGAGCCCCGGCGCCCAGTCGTTCGCCAACCGGCTCCGGAAGAACCTCCGGAACCTGGAACCGTGGACCAGGCGGGAGCAGGTGAGCTGCTACCGGCTCTACGACGCCGACCTCCCAGAGTACAACGTGGCGGTGGACCTCTACGCCGGGGAGCGACTCTTCGTCAATCTCCAGGAGTACGAGGCGCCCAAGAACGTCGATTCCGACTCCGCGGACCGCCGCTTCCGGGAGGTCGTGGCCGCGATCCCCGAGATACTGGGGATTCCCCAGGAGCAGCTCTTCTCCAAGGTCCGCAAGCGACAGAGAGGGACGGACCAGTACAACCGGCTGGCGGTTGCCGGCCAATTCTATGAGGTCAAAGAGGGGCCCTGCCGGTTTCTGGCCAACTTCACCGACCATCTCGATACCGGCCTCTTCCTGGACCACCGGCCGATCCGGGAGCTTATCCGGACTCTTGCAGCGGGGAAAACGTTTCTTAATCTCTTCGGCTATACCGGGACGGCCACGGTCCATGCCGCAGCAGGGGGAGCTGTCGCCACCACCACGGTGGATCTCTCCTCGACCTATCTCGACTGGGCCCGCCGTAACCTGGAGCTTAACGGCTTCACCGCCCCATGCCATGAACTGCTCCGCGCCGACTGCCGGGAGTGGCTGGAGAGGACGGCAGCAGAGGGGAACCGGCGCTGGGGGGTCATCTTCCTGGATCCCCCCTCGTTTTCCAACTCCAAGCGGATGGCCGGTACCCTGGACGTCCAGCGGGACCATGTAATGCTCATCACCCAGGCGGTCAAGCTGCTGGAACCGGACGGCGTTCTGCTCTTCTCCACGAACCTTCAGAGCTTTACCCTGGATACCCTCGCCCTTGCCGGAGTGCGGATTCAGGAGATCACCCGGAGCACCATCCCCCCCGACTACCGGCGCAATCCGCGGATCCACTCCTGCTGGCGGATTACTCCTCCGTAAAGGATCCACTCCCCATGGTTCATGATCAGGGTACGACCGATCAGGGCTCTCCCCTCTCCCCGGCCTCCACGGAGCTGGAGTTGCTGCTCCACGACCTGCAGCGCCGGAACCGCCTCCTGGAACGGCAAAACAGTGAGCTTCTTGCCGCCCTGGAGAGCGACCTCACCGAGCGAAAACTGGCCGAGGAGAAACTCCGCGCCAGCGAGGCCCACCTCAATGAAGCCCAGCGGCTCACGAAACTCGGCTCCTGGGAGCGAGATTACAGCAGGGAGACGCTCTACTGGTCCGACGAGATGTTCCGGATCACCCAGCTGACGCCGGCGGAGTTCGGTAATGACTTCGAGAACTACCTCGCCATCATCCACCCCGGCGACCGGGAGCGGTTCCTCCTGGCGGCCCGGAACGCCCACCGCGATCAGGCCCCCTATGAACTCGAATACCGGCTGACCATGCCCGACGGCGGCGTCAAATGGGTTCACTCCCGCGCCACCGCCAGCTATGACCGGAACGGGGCGCCGCTCATCATGACCGGCTCCATCCAGGACATCACCGAACGGAAGCTGGCCGACGAGGCGCTCCTGCGCAGCCGGGAACTCCTCAACCTCATCATCGATGCCGTGCCGGCGCTCATGGCCTATGTGGATCGGGAATACCGCTACAGTCTGGTCAACCAGAGCTATGAGGAGCAGTTTGGCCTGAGCGTCGAAGCCATCCGCGGCCGTCATGTCCGGGAACTCCTCGGCGAGAGCTGCTGGGAGGTGGTCCGCCCCTTCGCCGAACGGGCGCTGGCCGGCGAACAGACCTCCCACGAGGTCACGGTGCCGGATCCCGCAGGAGCGGTGAAATCGCTCCTGACGGTCTGCACCCCGGATCGTGACCCCCAGGGGGTGGTTCGAGGGTATGTGGCCCTGACTCGCGACATCACCGCCCAGAAGGAGACGGAAGAAGCTCTGCGCGGCTATGGCCGACGGCTCATAGATCTGGAAGAAGAAGTCAGGAGAAAGCTCGCTTCCGAACTCCATGACGAGATGGGGCCGGAGCTGACGGCGCTGAATTTCGACCTATCTCTCATGAGTGGAATCGCCGACGAGGCGCCGGGACGGCGCCTACCAGAACTGGTGGCGGACGCGGGGCAGTTGGTGAACGGCCTGAGCAGCAAGGTCAGAAACATCATCGCCCGCTTGCAACCGCCGGTACTCTTCGACTACGGTCTGGAAGCGGCGCTTCGCTGGTACGCCGGCCTGATGGCGAAACGGACCGGAATCAAGCTCTCCGTCATCACCGACGGGATCGTACCGCGGTTGCCAAAGGAGCACGAGCTGGCCCTGTTCCGCATCGCCAAGGAGGCGCTCACCAACGCGGTCAAGTATTCCGGAACAAAGCGCATAACGATCAGAGTCGGCTGCAACGGAACCGAGGTCCGGCTTTCAATACGCGACAAGGGTAAAGGATTCGATCCGGCGGCAACCTCCCCCTCGGACGCCGGCGGCTGGGGGGTGACGATCATGCGAGAACGGACGATCATGCTGGGCGGCACCTTCCGCCTGGAAACGGCGCCCGGTAAAGGCACCACCATCCATCTGGAAATTCCCAAGGAGGAGCCCCATGCCGATTAACATTCTCATCGCCGATGATCACGCCATCGTGAGAATCGGACTGCGGAAGATTCTCGAAGCACAGCAGGAGATCATCGTGGCGGGAGAGGCGGCGGACGGCCGTGAGGCGATCGCCCTGAGCTTAAAGTGTCCCTGCGACGTTATGATCATGGACATCGCCATGCCCGGCATCAATGGGATAGATGCGACCAGGAGCATCTGTGAAGGGAGGCCGGAGATCAGGATCATTATTCACTCCATGTACGATACCTGCGAACATATCTACCGGGCGTTTCAGGCGGGGGCGCGGGGCTATCTTCTCAAGGGGGTTGCTGGAGACGAGATCGTCCCCGCTATCCGGGCGGTGATGCGTGGAGAGCTCTACTACGGCAAGGGGGTCGCCCCCCCGGCGCCATCGGATCACTCCCACGCAAAGAGCCCTATTGACCGACTCACCCATCGTGAACGGGAGGTGCTGCAGCTTGTTGTTGAAGGGAGATCCAGCGCCGAGATCGCGACGATCCTCTCCCTTGCCGAGAAGACTCCGGAGGTGTACCGGTGCAGGATCATGAAAAAACTCGGCATAAGGAACACCCCCGCGCTGGTAAAGTTCGCCATCTGCCACGGCGTCACCTCCCTGGAATGACCTCCATTGAGCTGCGACGGAGCGGGATTCCCCTCAAAACTTGGTATTGAACGATTGCCGGAGATAACCTATAATGGCCGTTTATTTTAGTGGGATCTCTTACTGCTCCACCGAATCCCCATCCCCGGCTGTTACATGCATTTGACAGGAGAAACCGTGCAGGACGCGACCTCACCACTTCAGGTCATTCTCGTCGATCGTATCAGGGCGCACGGACGCATCACCTTTGCCGCGTATATGGCCGCGTGCCTCTATGAGCCGGGGCTCGGCTACTATACCTCCCCCGGCCAAAAGGTGGGTGCCGAGGGGGACTTCTATACCAGCAGCAACGTCTCCGCCCACTTCGGTCGGATAGTCGCCCGGGAGATCGTCAAGATGGACGAGTTGCTCGGCTCTCCCGACCCCTTCGATCTGGTGGAGGTCGGCGCGGGAAACGGCCGACTGGCCTGTGATCTCCTCGATTACCTGCTAGCCGAGGCACCGGGGCTCTACAAACGGCTTGTCTGCCGGCTCATCGAGGCGGAACCGACACTGAAGCTTGTCCAGGAAGAGCTTCTCGGTCCCCATGGTGCCAAGGTCGTGTGGCACTCCGCGGCAGAGCTGGCAGCCGGCGCGCTGCGACTCACCGGCTGTCTCTACTCTAACGAACTGATCGATTCGTTCCCGGTGCATCTGGTGGAGATGACCCCCGACGGCCTGGCCGAGCTCTACGTGACACTCACGGGGGAGGAGCTGGCCGAGGAGATCGGCCCCCCCTCAACGCCTGAGCTGGCGGCGTATCTGGAGCGGCTCGGCATCACCCTGATGGAGGGGAAACGGGCCGAGATCAACCTGGCCGCCCCCAAATGGCTCGCCTCGGTGGCCCGGTCACTCAATCGCGGCTTCGTGCTGACCATCGATTACGGCTATCCCTGCAGCGACCTCTTCTCCGCGGCCCGGCTGGGCGGCACCCTCCTCTGCTACTACCGGCACCAGGTCGAGGAGAACCCGTACCTGCGCCCCGGCGAACAAGACATCACCTCCCATGTGGACTTCACCACCCTCATGAAGGTCGGCGAGGACGAGGGGCTGACCACCGCCTGGTTCGGAGAGCAGTACCGCTTTCTCATGGGGGTCGGCTTCATGGAGGAGATGGTTCTTCTGGAGGAGTCTGAGAGACCGCCGGAAGAGAAGCTGAAGGTCCGGCTCCTGATGAAGAAACTGATCCTCCCCGAGGGGGGGATGGGTGACACCTTCAGGGTCCTCGTCCAGGCCAAAGGGGTGGAGAACCCCCGGCTCCTCTGCATGAATGACTGGGCGGGGCTGAGAGGCAAGAGTGAGGGGTGAAGTGACGATATGAGTGAGCCGCTCCGCGCCCTGCTCTTCGACCTGGACGGCACCCTCTATGTGAACCGGGAGTTGGGGCGGGAGATTCATCTCTCTGCCTGCCGCACCATCGGTGCACTGAAGGGGGTCACGCTTTCCCGGGCGGAGCTCCTGGTTAAGGAAACCAAGGAACGTCTTACCACGGAGCTGGGATACCGGGTCTCCCTGACCCGGACCTGCACGGAGTTGGGAGCAGATATCCGGGAACTGCACCGCCGCTTCTGCCAGGAGATCACCCCGGAAGAGTTTCTCCGGCAGGATCCGAGGGTGGTGGAGCTGCTCCGTCGGCTGGGGCGACGCTTCGAACTCTACCTTTACACCAACAACAACCGCTGCCTCACGGAACGGATTCTGGGGCTCCTCGGTCTGGACGGGCTGTTCCGGAGGGTGTACAGCATCGAGGACTCCTGGCGCCCCAAGCCGGACCGGGAGGTGCTGGAAGAGATGCTGCGGGAGATCGATTGCCCGGCAGCCGCCTGCCTCTTCGTGGGCGACCGGTACGATGTGGACCTGCTGCTCCCCCGGACAGTGGGAGCTCGGGTATTTCTCTCCACTACGGTGGAGGAGCTGCTGACAGTTGAAACCATCACCGGGAGATACGATGAGTGAACAGCATAAGGAGACCGTGGACGCCGTCAGGAGGGCCATGGAGATCGAAAAAGAGACCTTCGATTTCTACACCGTCGCCGGACAGAAGACCTCCAATCCTGCGGGGAAGCGGATCTTTCGCTGGCTGGCCAAGAGCGAGGAGATCCACTACCTCAAGATGACGGAGCTCTACAACTCCCTGCAAGGGGGGGGGCACTGGGTCTTCTACGATGGCGTCACCATCGACCTCGAACCCGCAGAGGCTGATGAGCCGACGGTGAAGTTCGACACCGACGACGGGAAGGCGCTGGAGATCGCGTTAGAGATCGAAAAGAAGGCACTCTCCCTCTTCGAAGAGCTGGAGCAGAGGAGTACCGACCCTGAGGGGAAGGCGATGTTTCGGACTCTCATCCAGGAAGAGAAAGAGCACAGCCGGGTCATCTCCATGAAGTACGAAATCCTCTTCAGCCAATAGCAAGGAGCTCTTTATGGCTGTTCGGATGGAACACGACACCCTGGGGAGCATGGAACTCCCCGCCGATGTCCTCTACGGCGCCCAGACCGCCCGGGCCGTGGTCAACTTCCCCATCTCGGGGCTCAAACCCTCCGCCCCCTTTGTCCGGGCGACGCTCCTCATCAAGAAGTGCGCGGCCCGGGCCAACATGGCCACCGGCCGCCTGGATCCGGTCATCGGCAACGCCATCGTGGCCGCCGCCGACGAGGCGCTGAGCGGAAGACATGACAACCAGTTCGTGGTCGATCCATTCCAGGCGGGGGCCGGCACCTCCCATAACATGAATGTCAACGAGGTGCTGGCCAACCGGGCCTCAGAACTTCTCGGAGCGGAGCGGGGGAGCGGCCGGGTCAACGCCAACGACCAGGTCAACATGGCCCAGTCCACCAACGACGTGATCCCCACCGCCATCCGGCTCGCCTCACTGGAGCTGCTGGACCGGCTCGTGCCGGAGCTGGTGAAGCTTAAGGACGCCCTGGCCCGCAAGGGGGTGGAGTTCGACCCTATCCTCAAGTCGGGACGGACTCACCTCCAGGATGCGGTCCCCATCCGGCTCGGCCAGGAGTTTGCGGCCCACGCCGCTGCCCTGGGCAGGGGCATCCGGGGGGTCGACATCTGCCGGGACGACCTCTCTGAGCTGGGGCTCGGCGGCACCGCCGTGGGGACAGGTCTCAATGCCGAGGAGCGTTACATCGGGCTGGTGATAGCAGAACTGGCCCGGGAGACGGGGCGCCCCCTGATCCGGAGCAGGGATCTGGTGGAGAGCACCTTCAACATGGACCCCTTCGTCGCCCTCTCCGGGGCGCTCCGGCGGGTGGCGGTGCTGCTGGTTAAGCTCTCCGGCGACCTGCGGCTCCTGGCCTCGGGCCCACGAACCGGCTTCGACGAGATCGCCCTCCCCGCGGTGCAACCCGGCTCCTCAATCATGCCAGGGAAGGTGAACCCGGTGATGGCGGAGATGATCAGCATGGTCGGCTTTCAGGTGATGGGATGCGATACTACCGTGATGCTGGCGGCCCAGGCCGGGCAACTTGAGCTGAACGTGATGATGCCGGTCATCGCCTTCAACCTGCTCTTCGCCCTGGAGATCCTGACCAACGGGGTGGAGCGACTGACCACCCTCTCCATCGATGGGATCACCGCCAACGAGCTCCGCTGCCGGCGGTACCTGGATGACTCCCTGGGGCTGGTGACGGTCTTTGCCCCGTACATCGGCTACGCTGCGGCAGCCGGGGTGGCCAAGGAGTCGGCAGCCACCGGGCAGAGCATCAGGGAGATCGTCCTCCGACAGGGGCATCTCACGGCGGAGGAGATCGAGGCGATTCTCGATCCTTTCCCCCTCACCTCACCCGGGGTGCCGGGGTGCAAACGGTAGGGGCGACGCATGCGTCGCCCCTACAAAACCGGGCGAGGTTGCGCCTCGCCCACACACGCAGGACAACAAAGGAGACGTCAATGATTGAAGAAGTTCAGAAGGCCCTTGAATTTATCCGTCCCGCCCTTCAGGCGGACGGCGGCGATGTGCAGCTGGTCGGTGTGACCGAGGAGGGGGTTGTCCAGGTGAAGCTTACCGGCGCCTGTGGCCACTGCCCCATGTCCACCATGACCCTGAAGATGGGGATCGAGCGGACTCTCAAGGAGAAGGTGCCGGGAGTCAAGGAAGTCGTGCAGGTCTAAAAACAAGGTTCAAGGTTCAGGGTTCAAGGTTCTAGGTTTAAACCCTGAACCATAACAACAGGTTCAGGGTTCGAGGTTCGAGGTTTAAACCCTGAACCTCGAACCTTGAACCCTAGCTTTTCTAGGAGATTCTTTATTCAACAGCTCCATGGTAATCTGACCGGACTCAAGAAGAGCCAGCTCAACGGGCTGGAACGACTCTACCGCCGCCGCGTCCCGGTGGAAGAGGTGGTCAGCGATGAGCTGGCCTGGCGGATGGCGGAGCTCTCCCAGGAGACCGGCCGTCAGATAGGACTCCTCATCGGCCGCTCCGGCGCCGTGGAGTACGTCATCATCGGCGACGAGCGGAGCCTCCTTATCCCGGAGCTCTCCGACTTCCCCCTGGGGCGCAAGCTCCTCCGGGGGCTGCGGCTGGTTCACACCCACCTGCGGGGAGAGCCGCTCACCAGCGATGACCTGACCGACCTGTCGCTGCTCCGCTTTGACCTCATCGCCGCCCTCCTCCCCTCGCTCCACGGGCAGCGGCTGGACATCCAGATAGCCCACCTGGTCCCCCCGTCACCCCGTTCCACTCAGCCGTATCTCATGGAACGGCCCCAGTCGCTCAGCGCCTTCACCCTGGAATTCAGCAGCTTCATCTCCACTTTGGAGGCGGCCCTCAAGGAGTTCCGCCAGGAGTCCCGGGAGGTGACAAGCGCCACGGAGCAGGGAATTCTGATCTCGGTGACTACCAGCTCCCTGGAAGAGGCCGGGGACTCCCTGGACGAACTGCAGGAGCTGGCCCGGACCGCCGGAGTCGCTGTCCTGGACCGGGTGATCCAGCGGCAGAAGACGGTAAACCCCCGCTATCTCCTGGGGGAAGGGAAGCTGCAGGAGGTGATCATCCGGGCGCTCCAGCTGGGGGCGACCCTCCTCGTGTTCGATCAGGAGCTCTCACCGGCCCAGGTCCGTTCCATCTCCCAGATGACCGAGCTGAAGGTCCTGGACCGGAGCCAGCTGATTCTCGACATCTTCGCCCGCCGGGCCAAGAGCCTGGACGGCAAGGTGCAGGTTGAGCTGGCCCAGCTCAAGTACCTCCTCCCCCGCCTCACGGGAAGAGGGGTGCAGATGTCCAGGCTCATGGGGGGGATCGGCGGCCGCGGCCCCGGCGAGACCAAGCTGGAGATCGACCGGCGGCGAATCCGCGACCGGATCGCCCGGCTGGAGCGGGAGCTGGAAGAGCTCTCCAAGGGGCGGCGGGAGCGGCGGAGGCGGCGGGTGGAGGCCGGCATCCCCATCGTTTCCATCGTCGGCTACACCAACGCCGGGAAATCCACCCTCCTGAACGCCCTGACCAAGAGTGATCTCTTCACCGAGAACCTCCTCTTTGCCACCCTGGATACCGCCACCCGCCGTCTCCGCTTCCCCCGGGAGCGGGAGGTTATCATCACCGACACCGTCGGCTTCATCCGTTCCCTCCCCAAGTCTCTCATGGGGGCGTTCAAGGCGACCCTGGAGGAGTTGCAGGACTCGGATCTGCTGATCCATGTGGTGGATGCCGCCAACCCCCGGTTCGAGGAGCAGATCGTCCAGGTGGATACCATCCTGGAGGAGCTGGGGCTGGGCGACACGCCGCGTCTCCTCGTCTACAACAAGAGCGATCTGGTCTCCGCGCTGCGCAAGAGAGACCCGGTCTCGTTCATCCGGATCCGCCACTCGGGGCGGCGCTACCGGGCCATCACGGTCTCCGCGGTGGATCGGACGACCCTGGAGCCGCTCTTGGCCGAGCTGGAAAAGCTCTTCTGGGCCGGTGAACAGGACCCGTGGCTGGTCACCCAGGAAGAGCTTCCCGACGAAGAGTAAAAAATCCAAGGAGAGCATTATGTCCTTCCGCACCATCCAGTGGCATGACGGCAAAGTCGTCATGATCGATCAGACCCGGCTTCCAGCCGAAGAAGTCTACAACGAATACAGTGATTACCAGGGGGTCGCCCAGGCGATTCGCGGGATGATCATCCGCGGCGCTCCCGCCATCGGCGTGGCCGCCGCTATGGGGGTGGCGCTGGGGGCGCGGGATATTATTGCAACTGATCACGACGGCTTCTTCCGGGATTTCGAGATCATCTGCAACGTCATGGCCGGAACCCGCCCCACGGCGGTAAATCTCTTCTGGGCCATCGACCGGATGAAGCGGATGGCAGAGCTCCACAAGACTCTCCCTCTCTCCGCACTCCGCAAGATTCTCATCGACGAGGCGATCCGGGTGGAAGAGGAGGACCTGGCAATCTGCAAGGCCATCGGCAGTCACGGAGCAGCGCTGATCCCCCATGGCGCCACGGTGCTGACCCACTGCAACGCCGGAGGACTGGCCACCGCCGGTTACGGCACGGCCCTGGGGGTCATCCGGGCGGCCCATGAGGCGGGAAAAGGGATCAAGGTCTTTGCCGACGAGACCCGCCCTTGGCTCCAGGGAGCGCGGCTCACCGCCTGGGAGTTGATGAAGGACAACATCCCGGTGACCCTCATCTCCGACAACATGGCCGGCTACTTCATGAAAAAAGGAGAGATCACCTGCTGCGTGGTGGGGGCCGACCGGATCGCCGCCAACGGTGACACCGCCAACAAGATCGGCACCTACTCCGTGGCGGTGCTGGCCAAGGAGAACGGCATCCCCTTCTACGTGGCGGCCCCGGTCTCCACCCTGGACCTGACCCTTTCCCATGGGGATCAGATCCCCATCGAGGAGCGGACCTCCCTGGAGGTGACCCATATCAAGGGGATCGCCATTGCGCCGGAAGGGGTTGCAGTAAAAAACCCAGCCTTCGACGTCACCCCGGCCCGCTACATCACCGGCATCATCACCGAGCACGGGGTGGCACAAGGGGATTATCTGAAGGAGCTGAAGGCGCTGGCGGAGAAGGGATGAAACTGACGATTCTCTCCCCGGCAAAAGCCCTCTCCAAGGCGTACCTGAAACAGAGCCTGAAACGGGAGCAGATTGACCTTTTCAAGAGTTCCCTGGCGCGTCTGTTCCAGCGAATCAAGGAAGGTGAATCCGAGGAGCATCTGAAAAACATCGTCGCGGATTTCCTCAAGGATGCCTGGTACAAACCCGCCCATGAGATCAACACCAGCGGCAGAGCCGATCTGGTTATTCATAACGGCAGATCATCTTCCGATTCCGTCGGTATCATCATAGAGGTCAAACGCCCCTCCAACACCACCGAGATGATTTCGTCTGAGCGTCCCAACGTCAAGGCTCTCCACGAACTGCTCCATTACTACCTGCAAGAGCGCTACCTGCGGGACAACAAGGAGCTCAAACAGCTCATCATCTGCAATATTTACGAGTGGTACATCTTTGATGCCGCCGACTTCGAGCGGCTCTTTTTCGGTAACCCGAAGTTTGTCAAAAGCTATCGCGATTGGACGGAGGGAACCCTCCCCGGCACCGGGACCGACTGGTTCTATCAGGAGCTAGCCAAGCCGTTCATCCGGGAAAAAATCGACGAGCTTACCTGCACCTGTTTCAACCTCAAGGAATACGAACCCCTTGTCCGCGCCACCGTCTCCTCCCCTCAATCAGGGAGTGACGACAGAAAACTCATAAACCTCTATAAACTCCTCTCTCCACCTCACCTTCTCAAACTCCCCTTTGCCAACGACAGTAACTCCCTCAATCGGGAGTTTTATTCGGAGCTACTGCATATCATCGGCCTGGAAGAGGTGAAGGATAAGGGAAAGAAGCTGATCCGGCGCAAGGCAATCGAGAGACGCAACGACGGATCTTTACTGGAGAACACCATCTCCGTCCTGGTCAGCCAGCGGGTACTGGAAAATCCGGAACATCTCGACCGGTTCGGCGCCGACGATGAAGAACGGCTCTTCAGCATCGGCCTGGAGCTCTGTATTACCTGGCTGGACCGGATCCTTTTTCTCAAACTCCTGGAAGGGCAGCTCATCGCCCATCATCGGGGGGACCGGAGCCGAGCATTTCTTAACAACCGGATGATCGAAGGTTTTGACGGATTGCAGGAACTGTTCTTCGAGGTTCTGGCCGTCCGTCCGGACCGGCGAAGCGCCCAGGTCAACGCACGCTACGGCGCCATTCCCTATCTTAACAGCTCTCTTTTTGAGCCCGGCGACCTGGAGCGGAAAACCGTTCATATCTCCAGCCTCAAGGAACGGAAGGAGCTGCCTCTCCATGGCGCCACGGTCCTGAAGGGGAGCAACGGCAAACGTCTCACCGGCACCAGGGGAGTTCTCCCCTATCTGTTCGAGTTTCTCGACGCCTACGATTTTGCCACCGAAGGGAATGCCGAGATCCAGGAAGAGAACAAGAGCATCATCAACGCCGCCGTGCTGGGGCTGATCTTCGAGAAGATCAACGGCTACAAGGACGGTTCCTTCTTCACCCCCGGCTTCATCACCATGTATATCTGTCGCGAGACCATTCGGCGGGGGGTGGTGGCGAAATTTCGCGGATCAGATATCCCCGATCTGGCCAAGGTGACGGATTTTGCCGACCTCAAGGACCGTCTGGATCGGACCGACCGGGATCTCCGGAAAAAGAGCAACGACATCATCAACTCCCTCCGGCTCTGCGACCCCGCCGTGGGCTCCGGTCACTTCCTGGTCTCGGCTCTCAACGAAATCATCGCCATCAAGAGCGAACTGGGGGTCCTCTGTTACCGGGACAACGGCGACCGGGTCAAGGAGTACCGGGTAACCGTTGATCAGGACGAGCTCATCGTCATCGACAAGGATGATGACAAACTGTTCGAGTACGTCCTGAACCGAAACGGACGCCCCGACGAAGAGCAGCAGCGGCTTCAAGAAACCCTTTTCCACGAAAAGCAGACCATCATCGAGCAGTGCCTCTTCGGTGTGGACATTAATCCCAAGTCCGTCTCCATCTGTCGTCTTCGGCTCTGGATTGAGCTGCTGAAAAGCGCCTACTACCGCCCCCCTCCCCAGCCCTCCCCCACTGGGTGGGAATTGGAAACCCTCCCCAATATCGACATCAACATCAAGTGCGGCAACTCACTGGTCAACCGGTTTTCTCTTCGCGACGACAAGGAGACCCTGGAGCGGTACGCACCCGCGGAACGCCAGAAGCTCAGGAATCTGACCACCCGCTACCGGGAAAAAGTCTGGGCCTACAAACTGGGGAGCGATGGTCCCAGCAACAAGGCGGTTCTCCGTCGGGAAATCCAACGGCTGAAGGAGCAATGGAGCAGCTTCTCCGATCCGGCCGACGGGTACATGCGGGAGCTGCGCCGAATTAATAATGAGCTCGCCCAGGAGATCTTCGTCTTCGACAATACCGGACTGACCCGACGTCAGGAGTTGCACCAAAAGGCCGAAGAGCTGGAACAAAAGATCGAAGAGCGGCAACGGACGGTTTACGCCAACGCCTTTGAGTGGCGCTTCGAGTTCCCCGAAGTTCTTGACGATGACGGACGATTTGTCGGTTTCGACATGGTCATCGGCAATCCCCCCTATATCCGGCATGAAGCCATCAAGGCGCAAAAAGAGATTTATGCCGAGCGGTTCGGTGACTTTTTCTGCGGCACGGCGGATCTGTACACCTATTTCTACAAGACCGGCCTGGAGATTCTGAAGCCGAAGGGCTCCCTCTGCTACATCGCCCCCAACAAATTCATGCGAACCGGTTACGGCAGGAAAACCCGCGAGCTCCTCACCACCCGTGCGACCCCGCTCCTGATTCTCGATTTCGGAGATCTTTCCATCTTCGACGAGGCAACCACCTACCCGTCCATCGTTCTGGTGGAGAACGCACCTCCCCAAACCTTCCCGACAAAAGGACGCAAAATAACCTCCTCACCCCAGCGGGAGGAGGTTGGGAGGGAAAAGATCCTCGTCGCCACCTTCACCGATCCGGAACAACTCAAGAATCTGGCCGACACCGTCGCCACCGTCGGCTTCACCATGCCGGTTGCATCTCTGTCCCCCGCTGGCTGGGCTCTGGAACGGCCGGACGTGCTGGAGCTCATGGCTAAACTACGCAAGGTCGGAAAACCACTGGGAGAGTATGTTGATGGGAAATTTTACCGTGGTGTGTTGACCGGACTGAACGAGGCGTTCGTCATCAACGAGGCCACCCGGCAGCGACTCATTGTCGAAGATCCGAAATGCGCAGAGATCATCAAGCCATGGCTTCGGGGGCGGGATATTCATAAATGGAAAACGAAATGGGCGGGGCTGCACCTGATAACCATCCCCAGTAGTGGTAACCACGGCTGGCCTTGGTCGAATGCTGCACATGAGGATGCTCAGGTTCTTTTTGCTCGTACCTACCCTTCAGTCCACCAATACTTTCTCCCTTTTGTGGAGCAAATGAAAAAGCGGGACGATAAGGGACGATTCTGGTGGGAACTACGTGCATGTTCCTACTATGACGACTTTGAATGTGAAAAAATATCTTATCCTCATTTCTCGACGGTCCCTGTTTTTGCGCTGGACGAAGATCATCGACTCAGTAATGATAAGTCCTATATCATTCCAACCAGTAGCCGCTTTCTCCTCGGATTCTTAAACAGCAAAGTTACGCAATTTTTCCTTACCCAACTGAGTCCACCCGTAAGGGGTGGATTTCTTGAACTCCGGAAAATTTTTCTGGAACAGCTCCCCGTCCCACCCGCCACCGACGAACAGAAAGCAACCATCGAAAAGCTGGTTCAGAAAATCCTAGAGACAAAAACCGTAGGGGCGAACGGCGTTCGCCCTGATTCCGGAGCAATGTCAACGGCGGGCGTATGCCATACGCCCCTACAGGAAACCGTCCGTCCCCTGAGCGAAGTCGAAGGTCGTACCCTGAGCGAAGTCGAAGGGGACATCCCCGCTCTCGAAGCCGAAATAGACCGACTTGTCTACGCCCTGTACGGCCTGACGGATGATGAGATTGCCGTGGTGGAGGGGAAGAAATTACCTTGACCAAGAATAGCCGATCAGCGATTTCGGCCTTGATAACGTGATCCCGCTATTTTTCGGCAATCCCTTTCTTGCTTAACCGGGAAACGGAAAAAAACGATAAGCATATGATATGTGTCGGTATTCTTGCTTAACTGGGAAACGGAAATGATCAAGAACTGGATACGGAAAGCTCTCGATTTTCTTGACCACAGCCTCAATCCTGTTCCCCAGGAACTGAATGAACTGGATTGGAAGGAAGACCTTTCGCCGGATAACGGCAAGCTCTGCCGACATCTCTCCGCGTTTGCCAATCAGCCGGGTGGCGGCTTCATGGTCTTCGGCATCGAAGATAAGTCAACCCGCTTTGTCGGCGTAACGCGGCAGTCGGCTGAAACCATTGTGCAGCGATTGGGCAGTCTCTGCCGGGATGCCTTGAATCCGGTGGTCACCATCGATCATGCCATTGAAGAGTATCAGGGCACCCCTTTGTTGTTTGTTCATGTCCGGGAGAGCGCGGTAAAGCCAGTCCATCTTGCCTCCGGAACCATGGAAGACGCCTACATCCGCAGCGGTGGAACCACCAGGAAAGCGTCACGACAGGAGATCGGTGGGTTGATGCTGAACAGTAAGACCCCACAATTTGAAGAGTTGCATGCCTCCACACTCAAATCGGCGCCGGATATCGTGGATATTCTCGATTTTCGAAGTATCTACAAGTTGTTGGGAAAACCGGTGCCGCAATCTACAGATGAAGTGCTGCAGTGGATGAAAGACGAGAAGATGATTGAGGAGGTTGATGGGGCAGGTTACTACATCACCAACTTCGGCGCCCTGGCGGCGGCGCAGAATTTAAAGGATTTCGACGGACTGGCGCGCAAGAGCATCAGGCTCATCAAGTACAAAGGTGTCAACAAGCTGGAAGCTGAAAAGGAGTTTCCCGGCTCAAAGGGGTATGCCATCGGTTTTGAGGGTCTTATTGCGTTCATCACGGCTATGTTGCCGAGCAGCGAGATCATAAAGAACGCCTTGCGGACTGAAACCTCGGTCTATCCGGAGATCGCCATCAGAGAGCTGGTGGCTAACGCGCTAATTCATCAGGATTTCAGTATTCGTGGCTCCGGCCCGATGATTGAAATATTTACCGACCGGATTGAAATCTCGAACCCCGGCAAACTGCTTCCTTCCAAGAAAATTGACCGTTTGATCCGGACTACTCCCGAATCGAGGAACGAGATACTGGCTGCCGCATTCCGCCGCTACAATATTTGCGAGGAACGTGGTTCAGGGTTTGAAAAAGCCGTCGCAGCCATAGAATTTTTTGGTTTGCCCCCCTTGAAATTCGAGGAGTTGGAAAACTCCTTCCGGGTGACGATGTACAGTCCAAAGTCCTTTGCGGATCTGACACCGATGGAGCGTGTTGAAGCGTGTTACCAGCACAGCATCATTAAATATTACTCCAGCGACGGCATGACCAATACCAGTCTCAGGGAGCGTTTCAAAATGCATGAGAAGCAGCGTCCACAGGTCTCCCTGGTCATCAAGGAAGCGTTGGCGCAGGGAAAGGTAAAACCAAAAGACCCGAATAATGTATCGACGAAATATGTTGTATACATACCGGCTTGGGGGTAGGTTTTTGCTTAACTGGGAAACGGAAAAAAATGGTAACATACTGAAATGAAGTGGCATGTTTGCTTAACTGGGAAACGGAAAACCATTGATGTAATGCGGAATAGTTGTTCAGGATGAAAGCGTGAAGAAAAAAGCCGACCACGGAAGTCAGAAAGAGCTTTTTCGCCCGAAAGAGGATAATGGGCTTGCGCCACTGGTGACCGAGCTTCGCGGACTCATCCACTCCGCTCGCCACGCCGTTGCCACCAAGGTCAATACCCTGCAAGTGTTGACTAGCAGGCCAGCGCCATACATTCAACATAAGAATACATGAAGATTTCACCCCAGAGAGAACATCATGATCCGTAACGAATTTATGGCAGGATTCCATACGGCCTTCGCCGACCCCTTCCCCGGAGGTGACCTGAAACTGGTGGAGTTCCTGGCTCGCAGCGGGTATCTCTTCCCCGCCCGATCCGCCACCAACCTCCGACTCCTCGCCTCCATCCTCCCCGGTGAGAGTCTGGCCGGAGCGGCCTATGCGGCGCTCTTCACCCCCATCCCCGATATGGCCCTCAACGGCCTGGAGCGGATCAGCGAGGTGGCGCAGCGGGAGGAGTTTCTCACCGTCTGCGGACGCAAACAGCAGCTGGTTCAACTCCTCGCCATCTGCGGTTCCTCGCCCTTTCTCACCAACATCATCTGTCGCGAAGCCGGTTACTTCAGGGAACTCTTCACACACCGCACCATTGAGAGCCGGAGGAGCGAGGCCGAGAGCCTTGCCGCGTTGCGACTGTTCATCGGCGCTGAGAGCGGCTACCAGGAGCTATTCCCCCTGCTGCGGCGATTCAAGTGCCACGAAATCCTCCGGATCGCCGCCCGCGATCTGAACAATATGGCCCCCCTGGAGGAGGTTACCGCCGAACTCTCCTCCCTGGCCGCGGCCACTCTCCAGATCGCCTACGAGGCGGCCCGCCGCAAGCTGGTGGCGGAGCACGGTCGGCCGGTGGCGGTCACGACCCACGGCGAGCGGGAGGCGGACCTGACCATCCTCGGCATGGGGAAATTCGGGGGGAGGGAGCTGAACTTCTCTTCAGACATCGACCTGATCTTCTTCTACACCGCCGATGAAGGGGGAACCACCGGTGTAGCCGACGGACAGGGGGGGCTCAAGGGGAAAATCACCCTCCACTCCTTCTTTGTCAAACTCGGGGAGATGATCTCCCGGGCCATCTCCCAGGTGACCGCCGACGGCTTTGTCTTCCGGGTGGACATGGGACTGCGCCCCGAGGGGAAGAGCGGCGATATGGCCATCTCCCAACGTTCGGCGGAGATTTACTACGAATCATGGGGCCAGTCGTGGGAACGGACCGCCATGCTCAAGGCCCGTCCGGTTGCCGGAGATATCGCGCTGGGAGAGGCGATCCTCCGCCTTCTGGAGCCGTTCATCTATCGGAAGTACCATGATTTCAACATGATAGAAGACATGAAACTGATGAAGCAGAAGATCAACGCCTCACTGGCTCGGGAGCGCGAAGGAGATCTGAACATCAAGCTTGGCCACGGCGGCATCAGGGAGATCGAATTCTTTATCCAGTCCCTCCAGCTGGTTTACGCGGGAAGAAACCCGGCGGTCAGGGAGCGGACCACCATGACGGCCCTGGAGAAACTGCATGAGGTCAGGCTCATCTCCGAAGAGGAGTGTGACCTCCTCAGGGACGCCTACCGCTTTCTGAGGACCGTGGAGCACCGGATCCAGGTGGTGCAGGAGCGCCAGACCCATAACCTCCCCACCAAGGAGGACGAGTTCCGGGCGCTGGCCCGCCGCTGCGGTTTTCTCCGGGAGAACGGAGTGGAGCGGTTCAGAGAGACCCTCTCGGCTCACCGCAGCGGAGTCTCCAGGATGTACGGCAAACTCTTTCACACCGGCGGGCAGGAGGTACCGGACGAGGTTCCTCCCGAAATCAAGCGGTTTCTGGATCATGGGGCCGATCCGGATCTGGTCAAGGATCTGCTGGCCGAGCAAGGCTTCTCCGATGTGGACCGGGCCTACGAGAGCCTCGTGGTGCTGCGGGACGGCCCCCCCCGGGCCCGCCTCACCGAGCGGGCCCGACGGACCCTCGAACGGATAGCGCCGCTTTTGCTCCAGTATCTGTTCGATTCCTCCGACCGGGAGATGGCCATGGCCAATCTGGAGCGGTTCCTCGTGGCGGTGGGGTCACGCTCCAGCCTCTATGCACTCCTGGGGGAAAAGCAGGAGATGCTCACTCTCCTGATTTCTCTTTTCGGCATGTCCGAATTCCTCTCCAAGATCCTGATAGGCAATCCGGCGCTCCTGGACGGCATGGTCACCAGCTCCTCCGCAGGGTTCAGCAAGAGTCGCAGCGAGATGGGGACCGAACTGGCCCTGCTGCTGGATCAGTCCGAAGATTTCGAGGAGCGGCTCGATACACTCCGGCGCTACCGGCACGAGGAGTTCCTCCGGATGGGACTCAGCGACATCCACGGTAAGTTGGGACAGTCGGAGATCACCCGTCAGCTCACCACCCTGGCCGATGTCCTCCTCTTTGCCGCCTTCAGCATGGCGAGGAAGGAGCTGACCCGCCACGGGCGGCCAACCTACAGCGATAACGGTCTGGTTCGTGAGGCCGGGCTCGCCATCATCGCCCTGGGGAAGATGGGGGGATTCGAGCTGAACTACCACTCGGACCTGGACATCATCTACATCTACGACCAGCAGGGGATGACCAACGGAGAGAAACCGATCACCAACCACGAGTATTTCGCCAAGCTGGGACAGAAGATCATCTCCATCCTCTCCACCCAGACCCGGGAAGGGTACGTCTACAAGATCGACACCCGGCTGCGCCCTTCGGGCAACGCCGGCCCGCTGGTGACCTCCTTAGAGTCATTTCGGAGCTACCACGCCGACGAGGCCCAGGTCTGGGAACGGCAGGCCCTCACCAAGGCCCGGGTGGTCATCGGCCGGCCGGATCTCCGGCGAGAGCTGGAGGGGATCTTCGTCGCCACCGTCTACGGCGCCACCGCAGGTGATGTGGAGCGGCGGGAGATTCGACGCCTACGGATGCGGATGGAGCACGAACTGGCAAAGGAGAGCAAGGGGAGCTACAACATCAAGACCGGACGGGGAGGGATCGTCGACGTGGAGTTCGTGGTTCAGTATCTTCAGTTGAAATACGGCCGCGACTACCCGAGCATCCGCTCCAGCTCCACCGTGGCGGCGCTGAAGGCGATCCGGCAGGAGCGGCTCCTGGTCGCCACCGACGCCGATACGCTCCTGGTCGGGTACAAGTTCCTCCGCCGCCTGGAGAACCGGCTCCGGATCATCCACGACTACTCCATGAACGACCTGGGAGGGAGCCGCGACTATCTGGACAAGCTGGCCCGGCGGTTCGGCTATGACCCGAAGCTGCGCCATCCCGGCGATGAGTTCATGGCCGATTACGAACGGACCACCACCTCCATCCGCCGCTGCTTCGACCGGGTCTTCGGGGAGGGGTGACCATTGGAGCAGTTTGTTCCACGGAATAAAAGGAGCGCAGTCATGTCATTCAATCATTTCGACGACCAGGGGGAGGCGGTTATGGTGGATATCAGCGCCAAGCTCCCGACCATGCGGACGGCGGTGGCCGAGGCGGTGATCACCATGAAGCCGGAGACTCTGGCGGTCATTCTGGAGGGAGGGATCGCCAAGGGAGATGTCCTCGGTGTGGCGCGGTTGGCCGGCATCGCCGCCGCCAAGAAGACCCCGGAGCTGATCCCCCTCTCCCACCCTCTGACCATCCACCACGCCGCCGTCACCTTCCAGACGGACCCTGACTCCGGAACCATCCGGGTCAAGAGTACGGTCCGCGCCCTGGAGCGGAGCGGCATGGAGATGGAGGCGATGGTCTCGGCCTCTGTGGCGGCTCTGACCATCTATGATATGTGCAAGGGGACGGAAAAAGGGATCACCATCGGCCCGGTCAGGCTCCTCTTCAAGGAGGGGGGGAAGAGCGGCAGCTACCGGGCAGATGGGGTAACCGGAGAGGATATTACGTCTCCTGGCCTTGGGCGACCTCCTGGAGATACGCGATCAGGAGCCTGACCCCGACCCCGGTGGCCCCCTTGGGGAGATAGTGGCGCCCTTTATCCTCCCAGGCGGTGCCGGCGATATCCAGGTGGGCCCACGGACAACTCCCCACGAACTGCTTGAGGAACCAGCCGGCGGAAATGGTCCCGGCGGAGGGGCCGCCGGCATTCTTCAGGTCGGCGATATCGCTCTTCATCAGCTCTCCGTACTCGTCCCAGAGCGGCAACTCCCAGAGCCGTTCTCCGGTAACCTCCCCCGCCCGGACAAGGGCGGCAACCAGCTGCGAGTCGCTCCCCATGATCCCGGTGGCGTTATGCCCCAGGGCCACCACGCAGGCGCCGGTGAGGGTCGCCAGGTCGATGATGGCCACCGGATCGAAACGCTGGACATAGGTGAGGGCGTCGCAGAGGATGAGCCGCCCCTCGGCATCGGTGTTGTTGATCTCCACGGTCTGTCCCGACAGGGTGGTAATCAGGTCCCCCGGCTTGTAGGCCTTGCCGTCGGGCATGTTCTCCGCCAGAGGGACGATCCCCACCAGATTCATCGGAAGTTTCAGGCTCGCCGCCGCCTGCAGGGCGCCCAGCACCGCGGCGGCGCCGGCCATGTCGTGCTTCATCAGCTCCATGTTGGCACCCGGCTTGAGGGAGATGCCGCCGGTATCGAAGGTGATCCCCTTCCCCACCAGCGCCACGGGACGGGAGCTTTCGCCTGCTCCCCGGTACTCCATCACCACCATGCAGGGGGGATTATGGGACCCCTGGCCCACGGCCAGGAGCGCCCCCATCCCCAGGTGCGCCAGCTCTTCCTGCCGGAGGACGCTGCAGGAGATGCCGTATGCGCCGCCGATCTCCAGCGCCTTGTCGGCGAGGAAAGAGGGGGTCGCCACGTTGCCGGGGGCCGTGACCAGATCGCGGGCCATCCGGACCGCGTCGCAGCGGCTCTTCACGGCAGCTGCCACCGGAGAAAAGAGGGTGACCTCGTCCGGTTCGGCAAAGAGCGCCGTCACCTCCTCCACCCTGCTCTCTTCCCGCTCCTTGCTCTTGTAGCGGTCGTAGCGGTAGGCTCCCAGGTAAAACCCCTCCAGTGATGCCTCCAGGAGTCCAGCCACCGGGGCCGCCCGATGAAGGAGCGACACGGCACTGGTAACCTTTGCGCCGGAAAGCGACTTGACCGCGAGAGCCGCAGCCTGGCGCACCCGCTCCGGTGTGACCTCTCCCCGCGCTCCGAGCCCGACCAGGAGCAACCGCCGGGCCGGGAGCCTCCCCAGCGTATGGATCACCGTCATGCTCCCGACCTTGCCGAAGAACTCCTTGGACGCGTACATGGCGGCCGGCACTCCGTCAAGAGCCCCATTGAGGGAGTCCAGCAGCAGCTCCCCCTCCGGCTCCGTACAGCAGCCGACAACCAGCGCCTGTGTGACCATTTCCAGCGGATTTCCCGCCGTGACCAAAAAATTCATCCCACTCCTCCTCTTCCCTCTTAGTGTAAGAATCTGCAGCGGCACGATACCCGAACGCCGGTATCTCCGTAAAGAAGAAAGCGAGCTTCAGGCTTGGGAGAAGTCAGCATGCCCCTGAAAACGCTGATTGGTAAACCGGCCGACAGTGTGCTATAAACAGACGCGATCAACTGAAATCAGGATCCAAACAAGAGGCGACAATGACGAAACAGGCCGGACACCAGGGCAATCTGACTCTGTTGCAGGGAGGATACCGGGGAAAAGGGGTGCCGGAGCAGACGCTTCGCGGCAGGGTGGGGCTCCTCTGTGACCTTCCTCCACAGAAGCGGTTGTCAATGATCCTGGAGGATGAGGATCCCGCCGGCCTGGTGGCCGAACTGGAGCCCCAGGAGTATCACCTGCTCCTCAACGAGATCGGGCTGGATGATTCATACGCGCTGCTCCCCCTGGCCACTCCGGAACAGCTCACCTTCTGCCTGGATCGTGAACTCTGGCGGCACGACGACTACCGCCCCGAAAAGGGTATTCAGTGGCTCGAACTGCTGATGGCGGCGGAGGATGAGGAGCAGCTGGTCGACCTCCTCCCTCACCTGGAGTTCGGCGTCATGCTCCTGATCCTCATGCATGAGATCACCGTGGGAGGGGGGATCGGCGACCTCACCACCGACGACGAGCGGCAGACCGAGTGGGACCACTCCTTCGACAACATTTTCATGATCACCTTCAGGAATGACAGGAACAGCGAATTGATCGGCCGGTTCCTGGACCTGCTCTTCCGCAGCGACAAGGATCTCTACCTGGGGCTGATGCAAGGGGTGAAAAACGAGGTGACGCCGGAGGTGGAGGAGCACTGCCGCCGGTACCGCTCGGGAAGACTGGCCGACATGGGATTCCCGGAACGTCTTGATGCCCTCACCATCTATACAGTGGTTGACCCGGTGTCATTCCGGCTGGAAGGGGCGAAGAAAGCCCTCTCCGCCGAGCGGGAACCGGTTCTCCCTACCTTCTTCCGGCACGACGACTCCCTGCTGGGGCGGACCCTGCGTCAAGCGGATTCGGCCGATCTGCTCCGGGAGCTCCAGTACCTCATCACCTGCGCCCTGGTGGTGGAGGATCCGGAGAGCGACGATGATGAACGGGCCGAGGCGATGCTGCTGCGGGTCCATGGCTACCTGACCATCGCCCTGGAGTATCTGGTGGGGGACGACGAGAGCCGTGCGGTGGAGACCGTGGCCAACGATTATCTGAAACACCTCTTCCAGCTCGGCTACAGCCTGGTGCGGCAGCTCCGGCGGCAGGCGGCCCGGTTCACCTCCGACGATCATGCCACCGGCTCGCTGCTGGCGGGGTTGAAGGCAGACTTCCCCCGTTTCTATCGGGGACTGGACAGCGTAGGGATCGACGGATACCGGGAGTTCTCTGACCTGGAAGATGTCAGGAAAGTAGAGCAGTTTCTGAGGATGCTGCAAGGATAAGACCAATTCGGGAGGCGTTTCATGGGAGCAGGTTTTAGATCACGACGGCCATCACCCCCCACAAAAACCGCGGCAGAGGTCGATGAACTGATCCGCCGGATGCGGGGGGAGCAGGACAAGGGGGTAAACTACCGGGAGCGCTCCCTGAAGCTCAACGGCTGGATCTGCGCCCACTGCGCCCGGGAGTTCGAACTTCCGACGCTCCACCTGCTGACGGTCCATCATAAGGACGGCAATCACAACAACAACCCGGCGGACGGGAGCAACTGGGAAAACCTCTGTTCCTACTGCCACGACGACGAGCACGGCCGGGGTCTCCTCGGCGACTACCTGAGCGACCGGAAACCACGGGGATAACTCCCCGTACCACGAAAAGGAGCAGATATGTCACTGAAAAAACCCGAGATCCGTTTCACCTACGAGTATCAGGAGGGGTATGTCCCCCTCTACATCAACGGCGCCCTGGGCGGGGTTTCCCCCAGGGGGGAGATCATCGCCAACTTCTTCTTTGAGAAGCCGCTCCTGCCGACCATGGTGGCCAACGAGATCACCCCCGCCGGGACCATCGGCGGCGAGATCGCCGAAGAGCCCTCCGACATGCGGAGCAGCTTCGTCCGCTCCGTCACCAGCGGGGTCATCCTCAACTACGACAACGCCCGCAACCTCCACGCCTGGCTCGGCGAAAAAATCAAGGAGCTGGAATTTCTCCAGCAGGGGAAGGGTCTGGTAAAGCCTGGCCCCAAGGAGTTCGGTCACTGACTCCCGGCTGACGCCACGGTGACACAGGGAAGCCACTTCCCGTGTCACCGTGAATGTGGGAGAAATCGCGGTTCGGCAGGGTCGCCGAGAGGGTACCCTATGCTGAAGATGAGACGGATCATCGGAGAATGCTGCCTGCTCCTGCTGCTCGGCTCACACCGGCCGGCGCACGGAGATGACGCGGCCAGGCCGACGCTCCTGGAAAAGCCGACGGCGGAGACGATACTGAATCGCCAGCAGTTCCTCTCCAGCGGGGGGATCTCGTTTCATGCCGCTGATGAGGTCGCCATCGAACCGCTCTTGGGTGTCAGCCATGAGGTGCAGCAGCGGGAGCTCAGCCTCCTGAAGGAGGGTTCAACCCACAGCGTTACGGCCCAGGCAGGGGGGAAGATCAGTATCCTTGAAGGGATCTATCTCTCCGCGGCGCTCAAATACCCACTCTACTCCTACCAGAGCTTCAACAGCGGGCCGGCGGCGACCTCATCCACAGGGCGCAGCGCCCTGGATATCCTCAATCCCACCAGCGGCAACCTGACCTGGACCGGGGAGGTCGGGACGACTCTCGGGCGGGGATTCAGCTCATTTCTCTACTACGACAAGGTTACGACCCCCTTCATGGGGGGAACGCCAGGGCAGGCCGAGGACCGGATAGGGGTCCGGTTCCAGTTTAACTTCAAATGACCACACCAGGAGGAGCAGCTTTTATGTCGACTGTTTTCATTGTGGGGTGCGGCGATATCGGCACACGGGTGGCGCGACGCTACAGGGAGAGAGGAGAAGCGGTAACGGCGCTGGTCCGCTCCCCGGAAAAAGCGCCCCCCCTGGAACAGCTCGGCATAACGACGGTGATTGCCGACCTGGATGACCCGGCGACCCTCACCGGAGTTCCCTTCGCCGGAACGACCCTCTTCTACTTCGCCCCACCGCCGGGTGGGGGACATACCGACCCCCGGGTCAGAAACTTCTGCGCCTCCCTCCCTCCCGACGCCCAGCCATCGAAGATCATCTACATGAGCACCAGCGGCGTCTACGGCGACTGCGGCGACGAGGTGGTCACCGAAGAGAGTCCGGCTCTCCCCCGGACGGCGCGGGGAAAGCGGCGCCTGGACGCGGAGCTGCAGCTTCTGGAGTGGGGAGTTGAACGGGGGGTGCCGGTGATCGTGCTCCGGGTCACCGGGATCTACGGCCCCGGCCGGCTCCCGGTGAGTCAACTCACCGGCGGGCAGCCGGTGCTGGACGCGGGGATCGCCAACCTTACCAACCGGATTCACTCGGAAGATCTGGCCACAGTCTGTCTCGCCGCGGCTGAGCGGGGGGAAGCGGGTGAACTATTTAACGTCAGCGACGGCCACCCTGGCACTATGACCGACTACTTCAACGGAGTGGCCGACCTCCTCGGCCTGCCGCGCCCCCGCCAGCTCTCCTGGGAAGAGGCCCGGCAGGAGATGTCCCCCCTCATGCTCTCCTATGTCTCCGAATCGCGGAGGATGGAGAACCGGAAGATGCTGGAAAAACTCGGGGTCACCCTCCGTTACCCGACCCTGGCGGAGGGACTGACGGCCTGCAAGTGAAAGGAGGTTTTCTGTGAATCGCTTGTTTTCCCTGCCGGTTCTTTGCCTGATCGCCCTGCTGCTCAACGGCTGCGCCTTTGTGAACGTCAGCCTCCTCTCATCCCCAGGACCGCTCCAGGAACAGGTGGTGGAAGGGGACGGACCGAAGAAGATCCTGATCATCGATATTGAAGGGTTCATCTCCGAAAAAAGAGGGGGCGGCCCCCTGCAGGAGAGCCCCTCCACCGTGGTCCTGGTGAAGGAGGCGCTCCAGAAAGGGGCCGAGGAGCGGGATCTTGCCGGGGTCATCCTCCGGATCAACTCGCCCGGCGGGACCGTGACCGCCAGCGACATCGTCTATCATGAAGTGGCAAACTTCCGGAAGAAGACAAAGGTTCCGCTCTACGCCGTCATCACCGGCATCGGCGCCTCGGGAGGGTACTACGTGGCGACTGCCGCCGACGAGATCAGCGCCCACCCCACCGCCGTCACCGGAAGCATCGGTGTTCTCCTCATGAAATTCCAGGTAACCGGGCTCTTGGAGAAGATCGGCATCAGCGAGCAGACCGTCAAGTCCGGCGCCATGAAGGATCTCATGTCCCCCTTTCGTCCCGGAACTCCCGAAGAGGAGAAGGTCGTCCAGGGGATCATCGACGGGATGTACCGCCGCTTCATGGATGTGGCCCTGGCCCGCCCCGGCAACCGGCTCGACCGGGTGACGCTGGAAAAGCTGGCGGATGGCCGGATCTACACGGCGGATCAGGCGTTGCAGGCCGGACTCATCGACCGGGTCGCCTACCTGGACGAGACCATTAGCCTCATGAAGCAGCGTCAGGGGCTGGAGCAGGCCACCATCGTCAGCTACTACCGCCCCGGCGGCTACAGGGGAACCATCTATTCCGGGCTCCCTCAGGGGGCGCCGGCGGTCATCAATCTCCTGAACATCGACGCCGGCAACCTGGAGTTCCTGACCTCGTCCCGGTTCCTCTACCTCTGGCAGTAGCAAAAACCCTGAATACGGAAGCTTCCTCACCCCTCACCCCTCACGGAATGTCCATGAAGCTTAACGCCAAACTGGTCATGATGATGCTGTCGCTCCTGGTGATCGCCATCATGGTCCTCTTCATCCTGAACCAGTTCAGTCAGAACGACCTGGTCCGCGAGATCCAGGAAAGCTCCAATGAGGTCTCCAAGGCGATCCAGCTCAGCGTGGAAGACCTCACCTCCGAATCCGACACGGAGAGCTCCCGACTCAAGGAGTATCTCCAGCAGGCGAAAAAGAAGGGGATAAACGAGATCAACATCATCGACAACGACGGGGAGATCATCAACTCATCGGACCCGGAGCTGGTCGGCAAGAAGCGGGACCTCAAGAAGATGGGAACCGGCCTCAAGGCGGTGCGAGGTGGTCGCCCCTCCGGAGTCAGCTCCCTGAAGCCCTATGAGCTGGTGGTGCCGGTCATCGTCGGCGACGAGCAGCTGGGGTATGTCCAGGTCAATCTGCTCCTGGACAACATCCGGGAGATCCAGCGGGACAACTTCGTTCGGCGGCTGATCGCTACCTCCCTCCTCTTCATGTTCGGTATTGTCTCCACTTTCTTCCTGGCCAAGCGGTATACCCAGCCGATCCACCGGCTGGTGGAAGGGGTCAAGCGGGTCACCGGAGGCGATCTGGCGGTCACCATGCCGGTGGAGAGCCGTGACGAAATAGGGGAACTGGCCGAGAGCTTCAATGAGATGGTGGCGCAGCTCAGGGAACGGGAGCACCTGGAGAAGCGGCTCTACGAGGCGGAACATCTCTCCAAGGTGGGACAGCTTGCCTCGGGAATCGCCCACGAGATCAGGAACCCGCTCAACTACATCAGCCTGGCGGTTGACCATCTCCGGAATGAGCTGCTCCCGGTCTGCGGGGAGCGGACGGAAGAGTTTATGGAGCTGACCGGCAAGATCAAGGAAGAGGTCAGGCGGGCCAACTACATGGTGCTCAATTTCATGAACTATGGGCGGCCGCTGAAGCTGAGGCCCTCCAAGGTGGAGTACCGGGAGTTCATCACCCGGCTCCTGCCGCTGGTGCAGGAGAAGCTGACCGAGCAGCACGTGACAATCGTCATGGCCATCCCCGATGACCTTCCTCCTCTGGAGATCGACCGGGAGCTGATGCGTAACTGCCTGGTCAACTTTATCACCAACGCGGCCCAGGCCATGTCCGAGGGGGGGACGGTGACCCTGGGCGCAACCTATGATCAGGGAACGGAGCGGTTCCGGCTGACCATTGCCGACCAGGGGATCGGGATCGCTCCTGACGAGCTGGAGAAGATCTTTCAGCCCTACTTTACCACCAAGGAGGCGGGGATCGGCCTGGGGCTGGCCATCACCGAGCGGATAGTGAAAGAACACCGGGGAACCATCGAGGTTGCCAGTGAGCCGGGCAGGGGGACGCTCTTCACGGTCGTTCTCCCCCGTAACCTGCGGAGAGATGATGCATGAGCGGTTCGATTCTGATCGTTGACGATGAACGGGGGCAGCGGGATATCCTCACCGCCATCCTCAAGGGGGCGGGGTACCAACCGGTGGCCGTACCGGGGGGACGTGAGGCGCTGACGGCGCTGGAGGGGACACTCTTTGATGTCATCCTCACCGACCTGAAGATGCAGGGGATGTCGGGGATGGAGCTGCTGGAGCAGGTGGTCGACGCCAACCCCCGCCAGTGCGTGGTGATGATGACCGCCCACGGCACCATAGACTCGGCCGTGGAGGCGATGAAGAAGGGAGCCTTCGACTATTTGGAAAAGCCGCTGGAGCGGCAGGATCTCTTGCTCACCCTCCAGCGGGCCTTCGAGCATCTGAAGCTCCTTCGGGAGAACGAGGCGCTCAACCGGAAGCTGGCGGAAAACCGGCTCATTCCCAACATCATCGGCGACCATCCTTCCATGCGGGAGGTCTTTCGGATCATCGGAAAGATCGCCCCCTCCCCCTCCACGGCTCTCATCTACGGGGAGTCCGGGACCGGCAAGGAGCTGGTGGCCCGGGCCATCCATGACCACAGCCCGCGCCACAACAAGCTCTTCTTCGCCATAAATTGCGCTGCAATTCCCGAGACCCTCATCGAAAGCGAGCTCTTCGGCCACGAGAAGGGGGCCTTCACCGGCGCCAGCAGCCGGGAGATCGGCATCTTCGAGGCCGCCGCCGGCGGCACGGTTTTTCTCGACGAGATCGGCGAGATCAGCATGACCATGCAGGTCAAGCTCCTGCGGGCCATCCAGGAGAAGGAGATCCGCCGGGTAGGGGGGAAGGTCAATCTTCCCATCGACGTCCGGATCATCTCGGCGACGAACAAGGGGTTGGAGCAGGAGATAAAGAAGGGGAATTTCCGGGAGGATCTCTTCTACCGGCTCAACGTCATCCGGATCACCCTCCCCCCCTTGCGTGACCGGGGCAACGACATCGTGACCCTGGCGGATTTCTTCGTGAACAAGTTCAACAAGAGCGCCGTCGTCCCGCTGAAAGGGATCTCCAAACCGGCCCTCAAGCTGATCATGAACTACCCCTGGCCCGGCAACGTCCGGGAGCTGGAGTCGGTCATCGAGCGGGGGGTGCTCATGGCCGAGAGTGACTTCATCCTGCCGGAGGATCTCCCCCTGGAGCTGCGGGAAGGGCCGGGCGGGGGGGGGACGCTCCCCTTTGATCTGCCGCCGGAAGGGATCATGTTCGAAGAGCTGGAGCGGGAGTTGATCTCCAAGGCCATGGAGCGGGCCAACGGCGTCATCGGCCGGGCAGCCCAACTCCTGGGGATGTCCTACAAGACCCTCCAGTACCGACTGGAGAAATTCGGCATCGACAAGCCGGGGAAACGGCGGGAGGATTAGATGGATCAACGGGTTATGAATCTGGAGATTCGCTTCATGCATCAGGAGCGGACCATCCAGGAGCTGAACGACATCGTCTGCCGGCAGGAGCTGGCCATCGAGCGGCTGCTTCGGGAGATGGGGCAGCTTCAGGAGCAGCTGAAGCAGATCATCCCCTCCATGAACCGGACGGAGGAAGAGGAAGAGCCCCCGCCACATTACTGAATAAACGAGTCTTATACGACAAAACCAGGGAAAGGTTGAAAGCTTAGCTGACGGCGGCATTGGGAAGGGAGAACTGACCATGAGCGATGTAGCCATCTATCAAACAGCCGATGGTGCAACCAGTCTGCAGGTGCAGCTCAATCAGGAAACGGTTTGGTTGACACAGGCACAACTAGCTAAATTGTTTGAGGTTAAAATTCCGGCAGTTAATAAGCATCTGAAAAATATCATTACCAGCGGGGAGCTCACAGAAGATGCAGTTATTTCCATTTTGGAAACAACTGCCGCCGACGGCAAAGAATATAAGACCAGACATTATAGTCTTGATGCAATTATCGCAGTCGGATATCGGGTTAACAGCATTCAGGCAACCCGCTTCCGCCAGTGGGCAACTCGGATTCTGCGCTCTCACATCGTCAACGGCTACACGGTCAACGAACAGCGACTGCGCGAGGAGAGTGCCAAACTACGGGAAATGCTGCAAACCATGGAACTGCTGGCCCGCACCCTGACCAGTCATGAACTGGTTACGGCTACCGGTAAGGATGTCCTCGCGGTCATCACCGACTACGCCTATGCCCTGACGCTGCTTGACCGGTACGATCACGGTACTCTGACCATCGAAGGACTCTCCGGAGAGTTGCACTATGCCATAGACTACGATGAGGGGATTGCCATCGTCGCCGGCATGAAGGGTAAATTTGATGGACTCTTCGGCTTCGAAAAGGACCAGGGATTCAAGAGCGCCCTCAGCACTATCTACCAGACCTTTGACGGCAAGGAGCTTTACCCCAGTGTTGAGGAGAAAGCCGCTAACCTTCTTTACTTCATCGTCAAAAACCACGCCTTCAGCGACGGAAACAAACGGATTGCTGCCGCCCTATTCATCTGCTTCCTCGCCCGCAACAATATCCTCTACCGCCCCGACGGTGGCAAGCGGTTTGGCCAACAACGCCCTAGTGGCGCTCACCTTACTGATTGCGGAAAGCCGACCCGATGAAAAGGAAACCATAGCCAAGGTCATCGTCAACCTCATCAACCGGAGTAATGATCGATGACCAAAGAGCGAGAACCTTTTTAGCAACCTTCCCAACAGCGTCACTCCCCCCCCAGCCGCTTGATGGAGAGGACGGTGATGCCGTCCAGCCGGGGCAGCAAGGCGCTCTCCGCCACCGGCTTGTTGAGCTCCGGCTCATCAAACCCGATCTTCAGGCTGCTCCCCCGTTTATCCTGATATTCGATGGCCCATGGGAACGGCACCCCGTCGCTGCTCCGGTAGTCACGGTAGATCGCCTCTTCCCCGTCTTCGGTCAGCTTGCGGGCCACCATCCCGTCGGCGTTGTACCAGACCGTTTCCCGTCTCCCCTCCCGGTTCACCCGGATTACCTCGCCATTCGGTTCGCCGCTCCCCGCCGGCTCCCCCTCCACGATCCAGCGCATCGCCTTCCACCCCTGGAGCCCCGCCTTGGCCGGAATCTCGTCGAAGCTGCCGGAGTAAGCGATCTCCTTGGACGGGATCACGATGGTCAGGCGGTCGCCACTGCTGAACGCCTCCATGGCGGTGGTGCCGAAGGGGGTGAGGACGACCAGGTGCGACCGGTCCGGTTTTTTGAAGATCAGATAACCGTGTCCGCCGCCGCTCCCCAAGGGAGAGGTGAAGGAGAGCGAAACCTCCGACTGAACGCTCTCCACCACGGCGCCGGAGGTAAAGAGGAGCGGAGAAAGCGGCTTGGTGGCGCAGCCGGAGATGAGCGCCAGCGCGACGAGCGGCAGGGAGAGGGTAGATCGTTTCATGTTCAAGAATCTCCTAAAGGGAAGCGATCTCCTGACACTGTGGTCGGGAATTCTCTCCTGTTCATCAGACGCGGTTACCGGTATAGTACCGGCTCCGAACGTCGCCCAGGGGTCGATCGGCAACATCACTATCAACCAACAAGGAGATCAGGATGGAACAGCGCAGAGTCGGGAGTCAGGGGCTCGTGGTATCGGCCCAGGGGTTGGGGTGCATGGGGATGTCGGACTTCTACGGGCAACGGAACGAGCAGGAGTCCGTGGCGACCATCCATCGGGCCCTGGAGTTGGGGATCAATTTTCTGGATACGTCGGATATGTATGGTCCCTTCACCAATGAAGAGCTCATCGGCAGGGCCCTCCGCGGCAGGAGGGAGGGGGTGATCATCGCCACCAAGTTCGGCATCGTCAGGAGCAACAACCCGGCGCCCAACGGCGGTTGGGCCCCCATCACCGGGATCAGCGGGCGGCCCCAGTACGTCCGGTCCGCCTGTGAGGCCTCCCTGAAGCGGCTAGGAACCGACCATATCGATCTCTACTATCAGCACCGCGTGGACGCGGAGGTGCCCATCGAGGAGACCGTGGGGGCCATGGCGGAACTGGTCACAGAGGGGAAGGTCCGTTTCCTGGGGCTCTCCGAGGCCGCACCGGAGACCATCCGCCGCGCCCATGCCGTCCACCCCATCAGCGCCCTGCAGTCGGAGTACTCCCTCTGGAGCCGGGAGCCGGAGGAGTTCATCCTGCCGACCCTGAGAGAGCTGGGAATCGGTTTCGTCCCCTACAGCCCGTTGGGTCGCGGCTTTCTCACCGGAGAGCTCAAGAGCTTCGAGGATTTCGCCGCCGACGACTACCGGCGGCAGTCACCGCGCTTCCAGGGGGATAATTTTATTAGCAATCTCAAACTGGTGGAGAAGATCGCGACAGTAGCGACCCACAAAGGGGTCACCCCCGGACAGCTGGCTCTGGCCTGGGTCCTGGCCCAAGGGGACGACATCGTCCCCATCCCCGGCACCAAGCGGGTGAAATACCTCGAAGAGAACTTCCGGGCAGGTGAAATCAGTCTCTCTCCGGAGGAACGCGCCGACCTGGAACGGATCATTCCCAGGGGGGCAGTTTCCGGGGAGAGGTATCCGAAACAGCTGATGGGGCTGGTCAATCGCTGATGGCCCGTTGACTACAGAGTCGGCACGAAGTTGGCGCGCCTCAGTGGAGTCCGGTCCCCGGCTCCCGGTTCTGGGCGGTCCTCACCTGCCCGGAGGGTTCCCGGGTCAGGGTGTAGGAGCGGCCAATGAGGGAAAACCCGATGAAACCCCGCAGTTTCAGCTCGGCAGGCGATTCCAGGCGCATCTTGCACTGGTAGTTCCTGCCGCTCTGCGGATCGTAGCAGGAGCCCCCGTTCCACCATCCTTCTTCCCGGGTAAATCCCTCCATCACCTGAAGTCCCAGGATGGAGCGGCTCCGTAGGGCCGGGTCAGGGTTTCGTCGGTCAACCTTTTCCGTCCCTACCGGGCCATCTCTTCCGTTGAGATAGATGGGGGAACTCATCCAGATGACCTTGGCGCAGGCCTTAGCTCCACAGGGAAAGATCTCCAGCCTGGAGTTCCCCTCCTCTGTGAGCCAGACACCGAAGACACTCCCCTGGTCGACAGCGCCAAAGAGCGGTGTAGCCAGGAGTAGCACCGTCACTGCGATCAGCAAAGTTCTCATTCCCTCTCCCTCCGCGCCAAAAATTCCGACACCACTGTCAGAGCTGCGGCTCACGAAGGCGCCGGCGCATCTCTCCCAGCGTGGCGCCGTAGTCGCCACTTTTGAAGACGGCGTTCCCCGCAACGAAGACATCGGCCCCGGCGTGGGAGATCCGGGCGATGTTCTCCACCGTGACCCCGCCGTCCACCTCAAGTTCCGCCTCCAGGCCGCGCCGGTCCAGCAGGGCGCGGAGGGACTGGATCTTGGGAATGCACGCCTCAATAAACGCCTGCCCCCCGAAACCGGGGTTAACAGTCATGAGGAGAACCAGGTCAAGCTCTTCAAGGATGTGATCAAGGCAGTGCAGTGAGGTAGCAGGATTCAGCGAGACCCCGGCCTTCTTCCCCAGAGACTTGATGAGCTGCACGGTCCGATGGAGGTGAACACTGGCCTCGGCATGGACCACGATGAGGTCGGCGCCGGCCGCGGCAAAGCCGGCAATGTAGCGGTCGGCATTCTCGATCATCAGGTGAACGTCAAAGGGGAGCGCAGTCACCTTCCGGAGAGAGGCCAGCACCGGTGGGCCGATGGTGATATTCGGGACGAAGTGGCCGTCCATGACGTCCAGATGAATATAATCGGCCCCTGCCGCCTCAATGGCCCGGATCTCCTCGCCGAGTCGGGCAAAGTCGGCGGAAAGAATTGATGGTGCGATCTTTTTCATGGGTCTCCTCGGGAGCAATCCGGTGGACTGCCGGGGTATTCCTGCCTACGCCCAACGGTCGCTTTTCCTCTTGACTGCTGAGAGGAAACTGAGGACAGTCGGGCCGGTGATACCTGCCGGTAGTGGAACTGCAGTGTAGCGATAAACCGCGGCGGTTTATTGCAGTTCTTTACAATCCTATAACTAGCAGAAATAGCGCCTATTTTCTCCGCCGTGTTTTTGAACAATTGAGAGGAACTGTATCAAAAAACGTAGCAAGCCACAAGTCCCTTCTATACCCAACCTTCTCCCACTCACTTCAATTACATACTAAAACGATGGACAATACAGTAATGATGGGTGACTATTCTTTACTATTTTAGTTGGCTATTTTCTGTTACTGCGTTACGGTCGGTAGCGGGAATTCCCGCTTATACCTCGCCTATCCTATCCCCAAGTTTAGACACCTCTACTATAAAGGCCGTACATAAATATCCCGTACCAGCAACAGCAAACTTTTCAATCTTCATTAAAATAATAGTTGACATGCAGGATTATGTATGTTATAACGTGCCCGTTAAATGAGAGGTACCCCGTAGCCACCTCCCGCCGTCTTTGGTCGCGTTTCAAACGCGGCCATTCCCGCTAACCGTCCCGACTCGCAGCAGTGCTACAGCCAATTGAATAAAAATGAGGTGCAAGTAGCTGGGGACGTTCCCCAGCTACTTGCACCTCTATCTCTATTGCTGAATGCCGCTGGATAGGAATTACCATCAACCTCAACAGCAAAGGAGCCTCAACATGGAAGAAGCAACAATACCTACAACTGGACTGCATGGCGCAGACCTAACATTCAAGGGGAAGTTTGCCGGATACCGAGGAGGGGAAGAACTTAACCTTATCCTACTCGCCATCTTCGGTCTTTCCGTAGCAGACCTTGTGCCGGGAATTCTGGAGCATGCAAAGTATAGGCGCTATGAGGAATGCTACACGTACAGGAATTTGATAGAGGTCTACCTGAAAGGGTTCACTGCTAACAACAGAGAGTCTGTACACATTAGCATCAAAGGTTCTGCTTTCGATAGCCGCCTTGTGAATGAGGCGGAATTGAAGCGTTTGTTTACACAAGGTAGATTTACGGTATCGAGACTTGACCTTTACTCGGATGATGATGGTAAGATACTGGACTTCCAAAGTCTTCTAGATTCGGTAAGTATGTTTCATTTCGTATCACGAGTAAAGCCTATTATTTATCAAGGTAACTGTATTTCTGAGCCTAGAAGTATTGTATTCGGCAAAGGTGACAGCCTCATTATATATGAACGAGGTAAGTATCATCCAGAGACTCACGTTAGCCTTAGCTATATTCGAGTTGAACGGAAACTATCAGGGAAGTACGCTAACGCCGTATACACTTTGATTTGCAAGGGGGATTTGTCATTAGGCGAGGTTACGTCAAGCCTCATACTCTCTACTGTCGAATTCAAAAATTCAAACGGAAAGAACAAAATCATGGCAAGGAGAAAGACAGACCCCGCATGGAAGAGCTTTCTTGCTGGCGCAGAAAAGATTAGACTTCAGGTGACACCACCTACCCCTAATATTGCCTTGCAACTGGCAGGCATCGACCGTGCCAATCGGAATAATTTCATAACTCACGGTATACCGGTTATGGTTGCTACTTTCATCAAAAGTCTTGAAGAAAATCAGGAAATAGGGATAGACGAAGACACTACATGGGCGATGAAGACGCTTAACAACTATATAGCAAATCACTTTCAATATGGGATAGATGAGCAGCTAATTTGGTATCATGATACGTTGGGACCATATGGCAATTTCGAAGAAGAAAGCCTATTGTACTAACCTCCCTCTTACAGGCCCCCTGTCGAGCACTATAGGGGGTCTGGCATCATCCATTGAGCGAAACTTTTGGAGACTTATCTCAGCCCGTAACTTATGTACGACCGCACTTAGCCTCTTTGGCATTACTGTAGCTAACTGAGCTATCAGTATACAGACTGCCAGTTTTAGCATCACAGTATCTACTTCCATATTTGCCCTGAGAGCCATTTGTTTCACCGTACCCATACTAACCCGTCACTTAATATCGACTAACCGCCTGAGAGGCTTATTTCACTTATGAAGTAAGCCTTTCTATTTTGGAGTTTACTATGTATTGCCCTTTTTGTAATTGTGATTTAAGCCCACTTGATAATGTCAATCCATGTGCCAGATGTTTAACATGGCGTCCCGTAGTTCCTGTAACAAAAGAGTGGCGCGGCTTCGAGAAGAAGCAAGCTACAACCAAACCCAAAAAGTCAAAGAGAATCCCCACTCTATATCAAGCGGATGATATAGAGAACGAACTACCAGACATTCACGACTCGGAAGGATATAGTATCTCTTCCCCAGACAGAAGCGACTTCTGGCAAGACTGAATTTTTATTAACATGTGCATACTTGGACCTACTTAATTTAATAAAACTTGGTAACTGTCGGTGGGTTGTGGTACTCCTCTTCCCATGCAGCAACCAACTAGACAAAAGGAGAAACAACATGGTAGACGAAGAAGCAGTTGATGCGATTTACGAAGCTTTGGTAGAAGGTGACTGGCTCCCCCGTGATCTCCGTACGTGTAGCCCCGGTGAGTTCAGCTTGAGGATTCAGAACCTCATCGAAGCCGGTGCCCTCACAGTTCCCGCGCCATTCTCGGAGTAAGTCGAAATTAATTCGACATTGCAGAACCCTTTCAGATTTAAAATCCAGAACGGAGAAGAGCCTACGGAATAATACCGTAGGCTCTTCTCTTTCGGTGCGTGCGTATTCAGGATTAGATATCTTACAATATTTTCTTCGACCTAGCTTCTAACAGGAAGTCGTCAAAACTTTTAGATATAGCAGCTCTGATAGCTTCTGGGTTTTGACTCACAGTTTTAGGTGCTTTTTGGTGGGACGATGCATCATACTTCAGCAGTAGTTCTTTTTCTCGATAAATTCGAAAAGTGGTATCTAGATAAAAGTCTACCTCGACAAAGCCAATCCAATCATAGAGGAACCGTGTTACATCTGCCTCAATTGTAAGGTTTGCCCCGGGCTCAACAGTGAAACCAGACATAACAAGTTCTTTCCGTAGAGCATTCCGTATAACGTCACAAACCGGTTCTGACAGATAAATATAACCTAGTGCTGCAGGGGCTTTTTGAAATTCATTTTGTTCTACGATACCTTGCTCGGCAGGAATGTACTTGAATGTAGTCAATGATACTGTTCCACTCCCCCGGATTGAGGAGGATGGAATATAGTTTAGTGGTACTGTAGTGCTGCACCCCGCGCAAATTAGACATACATAAGCTAAGGCAGTTACGGTGAAACGATGCATAAAATTTCTCCTCTTTGAATTTTATTATGATTTTGATCTTGATAATTAATACTCGAATTCGATGAGCTGGTAAAGCTTTTTATCTATCCCGGGAATATCAATAGACCATGCCGTATTGATAGGTAAAACCGTGATAGGGTCCCCCTTGAAATCATTACGTTTTTTCCTCTCAAAATCGGCAAAATCGCAGAAAAAGCTAGGGTCCTTAATCCTATTGATAGTTTCCGCTTGACTTCTGATAGGGTCCCCGGCTATTATCAAATCATTCTTGAATCACTGATAGGGGAGGGTTTCAACATGGCAATCTTTGGATACGCACGAGTGAGCACTACGGACCAGGATCTAACAGCACAACTGGCACAACTGCAATCAGCCGGAGTAGACCGGATCTTTCAGGAGAAGGTTAGCGGGGTGAAGCGGGACCGTCCCGAACTGGCACGTATGATGGAACAAGTCCGTACAGGTGACACCGTAGTGTGCTGCAAGATAGACCGCATTGCACGCAGCACCCGACACCTGCTTGAGATCGTCGATACCCTTACGGCCAATGGGGTGACGTTCAAAGCACTCAACATCGACCTCAATACATCGACACCTACCGGTAAGGTGATGCTGACCATGTTAGCCGCTATCGGAGAGTTTGAGCGCGGGATGATGCTAGAGCGACAGGCAGAAGGGATTGCTATTGCCAAGGAAGAAGGGCGCTACACGGGACGAAAACCAACTGCTAGAGCCAAGGCTCAACAGGTACATGAACTGTTAGCTGCAGGTCAGACTCGTGAGCAGGTAGCACGAGAACTAGGAATAGGAATAGCGTCTATCTATAGGATCATAGCCGCAGAGAAGAAGTCCACCAGTCTGTAGCTACCAAACAAGAAGGGCCGGTACCCTCACTGGATACCGGCCTTGCTTCATGTTAGGTTCTTCTATCGGTGGCGGCGGGATGCAGGTATTTTCATGTGCTGCCTCGCGCTTACCATTCCCCAGACCTCTCTAAGGTAGTTTCAGGAAACTATGTATTAGCTCAAAGTTGCACTGCCATTGGTATTCATTTATTGCCTTTAGTTTCAATGGTAGATTGAATGTAGCTGCGTACGTCTCCTGTTCACTCTTGCGTTTATCTGTGTTTTCATGACCGTGTATCTCTTCTCTCACCTGTTCATTTACCATAGATTGCTTACCGGTATCTATACAATAACGCCTAAAACTATGAAAGTCTAATGCCTTCATGTTCTCTTCAGGTACGAATTTATGCTTAAACCTATTAAACCACTGACTAATCTTACTGGCGCTCAACTTATCCATTATACGCTGTTCTTTATCTCGATACCCTTCTAAAACATACTCAGATTTATGTTGACTTCTATGTGCTACTAGCTTCATAAACCCAATCTCAACCAGCTTATCACTTACCGGCATCTTCCTTATACCATTTTCACTCTTTGCTTCCCAGATATCTATATACTTAACTCCATCCTCTTCTTTAATATCTTCAGGTCTAATCCTAGATATCTCACCCTCCCGCATACCAGTTAGTATCGCAATTACACATACCCAAGGTTGCCACCAATCACTTCGTGTGTTAGGCGCGGCCAGAACCTCGAATAGTCCATCAATCTCTGTGTGGGTGTATTCGCGCTTAGGGCTCTTATGTGCCTTGTAACGGTTACTAACCTCTTTGTGCTCTATCCCGTGATTCATCCGTGCGTGCGTAAGCAGAGACTTTATTAGTGTAACTTTCTTTTTGATGGTACTGGGAAGTATGCCTTCTGACTTCTGCTTTTCAAAGAAGTTCTCTACAGATTTATTATCTATTTTTTTAACTGGAAAGTCAGCTCCATAGTGGGATATGATTACATTGAAAGAGCTTCTAGTTACCCTTATACTGCTATCCCTTGCACCATTCAATTTCTGTGTAACCATGTACTCTTCTACACATTGGCTAAGAGTAACAGGTGTCGATTCCTCTAATACCCTATCGACATCTGCTAAGTAATCATGACCGAATCGTCCATTTCTCCTTCTAGACAATTCATCTAATGCAATGCTATGCACTTTAGTTACGTCGTCCTCTATCTTAGTTCGTTCCGATCCTGACTGTATTTCTATGTTGTTATCATCAAGCAAAACAGTAGTCAAAATTTTAATTATACGTTTATTCTTTTCACCATACATCCTATGTGTAAACTTACTATCTCCCAAAACTTGACTTTCAACGTACTGATGTAATATAGAATTTATCTGCCCTCGATCAATCATACCATTCCTAATCATAAAGTAGAGGCGCTCTACTCCAGCCTGCATACCTCGCAAGTAAACAAGCGCCTGTTTTCTATCTGTGGTGCGAGTCGATTTCACAATCTCCACTGGAGAATCAGGTATCCGTAAATCTTTAGGTATGCCTAATCTGATATGATACGTAGAACCCCGCAAAACTAACCCGCTGACCATAGTTTCCTCGCAAAACTGTAGCAAAAATCCGTACAGTTCCAATTATGGCGAGGAAAACAATAACTAGATTAGCAAGTTATAGATGAACTGCAATAATGCGCGGCGGTTTCAAGCTGAAGATTTACTTGAAAAAAGCACTCGACTGCTTCGTTGCTCCGTTGCTCCGTGTTATTCGAACCGCCGTTTTCAGGTTTAACTCTCCGCAATCTCTTCAAGAAACCGCTGAATGCTCTTCCAGGTCGCCTCCGGCTGCTCCTCATGGGGGTTGTGTCCGCAGCGCGCCATGATCTCAAGCCGCGATCCGGGGACGGTATCCCGGAGTCGCTCCCCCTGCCAGAGCTTCACGACCCGGTCGTGCTCCCCCCAGATCAGAAGCAGCGGCTTCTCCAGCCGGGGATATTCTGCGCAGTACTCATTCCACTGATCCGGGATGAGGTTTCTGACGGTCAGGATCAGGGCCTTGACGGTCCCTCTGCCACGGAAACAGTCTGCATAGCGCAGGATATGGCGCTCATCAACCAGAGTCCGATCATGGTAGACCGATTCCAGCGCCCGGGTAACCACGATGCGGGTGGGAATTAGGGTCAGGATGATGGTTCCCAGGAGGGGCGACCTGAGATACCGAAGAAATCGGGGGAGAGGTTGAGGCCAGGCCGGAGCACCGATGAGGACGATCCCCCGGATGAGCCGTCGCCACGCCGACCGCTGGGCAGAGAGGGTGGCGAGAAGGGCAACGGTCCCGCCGAATGAGTGCCCGATCAGTACGACTCCGGATAACCGCAGCTCCACCAGTAGGGCCAGAATCGCGGCAGCCTGCCCCAGAGGACCGAACTCCCCGGCGGCCGGCTTGGATGAGCGGCCGAACCCCACCAGGTCAATGAGGTAGAGGGTGTACAGCTCCTCCGGGAAGCGGCTCCGGAGGTCGTCCCAGGTACCACGGGAGGCGGCCAGCCCGTGGAGCAGGATGAGAGGGAGAGGACCGCTCCCGACCCGCTCGTACCTGATACAGACCCCGGGACCATAGCCGAAACAGCACCAGACCGGATCACTCTCAAGACTCTCCCGGTTCTCATGGGGCAACTCTCGAAAGCAGACGTCCGGCGGAGCGGTCACGCCTCTCCCCCTGACGTCTCCTTCTCACGTGACCTGAGGAATACGACAAAGGCGCCGCTCCCCCCCATCTGACGGGGGGCCGGGGCAAACTCCGCGATCATCTTCTTCCCGCTATTCTGCAACCATCCGGCAACCACTCCCTGGAGGATCGGTTCACCCGGTGAGTTGTTTCCCTTGCCGGTGATAACCAGCACCGCTTTCATCTCCCGTTGCCACGCGCCATCGATGAAGCGGGCAAGACTTTCCACCGCCTGCTCCCGGCCCAATCCGTGCAGGTCCAGCTCCATCCTGATCCTGATGGTTCCCTGCTTGAGCTGCTTCAGCCTGCCGGCAGAGATGGGTCGGAGCGCCTCCTCCCCGTCGGGGATCTCGTCCTGAAACCGGACCGTCATCCCTTCCAGCGACTTGAGGAACAGTTTCCGGTCTTCTTCCTCGAACGTTCTGGCCCGAAGCGCAAGGGGAGTCCCCACAGCGGAAACCTCTTGCGGAGGGTCGCCCGGATCGGCGGCAGCCAAGGGGCGAACGTCGGTGACCGCCCGAAAAAAAAGGGTTAAATCGTCGTCAGACTCTTCCTCCAGGGGAGGAAGAAGAGCTTTGGGAGGTGGCTTAAGCGCCGGAGGGGGGACGTTTCTCGGCGGCGCCACGGCAATTCCTTTCAGCGCCCTAAAGGGGTCCGCGCCGAACTCCTGCAGTTTTTGTGGAGTCTGTTTACTCTTCATTGATTTCACTCTTTCTGGCTGACCACGATCTGGATTCGCCGGTTTCGGGTCCGGCCCAGCTCGGAGATGTTGTCCGACAGCGGCCGATACTCACCATGGGAAACTGCCGAGAGGAGCAGCGGGCTGACCCCACCGTTCTGAAGAAAGCGGGTGACTGTTGTGGCCCGGACCGCCGCCAGCTCCCACCCTGTGGGGTACTTCACCAGTGACCAGGAGGCGCTCAGCACTGTTTCGGTCTCCCCTTCAACCCGGATCTCCTTCACCTTCACCCCCTTCAGGTAGTCAGCCAGCTTCAGGAGCGTCGGCCCGGCGCTCTGTTTCAACGCAATTGAGCCGGGTTCAAAGAGGAGCGGTTCGAACAGGGTGACCGTCAGGGTCCCCTTCAACTCGGAGACGGTGGCCTCACCCCGGGCAATCTCATCTTTCATGAGCCCCAGCAGCTCCTCGTAGACGGAACTCGTCTTCCGGACCCCATCTGACCGGTTTTTCAGGATAGAATCGATCTCATGTGACAGAGAGAGGTTGGTCCCGGTGAGCTCGGTGAGCTGCCGACGAAGAGTATCGATGGATGAAGAGAGGTCACCCTCCTTGGCCGCCAGCAGCAGTTCGACACTCTTCAGGTCGGCAGCGCATTTTTTCCCCTGCTCGGTGAGCAGCAGCAGTTGAGCGGCAAGCATCTCCTGCCTCAGTTCAAGTGCG
>CAIOGM010000036.1 GCA_903857795.1 uncultured Geobacter sp.
AGGAGTTGACCAGCTCCAACCGGGATCTGGAGCAGTTTGCCTATGTGGCCTCCCACGACCTGCAGGAACCGCTCCGGATGGTGGCCAGCTTCACCCAGTTGCTGGCCCTGCGCTACCAGGACCAGCTCGACGAAAAAGGTCTCAAATTTATCGAATACGCAGTGGACGGCGCCACCCGGATGCAACGGCTCATCGATGACCTGCTGACCTTTTCCCGGGTGGGGACGCGGGGGGGGGTGATGGAGCCCACAGATACCCGGGCCGCCCTTGACGAGGCGTTGCGTAACCTGCAGGCCGTTATGAGCGAAAACGGCGCACGGGTCACCATCGGCGACTTGCCGACGGTCCGGGCCGATCCCTCCCAACTGGTCCAGTTATTCCAGAACCTGGTAGGTAATGCCCTCAAGTTCCGCCGCCCCGACGAGCTGCCCCGGATCAATATCTCCGCCGAGTATCTGGGGAAAGAATGGCGGTTTACCATTCAAGACAACGGCATCGGCATCGACCCGCAGTACGCAGACAAGGTCTTTATAATCTTCCAGCGGTTGCACACCCGAAAGGAGTATCCGGGTACCGGCATCGGTTTGGCCGTCTGCAAGCGGATCGTGGAGCGTCACGGCGGACGGATCTGGATGGAGTCCACCCACGGCCAGGGGACCTCGTTCTTTTTTACGCTGGTACCACCCGGTCCCTTCAGGCCCGCCGTCGGGTCACCCTGATCCGGGAGGGGTCGTTACGATGAGACAGGAAGCAGAGGGAGTCAGGCATGAACAATGAACAGACTGAACGATATCGCCTCCTGCGGCAACGGGCCGGGGAGATTCTGGCGAAACAGCCTGATCCCGAAATACAGGGTCTCATCCGGGAGCTCCTTGAGGCCCGGAACGGGGTGCCGGGCGACCTGGTCCCTGTCCGCACCGACAGCACCGAGTGCCAGCGGATGGAGGACGTGCTGCTCTTCCTGGCGCAGTCGATCAACACCCCCGGCGGGGAGAACTTCTTCTACCGGTTGGCCCGCTTCCTGGCCACCTGTCTCGACATGGATTTCATCTGCATCGACATCCTGGAAGAGGGACATCTCTCGGCCCGGACCTTGGCCGTTTACTGCGACGGCAAGTTTGAGGACAATATCTCATACACCTTGCAGGACACCCCCTGCGGTGAGGTGGTGGAGAAAAAGGTCTGCTGTTACCGGGAAGGGGTGCGCCACAAGTTCATGAAGGATCTCGTGCTGCAGGATCTAATGGCGGAAAGCTATGTGGGAACGATCCTCTGGAGTTCTGAGGGCGCCCCCATCGGCCTCATCGCGATCATCGGCCGCAAGCCCTTGGCAAATCCTTGGCTGGCGGAAAGACTGCTCCAAATAGTAGGGGTGCGGGCTGCGGCCGAACTTGAGCGGGGCATCTACCTGGAGTCGCTCCAGGTGAGCGAAACCCGGCTCAAACAGGCGGAAGAGACCCTGCAAAAACTCAACGAAGAGCTTTCCCGCTCCAACAGAGATCTCGAACAGTTCGCCTCGGTAGCCTCCCACGACCTTCAGGAGCCGCTCCGGATGGTGGCCAGCTACACCGAACTGCTCTCAAGACGCTACGGCGGGCAGCTTGACGAACAGGCGCATTCGTTCATAAGGTATGCGCTGGACGGTACGGTCCGGATGCAGCTACTCATCGAAGGCCTGCTGGCCTATTCCCGGGTGGGGACGAAGGGACGGCCGACCAGGCCAACCGACACCCGGGCAGTCGTTGCTGAAGCTCTCAATAATCTGCAGGCAACCATAGTGGAAAGCGGGGCAGTGATCACTGTTCGTAACCTGCCGACGGTCCAGGCCACTGCTTCCTTATTGATTCAGTTATTCCAGAACCTGATCGGGAACGCCATCAAGTTTCGCCGCCCTGGTGAGGCGCCCCGAATTGACATCTCTGCCAAGAACCTCGGTGAGGAATGGCGGTTTTTCGTACAGGACAACGGTATCGGCATCAACCCGCAGCATGCTGACAAGGTCTTTGACCTCTTCCAGCGGCTGCACACCCGTGAGGAGTATCCCGGCACCGGCATCGGTCTGGCGGTGTGCAAGCGGATCGTGGAGCGCCACGGGGGCCGGATCCGGGTGGAGTCCACCCCCGGCCAAGGGACCACGTTCTTGTTCACGCTGGCGGCGCCACCCCCGACCCACTCCTGAATCAGGAAGTGGAGAACCCTTGTAAGGAGATCATCTCATGAACAGTTATCAGCAGGTAAAACCGGCCGTAATGTTGCTGGTGGAAGACAATCCGGGCGATGTCGATCTGGCCCGGGAAGCGCTGGCCGACAGCAAGATTCACAACCAACTACTGGTGGTAGACGACGGAGTAAAGGCCATGGAGTTCCTCCGCCGGGAAGGCCCCTATACCAGCGCCCCCCGGCCCGACTTGATCCTGCTTGACCTGAATCTGCCCCGCAAGGATGGAAGGGAGGTTCTGGCCGAGATCAAGTCGGACGACAATCTCAGAAGGATCCCGGTGGTCATCCTGACCTCATCGAAGGCCGAGAAGGATATACTCCAAAGCTACAATCTGCACGCTAACTGCTACATCTCCAAGCCCATCGATCTGAACCAGTTCATGCTGGTAGTGAAGTCCATTGAATCATTCTGGCTAAGCATGGTGGTGTTGCCGCCACACGACATGATGCGGTGATCCTCCGTGGCCACACTGCGGGCCGCGATCGGTTCTCCCCGTGGTGGTCATGTCGGGCAACGATGATGAGGAGACGGCGCTTCAGGCGGTGCGCCAGGCAGCCCAGGACTACCTCGTGAAGGGAGATTTGGGCCCACGGACCCTGACCCGCACCCTGCGCTACGCCATCGAGCGCAAGCGGCTCACCGACCGTCTGGAGGCAGCCCTTGAAGAGAACCGGGTGCTGGTCCGCGAGGTTCTACCACCGAACCAAGAACCATCTGGGTCTGGTGGCAAGTCTCCTCAATCTCCAGGCCGACCTGGTTCATGACCCCCGTGACGCCGAACTCTTCAAGGATGCCCGGGGCCGGGTCATCACCCTGTCGCGCCGAGACCCTCGGACTGACGCTTGTTACTTCCCTGACCCGGCAGATCGATGGAACTCTGACCGTATTGCCGGGACCGGGGGCAGGCTTCGCTTTCCGGATACCCCTGCCCGAAAAGTGGACGGAGACGGTGGCATTGCCGAAGGGGTGAAGTTGACGGCACATTTCCTGTTTTCATACCAACGTTATATGGTAATATGAGTTCGGTCTGCGCGACGATTCTTCCGGTTCGCACCCTTCCTCCTTCTTCCCCTGCTCCAGGATAACGTCACTGGTATCGGAGCAGTCAGATCTCGTATGACGCTTCGCCAAAAGCCTCCACCTTCAGGAGATGTGCAATGAAGCCGATCCTGCTGATAGTTGACGACAACCTGGGAGACCGGGAACTGGTTCGGCAGGCCTTGGCCGAGATCGGTTCTGCCGTGGGAATTCTGGAGGCTGCCGACGGTGACGACGCCCTGGAACTCCTGGAGACCCTGAAGAGAGAGCATAAGCGCCTCCCGGACGTAATCCTGCTGGACCTCAACCTGGTCCGGCTCTCCGGTCACGAAGTGCTGAGCCGAATCAAGGCTGATGAGGCCTTCCACTCCATCCCGGTGGTGGTCTACACCTCGTCCCAGGCAGGTGCCGATATCTCGCGGAGCTACCATCTGGGTGCGGCCAGCGTCTTGACCAAACCTCTTACCTTCGGCGAGGCGGAAATCCTTTTCAGTAACTTCGTCCTGTTCTGGCTCCGCCCGGTCACCTTTGATCCCGCGGAAAAGAGTCAAGAGCCGGAACGGGCAGAGGCATGACGTGATGAATAGAGCGACAGAATCGGAGCTGGCTCCTGCGACCCGGGCGGACGAATCCCTCTGGCTGGCTACCGAGCGCCTCAATCTGGCGCAACGGGCCGCCCGGTTCGGAATCTGGGACTGGTACGTCACCACCAACACCATTGTCTGGTCACCCGAGATGTTTCATCTCTTCGGTCTTGACTCCGAGTCCCGGACCGCCTCTTTTGAGGCCTGGCAGAGTGTCCTGCATCCTGACGATCAGGTTATGGCCGGACAAAGGATCGAAGCGGCCCTGCAGGAGCATACGGTGCTGGACAACGACTACCGTATCGTCACACCCGACGGAGAGGTCCGCTGGATCAACTCCATCGGAGAGGCCACCTATGATGAAGGAGGGCGTCCGGTCAGGATGATCGGCATCTGTTCCGACATCACGCAGCGCAAACAGGCCGAAGAGATCCTGCGGACCCGTGAAGAGCAGTTCCGGATGATGTTCGAAAACCACGACGCCGTTATGCTGCTGATCAATCCCCTGACCGGCGACATTATTGATGCCAACAACGCGGCGGCCCGCTTCTATGGTTACGACAGCACCACCCTGAAGACGAAGAACATCAGCGATATCAACGCACTTAATCCGGAGCAGATCAAGGCGGAGCGGCTAAGTGCCCTTCACGAAGAACGCAACACGTTCATCTTTCAGCACCGGGTTGCCGGCGGAGACATCCGGATGGTGGAGGTGAACTCTTCCCCGATAACCCTCAAGGGACAAACCATCCTCTTTTCCATCATCCATGATATCACGAGGCGAATCCGGGCCGAGGAGCATCTTCAAAAAACCCTGGTTGAACTGACTCACTCCAACGAAGAGCTCCGGCAGTTTGCCTATGTGGCCTCCCACGACCTTCAGGAACCGCTCCGGATGGTGGCCAGCTATACCGAACTGCTGGCCAGGCGCTACAGCAGTCAGCTGGATGACGAGGCCCGGAAATTCATCCTGTATGCCGTGGAGGGCGCCACCCGCATGCAACAGCTCATCGACGACCTCTTGCTCTTTTCCCGGGTGGGGACCAGAAAGCTCCCGCAGGAATCAGTCTCCACGGAAGAACTCCTTGCCACGGCACTGCATAACCTGCAGGCGGCCATCGATGAGAGCGGGGCCGAAATCACCCGCGACGAACTGCCCACCGTCCGGGCCGACAGCTCCCAAATGCTCCAGCTCTTCCAGAACCTGGTGGGTAACGCAATCAAGTTCCGTCGCCCCGGCGAGCCGCCCCGCATCCACGTCTCCGCCTGCACCTTGGGTCAGGAGTGGCAGTTCTCGATCACGGATAACGGCATCGGCATCGACCCACAGTTCAGCGAGCGGATTTTCACCATCTTCCAGCGCCTGCACGCCCGTGAGCAGTACCCCGGCACTGGCATCGGTCTGGCGATCTGCAAGCGGATCGTGGAACGTCATGGTGGCCGGATCTGGGTGGAGTCGGTCCCCGGCCAGGGGTCGACGTTTCATTTTACCCTGGGGAGACTACCATGACCGAACAGACACATAAACCGCTACAGGTCCTGCTCGTCGAGGACAATCCCGGCGATGCCGACCTGATCCGTTACCTCATCGCCGAAATCGAACCGGCCGGCTTCACCTTCCGGCACGAGACCACCCTGGCCGGGAGCCTTGCGGCGCTGTCCCTAGAGCCCTTTGAGGTGGTCCTCCTGGACCTGACTCTCCCCGACTCTACCGGTCTGGAGACCGTGGAGCGGATGGTGGCCAGCGCCCCCGGCATTCCGGTAGTGATCCTTACGGGGAATCCCGACGACATGATGGCTCTCCAGACCCTCCGGGGCAAGGCCCAAGACTGCCTGATCAAGGGAGATGTCTCCGGCCGGTCAATCATCCGCGCCATCCGGTATGCCCGTGAGAGGAAGAATCTTCAGGTCGAACTGGAGGAGGCCAACGACCGGCTCCGCCAGGCGCTTCACGACAATGAGATCCTCCTCAAGGAGATCCATCACCGGATCAAGAACAATCTCTCGCTGGTGGCGAGCCTCCTCAACCTCCAGACCGACCTGGTCCACGACCCACGGGACGGCGAACTTCTCCAGGAGGCACGCAGCCGGGTTATGACCATGGCCCGCATCCACGAGAATCTTTACCGTTCTTCCTCGCTCACCGAGGTCGACGCCGTGGAATATCTGCGGAGCATTGCCTGCCAGGTCGTCCGTTCCGGGCCGCGCCAGGGGATCGATATGGTAGTCATCGGGGACGAATTTTCTATCGGGACGCAAACCGCCGTCCCGCTGGGTCTCATGCTGAACGAACTGGTCACCAACTCCCTGAAACATGCCTTTCCCGACCGGTCGACGGGCCTGATCACCATCCACCTCAGCCGGGACAAAAGTGACTGTGTCATGATCTACCGGGATAACGGCGTGGGTCTCCCGGTCGGAGTGGACCCGGCACATGCCGAGACCTTGGGGCTCATGCTGATTACCTCACTGGTTCACCAGCTTTCCGGGATCCTCACCATGGCCACCGATGACGGCGCCCGGTTCGATATCCGTTTTTCGGTCGGTCAGGCGTGACCGGCCCGGAAACCGGACCCTGTTGACCGGCATAAGCAGGCCGAATACGGAGTAGCGAGACATCTCATGTCCGACCTTGTTAAACCACGTACCACTGCAACCTCATGCCATCCCTGGATCACGAAGCTGGTGACTGGCATCGTGCTGGCAAATTGCTGTATCTACGCCCTGGTCGGCATCTATCTGTTCACTTCCTGGCACGAGCGTGAAAAGTTGGCCGAGACCACGGCCCAGAACCTGGCGGTGGTGCTCGACCACGACATCACCGGCTCCTTCGCCAAAGCCGATCTGGCCATCCGCAGCGTGGAAGACGAGGCGGTGCGAAACCTGGCCGCCGGCGCCATCAACCAGCATCTGCTCGACACAACCATCGCCCGGCAGATGGCCCGGGTATTGGAACTCTACAGCCTCCGGATGAGCGATGCCCGGGGTGATCTCCTCTACGGAGCCAGGAACGAGCGGGAGACCCGGATCAACGTGGCCGACCGGGAATATTTCCGGAAAGCCCTGAATACCCCTGATGCCGGGTTGATCATTACCAGCCCTGCGCTGGGTCGGGTGACCGGGAAATGGGTCATCAATCTGGTCCGGCGGGTCAACCGACCGGACGGCTCCTTCGGCGGGGTGGTCATCGGCTCGCTTTCCGTTGAGTACCTGACTAGGCTCTTCAGTGGCATCAACGTCGGCCCCCACGGCGTGGTCCTGCTGCGTGACAATGACTTCTCCCTGGTGGCCCGTTATCCGGAGGCAAAGGCGTCAAACGGCGGCATCGGCACGAGATCGACCATGAAGGAGTACCTGGAGGTGATGCACTCCGGGAAGAGCTCTGTAACCTTCACGGGAACATCCAGCCTGGACAGCACCACCCGGGTCTATGCCCTGCGGAGGCTGCCTGGCCTTCCCTACAACGTCATGGCCGGTCTGGCGACCCGCGACTACCGCATCGCCTGGTATCGCGAAGCCGTAACCTTTGCGGGACTGACGCTCCTCTTTACCATCGTCACCATCATTTATTCCCGGTTGCTGGCGCAAAAGTGGCAGCGTGCGGTCGAGATCAAGGCGGAGTTGGAACAGCAGGTTAAGGAGCGTACCGCGGCAGTGCACTCAAGTAATGAGCAGTTGCAGGTTGAGCTCGTCGAAAGGAAACAGATCGAAGAACAACTCAGGGAGTCCGAGGAGCGACTGGAAGCGGTCCTGGAAGGGAGCCAACTGGGATTCTGGGACTGGGATATCGAGAAGGGAAGCGTTCACCGCAACCAGCGGTGGGCCGAGATGCTCGGCTACACCCTGGAGGAGATCGAATTCACGGTGCGGCAGTGGACGGACCTCATTCACCCCGACGATCGGGAGCCAGCGCTACAATCCCTCAACGACCACCTGGATGGGAAAACGTGCCAACACGTTGTCGAATACCGGATGAGGACGAAGAGTGGGAGCTACAAGTGGATTCTGGACCGGGCCACGGTTATCCTTCGCAACCCCCAGGGCGCCCCCCTCCGGATGAGCGGCACCCACACGGATGTCACCGAGCGGAAGCGGATCGATGAGGTGCTGCTCTTCCTGGCCCAAACTACCACTGTCCCTGTCAACGAAGCATTCTTCTGCCACCTGGCCAGCTATCTCGCCACCAGCCTGGAGATGGAGTTCGTCTGCATCGATGTCCTGGAGGAGGGGAACCTGTCGGCGCGGACCCTGGCCATGTTCGTGGACGGCGTCTTCGAAGACAACGTCTCGTACACCCTCGCCGACACCCCCTGCGGCGAAGTGGTGGCAAACAGGGTCTGCTGCTACCGGGACGGGGTGCGTCATCACTTTCTGAAGGACCAGGTTCTTCAGGATATGCTGGCGGAGAGCTATGTAGGAACCATCCTCTGGAGTGGGGACCGCCCGATCGGTCTCATCGCGGTTATCGGCCGCCGCCCCCTGGCCGACCCGGAGGTGGCGCAGAAGATTCTCCAGATGGTGGGGGTGCGGGCCGCCGCCGAACTGGAAAAAATGATGGCTGATACGGCACTGAAGAAAACCCTGGCCGAACTGGCCCGCTCCAACGAGGAGCTGGAGCGGTTTGCCTACGTGGCCTCCCACGATCTGCAGGAGCCGCTCCGGATGGTCATGAGTTATACTGAGCTTCTGGAACGACGCTATGGGGAACAACTCGACGAGTCAGCCAAGGAGTTTATCGGCTACGCGGCGGACGGCGCCCGGCGGATGCACCAGATGATCAACGATCTCCTGGCCTATTCGCGGGTGGGGACCCAGGGAAGGCCAGCGGAACAGGTAGACGCGGGGAGCTGCTGTACCCAGGCCCTGAGTAACCTGAAGCTCGTGGTGGAGCAGACCGGCGCCGAGATCACTGTGGCGCCGCTCCCGACGCTGACTGCTGACAGCTCCCAACTGGTGCAGCTCTTCCAGAACCTCTTTGCCAACGCCCTCAAGTTCCACGGTGAAGCCATACCCCGGGTCACCGTCCGGGCCGAGGAGCTGGCGAAGGAGTGGCGGTTTGCGGTGGCGGACAACGGCATCGGCCTGGACCCGGCACAATCCGACCGGATCTTCCAGATCTTCCAGCGGCTTCACGGCTACAGCAAATATCCCGGCACCGGCATCGGCCTGGCCGTCTGCAAACGGATCGTCGAGCGGCACGGCGGCCGTATCTGGGTGGAATCGACCCCCGGAGCCGGCGCCACCTTCTTCTTCACCATCCCCAAGACCCTGCAGGAGGAGATGACAGGGGAACAGAGGTGATACCGATGATATGTCAATCCTCCGTGCTACGTCTGATCAGGATACTGGTATTCATTCTGATTTTTGTGCCGATTGCACCAGGTGCCGCTAGAGATGACTCCTCGAAACCTGCGGATAACGGTTCAGGGAAAGGATTTTCAAGCCGGATTCTCCTCACGGAACAGGAACAGGCATGGCTGGAGCGCAAACATACGGTGCGGGTGCGTAGCTCAGTTACTCCTCCCTACCATATGTTCACTCCGGAACCGGGAGGCATCTCGGTTGATTACCTCACATTGATCGGCAAACGTCTCGGCATCAACTTCAGTTTTGTTCCCGCGCCCGGCGGTTGGCAAGACGCCGTCGATGACCTGGCTGGAGAACGTAAAGAATGCGATCTCCTTATGACCATCACGAGGACACCGGAGCGGGAAAAGCGCTTCGCCCTGACCCAGGATTACCTTTCAGCTCCCTTGGTGATCATTAATCGCACCGGCACCGACTTTATCTCGGACATGAAGGATCTGAACGGCAAGAACGTTGCAGTTGAACGGGGCTTCGTGGTCAAGGACCGGCTTGAACGTGAGTACCCGCAGATCAGGGTTGTCACGTGCGATACGTCACTCAAGGCACTCCAGTCAGTCGCCAGCGGAACCAATGATGCCTATATCGGTAACCTCGCCATCGCTTCTTATTTAATCAATAGCAATGGACTCAAAAATCTCAGAGTAGCCGCACCCTCTCCCTTCGGTAATCAGAATCTGGCCATGGCGGTACGCAAGGATTGGCCGGAACTGGCACGTATTATCAACAAGGCTCTCAATGCCATGACCGAAGCCGAAGAGAGTGCGATCCGCAACCGCTGGCTCTCGATCCGGTATGAACACGTCATCGACAGGAAACAGCTCTGGAGTTGGGTTGCCGGATTAACTACGCTCTTTTCCCTGATCCTGGCGGTCACGATTTTCTGGAACAAGCGGCTCAAACAGTCCGAGAATATGCTGCGGATCAAGGAATTGGAATATCGAAGCCTTATCGAGAATCTCCCTGCCGGTATCGTGGTCCACTCTCCGGACACGTCAATCAAGCTCGCCAATCCGATGGCCTCACGCCTGCTTGGGCTGACCGAGGATCAACTGCGGGGAAAAACCGCCATGGACCCTGCCTGGTGTTTTCTCGGAGCAGACGGCGCCCCGACACCTCTGCCGGAATACCCGGTCAATCGGGTTCTCACCTCGGGCAAACCGCTCACCGGTCAGGTAATCGGTGTCTGCCGGCCGGACCGTGCCGAGCCTACCTGGGTTTTGTGCAATGCCTACCCGGTTTGTGCAACAGAAGGGCAATTAGACAAGATTGTCGTTTCTTTTGTCGATATCACCGACCATATTCGGGGCGAGGAACAGCTTCAGAAAACCCTGGCCGATCTGTCCCGCTCCAACCAGGAGCTGGAGCGGTTCGCCTACGTGGCATCCCACGACCTCCAGGAGCCGATCCGGATGATCATGAGTTATACTCAGCTTCTGGAACGCCGCTATGGGGAGCAACTCGACGAGACGGCCCGACAGTTCATCGGCTACGCGGTTGACGGCGCCCGTCGGATGCACCAGATGATCAACGATCTGCTCGCCTATTCCCGGGTGGGGACCCGGGGAAGGCCAGCGGAACAGGTAGACTCAGGAGACTGCTGCACCCAGGCCCTGAATAACCTGAAGCTCGTGGTGGAGCAGGCCGGCGCCGAGATTACCGTGGCACCGCTCCCGACGCTGACGGCTGACAGCTCCCAACTGGTACAGCTCTTCCAGAACCTGGTTGGCAACTCCCTCAAGTTTCGGGGCGAGGCCATGCCCCGGGTCTCCATCCGGGCCGAGGAGCTGGCGCAGGAGTGGCGGTTTGCGGTGGCGGACAACGGCATCGGCCTGGACCCGGCCCAATCCGACCGGATCTTCCAGATCTTCCAGCGGCTCCACGGCTACAGTGAATATCCCGGCACCGGAATCGGCCTTGCCGTCTGTAAGCGGATCGTCGAGCGGCACGGTGGCCTGATCTGGGTGGAGTCCGCTCTGGGGGCCGGCGCCACCTTCTTCTTCACCATCCCCAAGACCCTGCCGGCGGAGCTGACGGGTGAGCCGGAGGGGAGCGCCAATTGCATGCCGACATCCGGCGCCGGGAGGATCTCATGACCTCCTCAAGAGTCCAGACGATACCCTGGTTCCTCACGGGAAGAAACATTTTCCTTCTCGGCTTTCTGCTCTTCCTCTCCCTTACGGGAAGCTTTCTGTTTCTCTGTTATGAGCACTACGAGAGCATCAAGGTCCAGGCCCTGAAGGAAGACCGCGCCTCTGCCAATCTTCTTTCCCTGCTCCTGGAGGAGCACCTCGAAAAAGTGGTCAAGACGATGGAGGCGTATGCCAGTCGCCCCCTCCTGATCCAGGCGATCAGGAAGCAGGACACAACTAAGGCTACGGAGCACCTGGCCAAACTGGTCGCGACCAACCCCGGCATCGACAGTGTCGTCCTCACCGATAAGGCGGCCAACCTTTGGGCCATTTACCCGGTCCGTCCGGAAGTCATCGGCATGAACCTGGCCCACCGGGAATGGTATCAGGGGGTCAGCAGGGAATGGAAACCATACATCTCGAATGCCATGATCCGGCTGGTCGGTGAAAAGGATCTGGCCGTTCATATATGCGTACCCATATTCGATGAACAGGGCGAGGTGATCGGCATCCTCGTCAATACCCAGCGGACCGTCACCTTGAGCAAGATTATTGAGCGGATACCCCTTGACGTCGGAGCCAGAAGCAATGTCACCGACCGGAAGGGGTATCTGATCTTCAGCACCCGCTTCGCCTATGATAAGGAACTAAAGCTTTATCCCTATTATGGCGTGAAGAGTCAGATCACATATCCCGGGGACCAGTCCATACCCCTCCCCGATCCGCTGGAAAAGGGGAAGACCCGTTACCTTTCCTCCAGCCCGATTGAAAGTTGTGGCTGGTCGGTATTCATCAGCCGGGACAACCATGTCCTCCTGAAGGAAGGGTTGCACCACTATCTCCAGCTCGGGACCACAGTCCTGCTCATCTGGGTCGTGGCCTTCGGCGCCCTGCTGTTCCTGCGAAATCAGATACTGGTCCGGCAGATACGGGAACGGCTTCAGGCAGAACGGGAACTTTTCCGGAGCGAAGAGAGGTTTCGCGCCACTTTCGAGCAGGCGGCAGTGGGGATGGCCCTGGTCGGTATCGATGGCCGCTGGCTGAGGGTAAACCAGCGGCTTTGCGAGATCACAGGGTACCCGGCGGAGGACCTTCTCACCAAAACCTTTCAGGAGATCACTCATCCGGATGATCTTGACCTGGACCTGGACCATGTCCGGCGGCTGCTTGCCGGGGAATTTCCCGACTACTCCCTGGAAAAACGCTATCTCACCCGGGACGGCGCCACGGTCTGGGCCAACCTCACGGTAGGACTGGTCCGTGACGAACAGGGCGCGCCGGACTACTTCATAGCGGTCATCGAGGACATCACCGAACGCATGGAGGCCGAAGAAAAACTGCGGACGCTCAACGAGGACCTCATCCGTTCCAACCGGGAGTTGGAGCAGTTCGCGTACATCGCATCCCACGATCTCCAGGAACCGCTCCGGATGGTGTCGAGCTATACCCAACTGCTGGCCAGGCGCTATGGCGAGCTGCTTGATCAGGATGCCAAGGATTTCATAGGCTTTGCCGTTGACGGCGCCAACCGGATGCAACAGCTCATCCAGGACCTGCTGGCCTATTCGCGAATAACTACCCGGGGGAAGCCACCGGAACCGCTGGACAGTCACGATGCTCTCGGCGAAGCGGTGGCCAACCTTCAGGCCACTATCCAGGAGAGTGGCGCCCTGGTGACGACGGTTGACCTCCCCCGGGTCATGGGGGACCGGGGCCAGCTTGTCCAGGTGTTCCAGAATCTCATCGCCAATGCGGTCAAGTTCCACCGACCGGAAGAGCCGCCGCGAATCCACGTGAGCGCGGAGCGTACCGGAGGTTTCTGGACCTTCCGGGTGGCGGACAACGGTATCGGCATCGAATCGAAGTATTTCGACCAGGTGTTCCAGGTTTTTCAGCGCCTTCATACCCGGAGTGAATACCCGGGAACCGGTATCGGTTTGGCCATCTGCAAGCGGGCCATCGAACGGTTTGGCGGGAGGATCTGGGTGGAGTCGGAACCGGGCACGGGGTCCACATTTTTCTTCACGCTCCCGGAAGTGCCAGACACGAAAGGAGACAACAAATGAGCAAGAACTATGTCGGTGAAGCCATTGACATCCTGCTGGTAGAAGACAACGCAGGGGACGCCCGCCTGGCGAAAGAGGCCATGAGGGACAGCAAAATCAGGAATACCCTCCATCATGTGGGGGACGGCGAAGAGGCCATGGAGTTTCTCTACCAGAAGGGGAAACATGCGGACGCACCCCGCCCCGACCTGATCCTCCTGGACCTGAACCTCCCCCGGAAGGATGGACGGGCAGTACTGGAAGAGGTCAAGACCGACGATAACCTCAAGCGAATCCCCGTAGTGATCCTGACCACCAGCAGCGACGAGCAGGATATCCTGCGATCGTACAACCTTCACGCCAACTGCTACATCACCAAACCCATCGACCTGACCCAGTTCCTGAAGGTGGTCCAGTCAATCGAGGATTTCTGGCTGACCATCGTCAAGTTGCCCAACGGTCGCTGAGAGTAACATTATGGACAATGAACTGATCAGACTGCTGCTCATCGAAGACAATCCGGGAGACGCCCGACTGGTGCAGGAGGCGCTTTCGGAAGCCAGGGGGGTATCGTTCCGCGTCTTTTCTGCCGATCGACTGACAACCGGTTTGCAGCTCCTGTCTGAGCAGACAGTGGATGTCCTGCTCCTGGATTTGGGGCTGCCGGACAGCCAGGGGTTGGATACGGTAATCACGGCCCATGCCCGGTTCCCCGACCTCCCGATTGTGGTATTCAGCGGCCTTGATGACGAGACCACGGCGCTGGAGTCGCTCAAGTGCGGGGCTCAGGACTACCTGCTCAAGGGAACGCTCCACAGCGCCATGCTGTCGCGGGTCCTCCGCTACGCCATCGAACGGCAACGCCTCAAAACGGAACTCATCGTCAGCGAGGCGCGGACCCGGCGCATTATCGAGAAAAACGCCGACGGCATCGTGGTGGCTGACCGGCGGGGGGTCGTCCGGTACGCCAACCCGGCGGCCAATGTCCTCTTCGGTGTCTTCGGGGACGATCTCATGGGGAGAGCCCTAAGGTTTCCGGCGATCACCGATGTCCGCACCGAGATCACCATCCCCCGCGGGGATGAACGCGTGGTGACGGTAGAGTTGCGCCTGGTCCCCACCGACTGGGAAGGAGAACCGGCGGACATCATCTCGCTCCGGGACATCACCGACCGCAAAATGGCGGAAATCCGGATCGAAACCCAGGTTCAGCGCCTTAATGCCCTGCGCCGGATCGATACGGCTATCGCCGGCAGCTTTGACCTGCGCATGATGCTGAACGTGCTGCTGGAACAGGCGACCACCCAACTCGGCATGGATGCGGCCTCCGTCATGCTGCTGGACCCCACCGATCTGACTCTTGATGTTATCGCCAACCGGGGCTTCCGCACTCCGACTGCCAGAGCGCCACGCATCAAGTTGGGTGAAAGCTTTGCCGGGCGTGCCGCCCTGGAGCGGAGGAGCATCATGGCCATTGATCCCGAGCTGATCGCCGGCAGCCCCTCCTTTGCCACACTGTGGGCTGCCGAACACTTTGCCGCCTATGCCTGCGTGCCGCTCATCGTCAAGGGGGAGGTCAAGGGGGTTCTGGAGGTCTTCCACCGGAGCCCTCGCACCGATGACGACGAGTGGCGGGGATTCCTGGAGACCCTGGCCGGGCAGGCCGCCATCGCCATCGATAATGCTCAGCTTTTCAAACACCTGCAACTCTCAAATATTGAACTCTCCCTGGCCTATGAATCCACCATCGAAGGGTGGTCCCGAGCCATGGACCTGCGTGATCGGGAGACCGAAGGACACACCCTGCGGGTCACCGAGGTCACGGAACGTCTGGCCAGGACCATGGGGATCGGCAACACGGAGCTGGTCCACATCCGCCGGGGAGCGCTCCTGCACGACATCGGCAAGATGGGGGTCCCCGACGCCATCTTGCACAAGCCGGGACCGTTGACTGCCGCGGAGTGGGAGATCATGCGCCGACATCCGCAATTTGCCTACGATATGCTCTCCCCAATTGCCTACCTCCGCCAAGCCCTGGATATCCCCTACTGTCACCACGAGAAATGGGACGGCAGCGGCTATCCTCGTGGCCTCGCGGGGAAACATATCTCCTTGGCTGCCCAGCTCTTCGCGGTGGTGGACGTCTGGGACGCTCTCCGTTCCGCCCGGCCGTACCGTGCTGCCTGGTCGGAGAGAAAAGTGCTGAAACATATCAGCTCGCTGGCTGGTACACACTTCGATCCGCAGGTGGTGGCAGTATTTTTGAAAGTGGTAAGCGATAACGCACCCTGTCCCCATCATTATTCGGAGAAAGTCGCTTCAGCTTGAGAGGAGAACTCACATGGTCAAACCGAACAACAACGTAAAACCGGCGCTTGAACTCTTGCAGAAATGCCCCACCGGGATCAAGGGACTGGACGAGATCACCGGCGGCGGCCTCCCTCAGGGACGGCCGACCCTGGTCTGCGGCGGCACCGGCTGCGGCAAGACCCTGCTCGCCATGGAGTTTCTGGTGCGCGGAGCACAAGAGTATGACGAACCGGGTGTCTACTTGTCGTTCGAAGAGAAGTCCGAGGAGCTGATAACAAACTTTGCCTCGCTTGGGTTCGACCTGAACGATCTGGTGGCCCGCAAAAAGCTCGATCTTGACTACGTGCATATCGAGCGGAGCGAGATCGAGGAGACGGGCGAATACGACCTGGAGGGGCTCTTCATCCGCATCGGGTATGCCATTGATGCCATCGGCGCCAGGCGGGTGGTGCTCGATACCCTCGAAACCCTCTTTTGCGGATTTGCCAACGAAGTGATCCTGCGGGCGGAGTTGCGGCGGCTCTTCGGGTTTCTCAAAGCCAAGGGGGTCACCGCCGTTATCACCGGCGAGCAGGGGGAGCGGAGCCTGACCCGCTTCGGCCTGGAGGAGTATGTCGCCGACTGCGTGATTTTCCTC